>NZ_FMHU01000001.1:657355-986033 GCF_900091415.1 Micromonospora inyonensis | reverse complement strand
CGGTTGCAGCAGCCACCAGTGTCCGCCCAGCCCGGCCGGGTCGGTCAGCTCGGTGACCGCGGAGGCGGCGGCGAGGGCGCGGACGTACCCGGCCGGGTCGGTGGCGGCGAGGGCCAGCGGCGGTCGGCCGCCGTCGGCCCCGAGTGCCCGCAGCGCCTCCCGCTGGCGGAGCAGCGTGTACGGCGTACCGGCCACCGCCGAGCCGGCGACGCCGACCGCGTCCACGGCGACGTGTGCGGTGAGGTCGCAGGACCCGTCCGGCACCGGTGGCACCTGCCGCCCGGCCCGGTAACCGGTCAGCGTCCCGTCGAACGGGCGCCCGGAGCGCAGGTGACCGTAGTCGACGGCCAGGGCGAGTCCCCGGTCGACGGCGCGTACGGCCGCCGCCCAGGCAACGTCCCGGGTCCGCCCGATCTCGGCCCGCCCGCCGGGGGACGCCGGCCACCAGGTCGCCAGCCAGTCGGCGTCGGCGGGGTCCACCGGCCCGCCGACCGACTCGACGCCGGCCGGGTCGACCAGCACCGTACGCCAGCCGTCGTCGGTGGCCACCACGACGTCCAGCGGCACGTTGTCCAGCCACTCGGTGGCCAGCAGCAGTCCGGTGATCCCGTCCGGTACCCGGTCCCGCCAGTCGACGGTGGGCGACAGCCCGGCGGGCCGGGGGGCCACCTCGACCGCCGTCAGCCGGAGCCGGTCGACCAGCGCCGGCACGCGACCGCCATCTCCGGTCGAGTGGTCGTCCGTCGACAGGTCCCGGGGGGCGGCTGCCCGACGCGCGGGTCCGCCGCGGTCCGCTGCCCGGCCGGCGAGCTGGGCGAGGGTGGTGAGCAGTTCGCCCCGGCCCGCGCCGACGTCGACCACGTCCAGCCGGCCGGGATGGCCGAGCGCCGCGTCGACCCTCTCGACCAGGCGCAGCAGCGCCCCGCCGAACACCGGGGAGGCGTGCACGCTGGTCCGGAAGTGCGCCGCCGGGCCGGTGCCGGCCACGAAGAAGCCGGTGGGGCCGTAGAGCGCCGTGGTCGTAGCCGCCCGCCAACCGGTGCCCATCAGTCCGTCCGGGGTTCAGGTGGGGTCACCGGGCCGACCCTACGGGTCCATCGGTCCGTCCGTTCCGCACCCGGGACGGGCCGGACCGTGCCGGTGAACGTTTTCACACCTGTCTGTGCCGTCCGCTGACCACGGCGCATACTTGCGCTTGACCGGTACCCCACCTTCGAGGACTGGATCAACGCCATGAGCGCATCCCTGCGCCCGCGCCCCGGCGCGCCCACCGGCGCTGCCCCGTCGGGCTCCGTTCCCGTCTTTCCCCGTCACCTCACCGTCGGCGTGATCGGTGCCGGTCGGGTCGGTGCCGTCCTGGGCGCGGCACTCACCGCCGCGGGTCACCGGGTGGTCGCCGCCGCCGGTGTCTCCACCGCCTCCACCGCCCGGATCGCCCGGCTGCTGCCCGACGTCCCGCGCCGCCCGGTGCTGGCGGTCGCCCGGGCCGCCACCGACCTGCTGCTCGTCGCGGTCCCGGACGACGCGCTCACCGCCGTGGTGACCGGCCTCGCCGAGAGCGGCGTCCTCCGCCCCGGGCAGGTGGTCGCGCACACCTCCGGCGCGCACGGGCTGGACGCGCTCGCCCCGGCGGCCGAGGTGGGTGCCCGGCCGCTGGCGCTGCACCCCGCGATGACCTTCACCGGTACGCCCGACGACCTCGACCGCCTGCCCGGCGTCTCGTACGGGGTGACCGCGCCGCCGGAGCTGCGGGTGCTCGCTGCCCGGCTGGTCGCCGACCTCGGTGGCGTGCCGGAGTGGATCGCCGAGCCCGACCGGCCGCTCTACCACGCCTCCCTGGCCCACGGCGCGAACCATCTGGTCACCCTGGTCAACGAGGCGGCCGACCGGCTGCGTGACGCCGGGGTGGAGGAGCCGGCACGGGTGCTGGCCCCGCTGCTGCGGGCCGCCCTGGAGAACGCCCTGCGACTCGGGGACGACGCGTTGACCGGCCCGGTGTCGCGCGGTGACGCGGGCACCGTCGCGCGGCATCTCGACCGGTTGACGGCGACCGCCCCGGACTCGGTGGACGCGTACCTGGCCCTGGCCCGGCGCACCGCCGACCGGGCGATCGCCGCCGGGCGGCTCCGCCCGGTCGACGCGGAGTCGCTGCTCGGGGTGCTGGGCGGCATGCGACGGGAGGCGGTGGCGTGACCACGGTGGTGCCCACCCGCGCGGAACTGGCCGCGGCGCGGGCCGCCCTGACCGGCACGGTCGGGGTGGTGATGACCATGGGTGCGCTGCACTCCGGGCACGAGTCGCTGCTGCGGGCCGCCCGCGAGCAGGCCGATCACGTGCTGGTGACGGTCTTCGTCAACCCGTTGCAGTTCGGCCCGAACGAGGACTTCGACCGGTACCCGCGCACCCTCGACGAGGATCTCGAGGTGTGCCGGCGGGCCGGAGCGGACCTGGTCTTCGCCCCCTCGGTGGCGGACATGTACCCGGACGGGGCACCCGGGGTGCGTCTCGACCCGGGCCGGCTCGGCGGCGAGCTGGAGGGGGAGAGCCGTCCCGGCTTCTTCCACGGGGTGCTCACCGTGGTCCTGAAGCTGCTCCAGCTCACCCGGGCCGACCTCGCCTTCTTCGGCGAGAAGGACTACCAGCAGCTCACCCTGGTCCGGCGGATGGTCCGCGACCTCGACGTCCCGGTCCGGGTGGTCGGCGTGCCGACGGTCCGCGAGCCGGACGGGCTCGCCCTGTCCAGCCGTAACCGCTACCTTTCCCCGGCCGAGCGGGTCGCCGCGCGGAGCCTGTCGGCGGCGCTGCACGCGGGCTCGCTGGCCGCCTCCGACGGCGCGACCGCCACCGACGTGCTGGTCGCGGCCAACGCCGTCTTCGGCGACCGGTCGGACGTGGACCTGGACTACCTGGTCCTCACCGACCCGGATCTGGAACCGGGTCCGGTCGCCGGCCCGGCCCGGCTGCTGGTCGCGGCCCGGGTCGGCACGACGCGGCTCATCGACAACATGGCGATCCGGCTCGCCCCCCGATGACCACCCCTCCCGGGCCGGGCCGGTCCGGCGACGAGACGCGGGCCGGCACGGCCCCGAACCCCCACCCGGGCTGGTTCGCCCGGACCCGACCGTGAGAGGCAACCCGATGTACCGCACCATGCTGAAGTCGAAGATCCACCGGGCCACGGTGACCCAGGCCGATCTCCACTACGTCGGCTCGGTGACCGTGGACCAGGACCTCCTCGATGCCGCCGACCTGCTTCCCGGCGAGCAGGTGGCGATCGTGGACATCACCAACGGCGCGCGGCTGGAGACCTACGTCATCCCCGGCGAGCGGGGCAGCGGCGTGATCGGCATCAACGGGGCCGCCGCGCACCTGGTGCACCCGGGTGACCTGGTCATCCTCATCTCGTACGGGCAGATGGACGACGCCGAGGCGCGGACGTACCAGCCCCGGGTGGTGCACGTCGACGCCGACAACCGGATCATCGAGCTGGGTGCCGACCCGGCCGGGGTGGCCCCGGGGATGGTCGGCGACCCGGTGCGCGGGGACCTGGTGGCGGTCCGCTGACCACATCGGCCGTCCGGGCCGCACCGGGGCGGGTGTCCGGTTACGGCCCGCGCATCCGCTCTGTTACCGGAGGGTCATTTCTGGTTACCCTTACCGCGCGCCGTCGGGCGATGGCTGCTGGCTGGGGAGGCCGCGATGCGCCGTGCGAGGAGGAGCCTGGCCGCGTTGTCGTTGACGGCCACCCTGCTGGCCGGCTGTGCCGACGCGGGCGGGCTGGACGGCGACCTGGTCGACGACTGGGCGGCGCTGGCCGCGCCGGGGCCGTTCCTGCCGCCGGCCGGGGTCTGCCAGGTGGCCGACTTCGCCGACGTGGTGCCACTCGCCACCTTCGATCCGGTGGACTGCGGCGTGCCGCACCGGGTCGAGACCGCCCACGTGGGCACCTTCCCGCCGGCGGTCACCTCGGCTCCGGCCGTCGACTCACCGGCGATGCGGGCCGCGTTCGCCGACTGTGACACCCGCACCTCGGCGTACGTCGGTGACGAGTGGCGGGTGGGGCGGCTGCGGCTCAGCGTGGCGCTGCCGTCGAGGGGCGGCTGGGCGGCCGGTGCGCGCTGGTACCGGTGCGACGTGACCGAGGTCGACACCGTCGAACGGGCCGGCCGGACGGTGCAACGCACCGGGAACCTGCGGGACGCCCTGAAGGTGGCCTCCCCACTGCGGCTGGGCTGCCAGAACGCGCGTACCGGCGCGCAGTTGGGCGTGCAGACGGTCACCCCGACCGACTGCGCCAAGGCGCACAACGCGGAGTTCGTCGGGGTGTGGAAGGCCCCGGACACCCGGTACCCGGCGAAGGCCGCCGACTGGGCCCCGGTCTACACCGGCTGCCGGTCGGTCCTCGCCCGCTACGCCGGCCTGCCGGTCGACGACGACCTGCGGTTCCGCACCGACGTGGTGGTACGCCCACCCGGTGCGGCCCGCTGGAAGGCCGGTGACCGGGGCGTCCGCTGCTATCTCTGGCTCAGCGACCGCACGGTGACCCGCTCGCTCCGGGGGGCCGGTCCGGCCGGCCTGCCCGTCCGTACCCGCTGACCGTCCCCACGGCCCTGTAGACGGAGAGCTTGCGGCTGTCCGCCCCGATTGGTTTGCAGGGGTCCCCTGCTCGCGGCTTTTGTGTAGGAAGGGTCCCCTGCAACCACCGCAGCAACCACCGCAACCCGGCGCGCAACCACCGCAACCGCCCGCGAGTGCGCAGGTCGGGTGAAGGGTCGGCCGCGCCACTCGCGTCGGCCCCCGGTGCTGCGCGAACCGGGCCGGCGCGGTTGACTATGCCCATGGAGCTGTCGACCGTCGCGCTGCCCAGCGTCCCCGAGATGCTGGCCGCGCCCGCGCCCGGCTGGGTCGAGACCACCGACGTGATCGTGGTCGGGTCCGGGATCGCCGGGCTGACCGCCGCGCTGCACCTGCGGGAGGCGGGGCTGCACGTCACGGTCGTCACCAAGGTGGACATCGACGAGGGCTCGACCCGCTGGGCGCAGGGTGGCATCGCCGCGGTGCTCGACCCGGCGGACACTCCGGACGCGCACGCGTACGACACCGAGGTCGCCGGGGTGGGGCTCTGCGACCCGGCGGCGGTGCGGGTGCTGGTCAAGGAGGGGCCACCCCGGCTGCGGGAGCTGATGCGGATCGGGGCGGAGTTCGACCGGAACCCGGACGGCTCGGTGATGCTGACCCGTGAGGGCGGGCACCGGGCCGACCGGATCGTGCACGCCGGCGGGGACGCCACCGGCGCGGAGGTGCAGCGGGCGCTGCACGCCGCGGTCTGCCGCGACCCGTGGATCCGCCTGGTGGAGCACGCCCTGGTGCTGGATCTGCTCCGGGCCCCGGGGGACGGCCCCGGCGGGCTCGGTCGGGCCTGCGGGATCACCCTGCACGTGCTGGGCGAGGGGAGCGAGGACGGCGTCGGTGCGCTCCTGGCCCGCGCGGTCATCCTGGCCACCGGCGGCATGGGGCAGATCTTCGCGGCGACCACCAACCCGGCCGTGTCGACCGGGGACGGTGTCGCGCTGGCCCTGCGGGCCGGGGCAGCCGTGACGGACGTGGAGTTCGTCCAGTTCCACCCGACCGCGTTGATCGTCCCGGAGCACGCCCGCATGCCCGGGGCCGGGCACGCCCAGCAGCCGCTGGTCTCCGAGGCGCTGCGTGGCGAGGGCGCGTACCTGGTCGACGGGGACGGCAAGCGGTTCATGGTGGGGCAGCACGAGCTGGCCGAGCTGGCTCCCCGTGACGTGGTGGCCAAGGGCATCCACCGGGTGCTGCTGGCGACCGGCGCGGACCACGTCTACCTCGACGCCCGGCACCTGGGCGGCGCGCACCTGGCCCGCCGCTTCCCGACCATCGTGGCCTCCTGCCTGGCCATCGGCGTGGACCCGGCGACCGACCTGATCCCGGTCGCCCCGGCGGCCCACTACGCGTCCGGCGGTGTCCGCACGGACCTGCGCGGCCAGACCTCCATCCCCGGCCTGTACGCCTGCGGCGAGGTGGCCTGCACCGGAGTCCACGGGGCCAACCGGTTGGCCAGCAACTCGCTGCTGGAGGGGCTGGTCTTCTCCCGACGGATCGCCGAGGACATCGCCCGCGGCCTGCCCGAGCAGGCGCAGCCCGCACCGACCGGCGCGTGGCGGGGCGGGGGCGGCTGGGTCGTGCCGCCGGAGGTGACGCCGGTGCTGCAACGGGCGATGACCCGGGGGGCGGGGGTGCTCCGCTCGGCGGGGACCCTGGCCGCGACGGCGGAAACGCTGACCGAACTCGGCGCGGGCCGGGGCGAGCCCCGCACCGTGAGCTGGGAGGCGACGAATCTGGTCACGGTGGCGTCGACGCTGGTCGCCGCCGCGTACGCCCGTCGGGAGACCCGGGGTTGCCACTGGCGGGAGGACTTCCCGGCGGCCGACCAGACGTGGCGCGGCCACCTGGTCGGCTCGATCGCCGCGGGCGGTCGGCTGGCCCACCGGTGGGAGGAGTCCGGGTGAACACGCGGAGCGAGCCGATCCGGCGGACCCCACGGCCCGTGAACCGAGGAGTCCCCGTACGGAGTGAGCCCATCCTGCGAACCCCGCAGTCGCGAACCGAGGAGGCCCGATGAGGGAGTGGACGGAGCAGTCGCTGCGGGAGGCCGGGCTCAGCCCGGCGGAGGTCCGACGGGTCGTCGAGTCCGCCCTGCGTGAGGATCTCGGCGCCCAGTTCCGGGACGTCACGAGTCTTTCCACCATCCCGGCCGAGCAGGTCGACACGGCCGATCTGGTGGCCCGGGCGGACGGGGTGGTCGCCGGGCTGGCCGTCGCCGCGGCCGTGTTCGAGATGGTCGGCCCGGTGACCGGCGACCACCGTACGGTCGAGGTGTCCCTGGTGGCCGTCGACGGCGCGCGGGTGGCGCGCGGCGACGTGCTGGCCACGGTCACCGGCCCGACCCGCTCGCTGCTCACCGCCGAGCGGACGGCGCTCAACCTGCTCTGCCGGATGTCCGGGGTGGCCACCCACACCCGGGCCTGGGCGGACGCGCTGGCCGGCACGAAGGCGATGGTGCTGGACACCCGGAAGACCACCCCGGGGCTGCGGTCCCTGGAGAAGTACGCGGTGCGGGCCGGCGGTGGCACCAACAAGCGCATGGGCCTGCACGACGTCGCCATGATCAAGGACAACCACAAGTTCGCGGCCGGCGGGATAGCCGCCGCCTACCGTCGGGTCCGGGAGGCGTTCCCCGAGGTGCCGGTGCAGGTGGAGGTGGACACGCTGGCCGAGGCGGTGGAGGCGGTCGAGGCCGGCGCGGACTTCCTGCTGCTGGACAACATGACCCCGGCGACGCTGACCGAGGTGGTGGCCGCGGTGGGGGACCGGGCCGAACTGGAGGCGACCGGTGGCCTGACGCTGGACGTCGCCGCCGAGTACGCCGCCACCGGCGTCGACTATCTGTCGGTGGGCGCGTTGACGCACTCCTCGCCGATCCTGGACATCGCCCTGGACCTGCGGGCGGCGTGACCGCTTCCGGCGTTGTCTAGGCTGCGTGCGTGCTGCTCTGCATCGACATCGGAAACACCAACACCGTGCTGGCCACGTTCGACGGCGACCGGCTGGTGCACTCCTGGCGGATCAAGACCGACGCCCGGTCGACCGCCGACGAGCTGGGCCTGATGTTCCGGGGCCTGCTCGCCGGGGACGCGGTGGAGATCACCGGGGTCGCCGCCTGCTCCACGGTGCCGGCCGCGCTCCGCTCGCTGCGGACCATGCTGGCCCGTTACTACGGGGACCTGCCCAGTGTCGTCGTCGAGCCGGGAGTGCGCACCGGGGTGCAGCTGGCCATCGACAACCCCAAGGAGGTCGGCTCGGACCGGGTGGTCAACACGCTCGCCGCGTACACCCTCTACGGCGGGCCGTCGATCGTGGTGGACTTCGGCACCACCACCAACTTCGACGTGATCAGCGGTCGGGGCGAGTTCCTGGGCGGGGCGTTCGCCCCGGGTATCGAGATCTCGTTCGACGCCCTCGCGGCCCGGGCGGCCCAGCTGCGCAAGGTCGAGGCGACGAAGCCCCGGTCGGTGATCGGCAAGAACACCGTGGAGTGCCTCCAGTCCGGCCTCTACTTCGGCTTCGCCGGCCAGGTGGACCGGATCGTCGAGCGGATGACCGAGGAGTTGGGCGAGGTCAAGGCGGTGATCGCCACCGGCGGGCTGGCCTCGTTGGTGATCAACGAGTGCCGCACCATCACCCACCACGAACCGATGATCACCCTGATCGGTCTCCGGATGGTCTACGAGCGCAACGTCTGAGGTCGTCGAAGGACCGCCCGGCGGCACCGTAAGGGCCACCCGTCGCGGGGGCCGCCGACGCGTCCGTCGCGGGGGCCCGCCGACCTCAGTGCCGGCGCGCGCGGAGCACCAACGTCCGGTACGGCAGGACGAGGGTCTTCTGACCGGACAGGACGGCGTGGGAGCGGAGCAGTTCGCGTAGTTCCCGGTCGACCCGTCGCCGGTGCTCCGGCTCCGCGGTCAGGTAGTGCGAGCGGGTGCGGACCATTCCGCGGCGGCCGTGCCGAACGACAGCGCGTGGGTGGGATCGGCCATGGCGGCAGGTTATCGAGTGCCGGCCCCCGGAGGGGCTTGAGTAGGCTCGTGCCTTGGACCCACCCGATTTCTCCCGCTGAGGAAGCATGCCGTGACCGAGCAGAAGCCCGTGCCGATCGATCCCGCCGACGACCTTCCCGAGCAGATGAAGGTCCGCCGGGAGAAGCGTGACCGGATGCTCGCCGACGGCGTCGAGCCCTACCCGATCGGCTACCCCCGGACCAGCACCCTGGCCGTGGTCCGCGAGAAGTACGCCGACCTGCCCACCGACACCG
Organism: Micromonospora inyonensis; assembly: GCF_900091415.1. Lineage (NCBI taxonomy): Bacteria > Bacillati > Actinomycetota > Actinomycetes > Micromonosporales > Micromonosporaceae > Micromonospora > Micromonospora inyonensis. Next base: position 977,137 of record NZ_FMHU01000001.1, on the reverse strand, counting down.
CCACCGGCGACCGGGTCGGGGTCACCGGCCGGGTGATCTTCGTACGGAACACCGGCAAGCTCTGCTTCGCCACCCTGCGGGACGGGGACGGTACGGAGTTGCAGGCGATGCTCTCGCTCGACCGGGTCGGCGCCGAGCGGTTGGACGACTGGAAGCGCCAGGTCGACCTGGGTGACCTGGTCGGGGTCACCGGCGAGGTGATCACCAGCCGCCGGGGCGAGTTGTCCGTGCTCGTCGAGCAGTGGGCGGTGACCGCCAAGGCGCTGCGCCCGCTGCCGGTGGCGCACAAGCCGCTCAGCGAGGAGGCCCGGGTCCGGCAGCGGTACGTCGACCTGATCGTCCGACCGCAGGCCCGCCAGATGGTGCGGACGCGGGCGGCGACGGTGCGCAGCCTGCGCGACTCGCTGCACGGCAAGGGATTCATCGAGGTCGAGACCCCGATGCTCCAGCTCCTCCACGGTGGGGCTGCCGCGCGCCCATTCGTGACGCACAGCAATGCGTTGGGTACGGATCTCTATCTGCGAATCGCCCCGGAACTGTTTCTCAAGCGGGCGGTGGTGGGCGGCGTCGACCGGGTCTTCGAGATCAACCGTAACTTCCGTAATGAGGGCATCGACTCTTCGCACTCGCCCGAGTTCGCGATGCTCGAGGCGTACGAGGCGTACGGCGACTACGACACGATGGCCGCGCTCACCCGGAATCTGGTCCAGCAGGCGGCGATCGCGGTCGCCGGGTCGACCACGGTGACCCACGCCGACGGCCGGGAGTTCGACCTCGGCGGCGAGTGGCGCTCGGTGACGCTCTTCGGTGTTCTTTCCGAAGCGCTCGGTGAGGAGGTCACCGTCCGCACCGACCACCCCCGTCTGGTGCAGTACGCGGAGAAAGTCGGTCTCTCCGTCGACCCCAAGTGGGGTCCGGGCAAGCTCGCCGAGGAACTCTTCGAGGAACTGGTGGTGCCGGGCCTCCAGGAACCGACCTTCGTGCGGGACTACCCGGAGGAGACCAGCCCGCTCACCCGGGGCCACCGGGACGAGCCCGGCCTGGCCGAGAAGTGGGACCTCTACGTGCTCGGTTTCGAGCTGGCCACCGCCTACTCCGAGCTGGTGGACCCGGTTGTGCAGCGGGAACGGCTGGTCGCCCAGGCGGCGCTGGCGGCCCGGGGGGACGACGAGGCCATGCGGCTCGACGAGGACTTCCTGCGGGCCATGGAGTACGGAATGCCGCCGGCCGGGGGTATGGGAATGGGAATCGACCGGCTGTTGATGGCCCTGACGGGCCTGGGAATTCGGGAAACGATCCTCTTCCCCTTGGTGCGCCCGGAGTAGCGAGGCTACCCGTGTCGAATCCCCCGTCCTATTGACGGGGTGAGCATCATGCCCGCTATTGTGCTCTTGTTAGCAGGAGAACCTGCTCGAAAGGAATGGCACGTGGCCAAGCAGATCATTCACAAGCTGGTCGATGACCTGGACGGCGGAGACGCCGACGAGACCGTCAAGTTCGCGCTCGACGGCGTTCAGTACGAGATCGACCTCTCCAACAAGAACGCCGAGAAATTGCGGGAGCTATTCGCCCCCTACGTCGCGGCCGGCTCGAAGGTCGGTCGAGGGGGCGTGGTGGTGGGTGGCCGGGCCGCGCGCGGCCGGGGTGGCGCCACCGCGGACCGGGCGCAGAACAAGGCGATCCGGGACTGGGCGAAGCGGGAGGGGCGGGAGATCTCCGACCGGGGGCGTATCCCACAGGAGATCGTCGACGAGTTCCACGCGAAGGCCGGCCACTGACGCCGACCTCGACTCCAGCGACACCGACGCCGGCCCGGAGCACCCGCTCCGGGCCGGCGTCGGTTCGTCGTCCGACCTGCCCGTGGTGGGTCGGGGACCGCCGGGACGGGCGGTCCGTGCCGCTGGGAAGGAATCCGGCGGAACGGACGTTGTCCACAACCGGTGGAGGAGTTTTCCACAGCCTGTGGAGAGCCGTCCGGGGGCCTGAGGGCTTCTCCAACCCCTCCACCGGCCCGCAGAATTTCGCTCTGCGCGTACAGGGCAGGTGCCCGGAACACCTCCTGAGCGTGGACGGTTGGGTAAAACGACGCGTAACCGGCACCCGGCGGAGACACACGACCTCAGCGGAGTCGGCTCGCGGCGATAGAGTAAGGAGGCACGGACGCCCACCCCGGTCGTCCGCGCACCGGCCCCGCCAAGAATCTTGACCACCAAGATCGAGTGCGCACGGCACGTGAGGAGCACGAGGGCATGTTCGAGCGGTTCACCGACCGAGCGCGACGGGTTGTCGTCCTGGCCCAAGAAGAGGCCCGGATGCTCAACCACAACTACATCGGTACGGAGCACATCCTGCTGGGCCTGATCCACGAGGGTGAGGGTGTCGCGGCAAAGGCCCTGGAGAGCCTCGGCATCTCCCTGGAGGGCGTCCGTCAGCAGGTCGAGGAGATCATCGGCCAGGGCCAGCAGGCGCCGAGCGGGCACATCCCGTTCACGCCGCGGGCCAAGAAGGTGCTGGAGCTGTCGCTGCGCGAAGCGCTCCAGCTCGGCCACAACTACATCGGCACCGAGCACATCCTGCTCGGCCTGATCCGGGAGGGCGAGGGCGTCGCCGCCCAGGTGCTGGTCAAGCTCGGCGCCGACCTCAACCGGGTCCGCCAGCAGGTGATCCAGCTCCTCTCCGGCTACCAGGGCAAGGAACCCGCCGCCGCGGGCACCGCCACCGGCGAGGCCGCGCCGTCGACCAGTCTCGTGCTGGACCAGTTCGGCCGTAACCTCACCCAGGCCGCCCGCGAGGGCAAGCTCGACCCGGTGATCGGGCGCGAGAAGGAAATCGAGCGGGTCATGCAGGTGCTGTCCCGCCGTACCAAGAACAACCCGGTCCTGATCGGTGAGCCCGGCGTCGGCAAGACCGCCGTGGTGGAGGGGCTGTCCCAGAAGATCATCAAGGGCGAGGTGCCCGAGACGCTGAAGGACAAGCAGCTCTACACCCTCGACCTCGGTGCCCTGGTGGCCGGCTCCCGCTACCGCGGTGACTTCGAGGAGCGCCTCAAGAAGGTGCTCAAGGAGATCCGCACCCGCGGCGACATCATCCTCTTCATCGACGAGATTCACACCCTGGTGGGTGCGGGTGCCGCCGAGGGGGCGATCGACGCCGCCAGCATCCTCAAGCCGATGCTGGCCCGGGGTGAGCTCCAGACCATCGGTGCCACCACCCTCGACGAGTACCGCAAGCACCTGGAGAAGGACGCCGCGCTCGAGCGGCGGTTCCAGCCGATCCAGGTGGGTGAGCCCTCGCTGGCCCACACCATCGAGATCCTCAAGGGTCTGCGTGACCGGTACGAGGCGCACCACCGGGTGAGCATCACCGACGCCGCCCTGGTGGCCGCCGCCACCCTGGCCGACCGGTACATCTCCGACCGCTTCCTGCCGGACAAGGCGATCGACCTGATCGACGAGGCCGGCGCTCGGATGCGGATCCGCCGGATGACCGCGCCGCCGGACCTGCGCGACTTCGACGAGCGGATCGCCCAGGTCCGCCGGGACAAGGAGTCCGCGATCGACGCGCAGGACTTCGAGCGCGCCGCCCAGCTCCGCGACAAGGAGAAGCAGCTCCTTGGGCAGAAGGCCCAGCGGGAGAAGGAGTGGAAGGCGGGCGACCTGGACGTCGTCAGCGAGGTTGACGACGAGCAGATCGCCGAGGTCCTCGGCAACTGGACCGGCATCCCGGTCTACAAGCTGACCGAGGAGGAGACCTCCCGCCTGCTGCGCATGGAGGACGAGCTGCACAAGCGCGTCATCGGCCAGGAGGACGCGGTCAAGGCGGTCTCGAAGGCGATCCGGCGTACCCGGGCCGGCCTGAAGGACCCGAAGCGGCCGTCCGGCTCGTTCATCTTCGCCGGTCCGTCCGGTGTCGGTAAGACCGAGCTCTCCAAGGCGCTCGCCGAGTTCCTGTTCGGCAGCGAGGACGCGCTGATCCAGCTCGACATGTCCGAGTTCCACGACCGGTACACCGTCTCCCGGCTCGTCGGCGCGCCTCCCGGCTATGTCGGCTACGACGAGGGTGGGCAGCTGACCGAGAAGGTGCGGCGTCGGCCGTTCTCGGTGGTCCTCTTCGACGAGATCGAGAAGGCCCACCCGGACGTGTTCAACACGCTGCTCCAGATCCTGGAGGACGGTCGGCTCACCGACGGTCAGGGCCGGATCGTGGACTTCAAGAACACGGTCATCATCCTGACCACGAACCTCGGTACCCGGGACGTGGCCAAGGCGGTGTCACTCGGCTTCCAGGCGTCGGAGGACTCCGAGTCCAACTACGACCGGATGAAGCAGAAGGTCAACGACGAGCTGAAGCAGCACTTCCGGCCCGAGTTCCTCAACCGGATCGACGACACCATCGTCTTCCACCAGCTGCGCCAGCAGGAGATCCTCTCGATCGTGGACATCATGATCGCCCGGATCGAGACCCAGCTGCGCAACAAGGACATGGGCCTGGAGCTGACCGACAACGCCAAGAAGTACCTGGCCACCAAGGGCTTCGACCCGGTGCTCGGTGCCCGTCCGCTGCGTCGCACGATCCAGCGCGACATCGAGGACAACCTCTCCGAGCGGATCCTCTTCAACGAGCTGACCCCCGGTCAGATCGTGGTGGTGGACTGCGAGGGCGACCCGAACAACGTCGACAAGTCCAAGCTGGTCTTCCGTGGCGCGGACCGGCCGGTCGACGTGCCGGACGCTGTCCCGGCCGACCTCGGCGGCACTGCCGCCACGGGTGCGGACGAGGCGGCGTAACGGTCGGGTTCCCCGACGGGTCTCACCACCTGCGGAACCGGCGAACAACCGAAGCGAGGGCCCGGCGGCACAGCCGCCGGGCCCTCGCCCATGTCACCCCAGGTGTTTGCAGGGGTCCCCTGCTACCGCTTTTTTGATGAGCAGGGGTCCCCTGCTACCGCTCTGTGCGGAGCAAGGGCCCCCTGCAACCACGCCCGTCCGGCAGCACGTCGCCTGGCGACCGCTCTCCGGCAACGCCTCAGGTGAGCGGCTGGCCGGCCGGTGCGGGAGCGTCGCCGACGAGTCGGTAGGCCGCTTCGCCGGCCGGTTCCACCAGCCCGTCGGTGACCAGCCCGGCCAGTGCCCGCGACCGTTGCACGTCGTCGGCCCAGACCTGGTCGAGCCGGGGCCGGGGCACCGGGCCGGTGGCTTCCCGCAGCACTGCGAGCAGCAGCCCGCGTACCTGCCGGTCGGTGCCGGCGTACCGCTGCGGGCGGCGCGTCGGCCCGGTCGGTGCCTCCTGGCCCGAGGCGCGCCATGCGCAGACCGGTTCCACCGGGCAGACCGCGCAGCGCGGTGACCGGGCCGTGCAGACCACCGCCCCCAGTTCCATGAAGGCCGCGCTCGCCAGGGCGGCGGCGGCCGGCTCGACCGGCAGCAGTTCCTCCGTCGCCACCAGGTCGGCTGGGCGGGTGGTCGGGCCGGCGTCCGGCTCCCCGGCCACCGCCCGGGCCACCACCCGCCGGACGTTGGTGTCCACCACCGGGTGCCGCTGCCCGAACGCGAACGCCGCTACTGCCCGCGCGGTGTACGTCCCCACCCCGGGCAGGGCGAGCAACTGGTCCAGCCGGTCTGGCACCTCGCCACCGTGGCGGTCCACCAGGGCCACCGCGCACTCGTGCAGGCGCACCGCCCGGCGGGGGTAGCCCAGCCGTCCCCACATCCGGATCGCGTCCGCAGGGCTCTCGGCGGCCAGGGCGGCCGGCACCGGCCACCGGGCCAGCCACGCCTCCCAGACCGGCAGCACCCGTACCACCGGGGTCTGTTGCAGCATCACCTCGCTGACCAGGATCGCCCAGGGGCTCACGTCGGGGCCGCGCCACGGCAGGTCGCGGGCGTTCTGCTCGTACCACCGGCTGACCCGGTCGGCGAAACTCTGCTCTGTCATCGCGTCGCCGATGATGTCATGTCCGGCACGTCCCGCAGCGTGGGCGGTCGGGCGGTTGCCGCTTGGCCGTTTCCGCTGGTCGGGGAGAATGCCGGGATGAACGAGCTCGCGATCACCGTCATCGGCCAGGACCGGCCCGGCATCGTGGCCGACGTCGCGGAGGTGCTCTCCGGGCTCGGCGCGAACCTCACCGACTCGACGATGACCCGGTTGCGCGGTCACTTCGCGATGACCCTGGTCTGCGTCGGCCCGACCGCCGCCGAGGTCGAGGCCGCGCTCGGCCCGCTCGCCGCCGACGGTCAACTCCTGGCGAGCGTACGGACGGTCACCCCGGACGGCGTCACGGCTCCTCCCGGCGAGCCGTACGTGATGGCGGTACACGGGGCGGACCGGCTCGGCATCGTCGCGGCGACGACCCGGGCGTTGGCCGACGTCGGCGGCAACGTCACCGACCTGACCACCCGGTTGACCGGGGAGCTCTACGTGGTGGTCGCCGAGGTCGACCTGCCGCCCAACGCCGTGGACCAGTTGCGGGAGCGGCTCTCCCGTACGGCTGCCGACCTGGGCGTCGAGGTGACTCTCCGGCCGGCCGACCCGGATCTGCTGTGACCGCGCAGGTCACCGGCCTGGACGGCTGGACACCGGAGGCGCTCGGGGTGCCGGGTGAGGTACGGCCGGTGGTGGCCGCGCCGCACACGGTGCTCAGCCGGACGGGGGCGGAGGTCGACGCCACCTCCGACGAGGTGGTACGCCTCGCCGCCGATTTGGTCGCGACGATGCGGGTTTCGCCGGGCTGTGTCGGGCTGGCCGCGCCGCAGATCGGGGTCGGGGCCCAGGTGTTCGCCGTCGACGTGACCGGCCACCCGAAGTCGGTGACCGTGCACGGCACGTTCGTGCTCTGCAACGCCCGGGTGGTGGAGGCGAGCCGGTGGAAGGCCGGGCGGGAGGGGTGCATGTCGGTGCCCGACCTCACCGGTGACGTGAAGCGGGCCAGCCGGCTGGTGGTGGAGGGCACCCTGCCCGGCACGGGCCGTCAGGTGCGGATCGCCACCGACGGCTTCGAGGCCCGCGCCCTGCAACACGAGATCGACCACTGTGCCGGCCTGCTCTTCCTCGACCGGGTTGCCGGCGCGCACGCGGTCTACCAACGCAAGGTCTACCTCTGAAGGGCGAGGAGTTGGCACGGTGAGCCGCTGCCGTCCCGGCGCGTCGCGCCCGGTCGGGGAGCGCTGCGCCGCTACGGTGGGGACATCATGCGTCTGACGGTTGGCCCCCTGCCGCCCGCCGTGTACTGGCGGCGTCGTGCCGTCGTACTTGGAGCGGGGATCCTGTTCCTGATTGTCGTGCTCTACTCGTGCTCCGGGTCGAGCGACAAGACCGCGAGTCCGGAGCGGTCGCCCACCCCGACACCGTCGGCAGGTGACCCGACCGGTTCCGTGCTGACTCCTCAGTCAGGCGAGCCGCCAGCGTCCGCCGGGCCCGGCGCGCCGGGCGGTGGAGGCCCGGCCGGTGGCGGTCCGGGTGACGGTGGTGGTCCGGCGGCGACCAGTGGCGCGCCGGTGGGACCCGGGGACCCCATCGTGCCGGCGGGGGGTGCCGGTGCGTGCACCGACGCCGAGGTCTCGGTGACCCCGGTGGTGGCGCCCGCCTCGGTCCGCTCCGGCGGTACGGTCGACCTGCAACTCAGGATCAGGAACACCTCGGACCGGACGTGCACCCGGGACGTCGGCGCCGACCTCCAGGAACTCTTCGTCAAATCGGGCGCGGAGAAGGTGTGGTCCTCCGACACCTGCGGCACCGCCAAGGGCTCGGACGTGCAGTCCTTCACCCCCGGCTTCGAGCGGTCGTACCAGGTGACCTGGAACGGGCTGGACACCACGAAGTGCGCCAACGGCCTGGCGAGCGGAAAGCCGGCACCGCCCGGGACGTACCAGGTCTTCGGACGGCTCGACGCCAAGCTCAGCGCCCCGGTGAAGCTCACCGTCGTGGACTGATCCGGCCGGACGTTCTCAGCGGGTGGAGCTCCGGCCGAACGTCCTCGGCGGGTGGAGCGCAGGTCAGACGTAGCGCTCCAGGATCGACGCCTCGGCGAGCCGGGAGAGCCCCTCCCGCACGCCCCGGGCCCGGGCGTCGCCGACCCCCTCGACGGCCTGGAGGTCCTCCACCGTCGCGCCGAGCAGGCGCTGGAGGCTGCCGAAGTGCAGCACCAGCCGGTCGACGATGGAGACCGGCAGGCGGGGCACCTTGGCCAACAGCCGGAAGCCGCGCGGGCTGACCGCCGCGTCCAGCGCGTCGGACGCACCCGGGTAGCCGATGGCCTTCGCCACCGCGACCAGGTCGATCAGTTCGGTCGCCCCCAGCAGGTCCAGCTCGACCAGCGCTTCGTCCAGGGTGCGGGACTTGCGGCCGCTGGGGAGGTAGTCCCGGATGACCAGGGTGCGGTCGGCGTCCACTCCGGCCATCAGCTCGTCGAGCTGGAGGGCGAGCAGCCGGCCGTCGGTGCCCAGCTCGACCACGTAGCCGGCGATCTCGTCGGCGATCCGGCGGACCATCTCCAGCCGTTGCACCACCGCCACCGCGTCCCGGACGGTGACCAGATCCTCGATCTCCAGTGCCGAGAGGGTGCCGGAGACCTCGTCCAGCCGCAGCTTGTAGCGCTCCAGGGTGGCCAACGCCTGGTTGGCCCGGGAGAGGATGGCGGCCGAGTCGTCCAGTACGTGCCGCTGACCGTTGACGTAGAGGCTGATGATCCGCATCGACTGGCTGACCGAGATGACGGGGTAACCGGTCTGCCGGGCCACCCGCTCGGCGGTGCGGTGCCGGGTGCCCGACTCCTCCGTCGGGATGGACGGGTCGGGCATCAGGTGCACCGCCGCCCGGACGATCCGGGTGCCGTCGCTGGACAGCACCACGGCGCCGTCCATCTTGCAGAGTTCGCGGATGCGGGTGGCGGAGAACTCCACGTCGAGCGGGAAACCGCCGGTGCAGAGCGTCTCGACGACCTTGTCGTAACCCAGGACGATCAGCGCGCCGGTGCGGCCCCGCAGGATGCGCTCCAGGCCGTCGCGGAGCGCGGTGCCGGGCGCCATGAGGGCGAGGTTCGCCCGGAGCGGGTCACCCCCGGCCCCGACGGTGCTGGCGACGCCGGTCACGTTGACACTGATCGGTCGTGCCGGCGAGCCCAGGGGGCCGCTGCGGGCATGGGGCGTCGCGCCGGCTGGCTTGCTGGCATCGCGGTCGATCGGCACGCGGACAGTCTACGGACTGACGTGCGTTGGGTGCTCTCGTGGTTACTGTGATGTGTCACGGTGTCCGACTCCCCCCACCTGCGGAAGCGCTGCCCACCACCGGCCCGGCCGGTGGGTCACTCGGCCGAGGCACGGGCGGCGCACTGCAACGCCGCCCGGACGTCGGCGACCTCGATCACCTGCATGTTCTCCGGGGCGCTGACCCCCGAGGCACCGGGCCCGCAGCCGGTGGGCACCAGGGCCAGCCGGAACCCCAGCCGGGTCGCCTCGGCCAGCCGGCGGGGGACCGCGCCGACCCGGCGTACCTCGCCGGTCAGCCCGACCTCGCCGATCGCCACCAGGTGCGGGGCGATGGCCAGGTTGAGCCCACCGGAGGCGACCGCGAGCGCCACCGCCAGGTCGGCGGCCGGCTCGACCACCCGGATGCCCCCCACGGTCGCCGCGAAGACCTCGCGGTCGTGCAGGGTCAGCCGTTCGGTGCGGCGCTGGAGCACGGCGAGCACCATCGCCAGCCGGGCACCGTCCAACCCGGAGACGGTACGCCGGGGCGAGCCGGCCACCGTCGCCCCGATCAGCGCCTGGACCTCGGTGACCAGTGCGCGCCGCCCTTCCATCGCCACGGTCACGCAGGTGCCCGGCACGGGCTCGGCGTAGCGGGTCAGGAACAGCCCGGACGGGTCGGCGAGGCTGCTGATGCCCCGCTCGTGCATCTCGAAGCAGCCCACCTCGTCGGCCGCGCCGAAGCGGTTCTTCACGCCCCGGACCAGCCGCAGCGAGGAGTGCTTGTCGCCCTCGAAGTGCAGCACCACGTCGACCAGGTGCTCCAGCACGCGGGGGCCGGCGACCTGACCGTCCTTGGTGACGTGACCGACCAGGACGGTGGCGATGCCCCGCTCCTTGGCCACCGCGACCAGTGCGGCGGTGACCGCGCGCACCTGGGTCACCCCGCCGGGCACCCCGTCGGTGCCCGGTGTGGAGATGGTCTGCACCGAGTCGAGCACCAGCAGGCCGGGCTTGACCGCGTCGAGGTGTCCGAGCACCGCACCGAGGTCGTTCTCGGCGGCCAGGTAGAGCTGGTCGTGCAGGGCGTCCATCCGCTCGGCCCGGAGCCGGACCTGGCTCACCGACTCCTCGCCGCTGACCACCAGGGAGGGGCTGCCCGCACCGGCGGCCCACTGCTGGGCCACGTCGAGCAGCAGGGTGGACTTGCCGACTCCGGGCTCACCGGCGAGCAGCACCACCGCGCCTGGCACCAGCCCGCCACCGAGCACCCGGTCCAGCTCGGCCACCCCGGTCGGGCGGGCCTTCGCGGGAGCGGCGCTGATGGTGGCGATCGGTCGGGCCGGCTCGGCGGGCATCCGGGAGCTGACCAGCCGGCCGGAGACCGTCGGCCCGGTGAGCGTGCACTCGACCACGGAGCCCCACTCGCCACACTCCGGGCAGCGCCCCACCCATTTCGGCGGCTGGTGGCCGCAGGCGTCGCACTCGTACGCCGGGCGGGGCTCACGGGCCGCCCGGGAGCGGGCGGAACCGGCCGCGCCGCGCGGGGTCGCTCGGGAGGTCGTCACACCAGGACGTTAACCAACCCGTACGACGAGAACACCGCCGGCATGGCCTGCGCCACGCCGACGGTGTCGTCGGTGACTACCGGAGGGGCTCAGTGGCCGCCCTCTTCGCCGCCCTCGCCGCCGTGCCGCTCGATGATCGGCGACGGCGGAGCCTGGGGCGACAGCGGCACACCGACCGGGGCCGGGGTGGTGACCCGCTTGCCGTTGCCGAAGTCGAAGACGAGGTCGACCTGCTGGCCGGGGCGCAGCTCCTCGTTCAGGCCGACGAGCTGGAAGAACCGGCCGCCCTGCTGGTTGAGCTGGGCGTAGCCGAACGGCGGGATCTCGACGGTGGCCGGCGCGCCGGCCGGGGTCGTCTCGGTCGGCGACGGGCTGACCGGGTCGGTCGGCGACGGGCTCGCCGGGTCGGGCGAGGCCGGGCTGGCCGGGGCCGACCCGGAGGGGCTGGCCGGGGCGGAGGGGGTGGGCGTGGCCGACTCGCTCGGGCTCGCGGAGGGGGAGGTGTCGGCTCCGGCCAGCACGATCTGCCGCGCGCTGTCGGTGCTGACGGTGACCGTGACCGGATCCCGCGTGTCGTTGTAGAGCACCACGCTCAGCGGAGCGTTGCCACCGGCCGGGTAGCCCTCGCCGCCCGGGAAGTCGACCACCAGGCCGCGGACGAGGTAGCTGCCGTCCGGGGTGCCGGTGTTGATGCCCTGGACCGACGGCTCCTTGACGGCGGTCTCGGCGAGCTGCCCGGTCCCACAGCCGGACACCAGCAGGCCCGTCGCCACCGCACCGGCCAGCAGCACGGCAGCCCGTCGGGAGCCCCTGATCGAGCGCGTCACGTCGCGTCCTCCTCGTTGCGATCCCCACCGGGACGTACGCCCGGCGCGGTGGCCATACCCGCGCAGACCGCGCTCCAGCGTAGTTGGGCCTGATCGAGCCGTGCACGGCGACCCGGCAATGCCGGCCCGCCGACCGTTCTCAGAGCACCCGGCCGTTCGCCACCAGCAGCGCCACGTCGATCACCGCGACCAGGATCACCGCCCGGAACGCGCCGACCGGACGGGCTCCGGCGCGGGCCGCGCGGCGGCTGCCGTACCAGCTCAGCGGCGGGACCACGGCGGCGGCGGCGACCGCCGACAGGCCCGGCCAGGACGGTGGCCCGGCCGGCCCCAGGACCAGGACGACGGTGGCGGCGAGCAGCAGCCCGGCGGCGGCTGCCCCGCTGCCGGTGGCCCCGAGCCGGTGCGGTAGGCCGTGCACCCCGGTGCGGGCGTCGTCGGCCAGGTCCGGCAGGACGTTGGCGAAGTGCGCGCCCGCGCCGAGCAGCCCCCCCGCGGCGACCGGCCAGACCGGCGGGGTCGGCGCGCCCGGCAGGGCCAGCACCACGAACGCCGGCAGCGAGCCGAAGGAGACCGCGTACGGCAACACGGAGACCGGGGTGGACTTCAGCGGCCAGTTGTAGAGCAGGGCGGCGACCAGGCCGACCGCCGCGCACAACGCCGCCGTCGGGTTGGTGGTCAGCGCCACCAGCGGGGCCGCCAGCGCGGCCAGGACCGTGCCCCGGCCGAGCGTCCGGCGACTGACCGTCCCGGCCACCACCGGCTTGTCGGCCCGGCCGACCAGTTCGTCCCGGTCGGCGTCGAGCCGGTCGTTGGACCAGCCGACCGCGAGTTGGCTGGCGAGCACGGTGGCCACCACCGAGGCGACTCCGGCCGGGGCGTGCCCGACGCCCCAGGCGAGCAGCCCGGCCACCACGGTCACCGCGGCGGCCGGTTCCGGATGACATGCTCTGACCAGCCCTAACACCGTTCGCCACATAAGAGAAGTCTGGTCGTTACCGGCCGGTCGTGCCACGCTCGAACCATGCGAGATGGTTCGGCGCCGGTGTCCTCCCGCGAGTGTGCGCTTCCCCCCAACGACCCCCGGCAGTACGACGACCTGGCCGGCGAGTGGTGGCGTCCGGACGGGGTGTTCGCGATGCTGCACTGGCTCGCCGAGGCGCGCGCCGCACTGGTGCCGCCCGCCCGCCGGCCCGGCGCGCTCCTGGTCGACCTGGGCTGCGGGGCCGGACTGCTCGCGCCGCACCTGGCCGGCAAGGGTTACCGGCACGTGGGGGTGGACCTGACCCGCTCCGCGCTGGAGCAGGCCGCGGCGCACGGTGTCACGGTGGTCAACGCCGACGCCACGGCGGTGCCGCTGGCGGACGGCTGCGCGGACGTGGTGGCCGCCGGCGAGATCCTGGAGCACGTACCCGACTGGCGGCGGGCGGTGGCCGAGGCGTGCCGCCTGCTGCGCCCCGGCGGGCTGCTCGTGCTGGACACGCTCAACGACACGGCGCTCAGCCGTCTGGTCACGGTCCGCATCGGTGAGCGGCTGCCGGCCGTGCCGCGCGGCATCCACGACCCCCGTCTCTTCGTCGACGACCGCGAACTGGTGCGCGAGTGCGCGCGGCACGGCGTCGCGCTGCGGGTACGCGGCGTCCGTCCACAGACCGTCGGGATGGCCGCCTGGCTGCTCCGCCAGGCCGTGCCGGGGCTGGCCCCCCGTGCCCTGCGCGCCGCCCGGGCGCCCCGGATCGTGCCGACCCGGTCCGCCGCCGTGCTCTACCAGGGGCGGGGGATCCGCCAGGGGTAGCCGGCGCGGCGCAGGGGTAGAGGGGAAGCCGGGCGGACCGGGACGGCCGGGTTCCTCGTTGGTCCTCCAGGCAGCCGATGCGCGACGAGAGGTGGGAACATGGCCGTGCCGGTGATCGCGGGTCTCGGTACGGCGCAACCGTCGTCCGCCGCCCAGGACGAACTCTGGAACGGCTTCTTCGCCGGCCACTACTCCGGGGTCACCCGCGTGCTGGCCCGGCGGATCTTCGCGAACTCCGGCGTGAGCCGGCGGCAGGCGGCGGTCAGCCCGCTGCTGGAGGACGTCTCGGAGTGGCCGACCGAGCGGCGGATGCGCCGCTACCAGATCGAGGCGCTGCCGCTCGGCAAGGAGGCGGTCGGCCGGGCGCTCACCTCGGCCGGGCTCTCCGCGGGTGACATCGGGCTCTTCGTGGTCTGCTCCTGCACCGGGTACGCCACCCCGGGGCTGGACATCATGCTCGCCCGCGACCTCGGCATGGCACCGGACACCCAGCGCATGTTCGTCGGGCACATGGGCTGCTACGCGGCGCTGCCCGGGCTGGGCGCGGCCGGTGACTTCGTCGCCGCCCGTGGCCGGCCGGCGCTGCTGCTCTGCGCCGAACTGACCAGCCTGCACATCCAGCCCGCCACGTCCCGGTCGGACACCCAGCAGATCGTCTCCCACGCGCTCTTCTCGGACGCCGCGGTGGCCGCCGTGCTCGTGCCGGGCGGCCCGGGCTACGCGCTGCGCGAGGTGGCCGCCGTGACCGACACCTCCACCGCCGACCACATGACCTGGGAGGTCACCGACACCGGGTTCCGGATGGGACTCTCCCCGAAGGTCCCGCAGGTGCTCTCGACGCACGTCCGCGGGCTGGCCGACGGCCTGCTGGCCCGGCACGGGGCCGACCGGTCCGGGGTGGACGGCTGGGCGGTGCACCCCGGCGGCCCGCGCATCCTCAACGTGGTGGAGCGGGAACTGGCGCTGCCGGAGCAGGCCCTGGCCGCGTCCCGGGAGACGCTGGCCGAGCATGGCAACTGTTCCTCGCCGACGGTGCTGCTGATCCTGGACCGGCTGTTCCGGCGGCCCGCCCCGCCGCAGCGGGTCGTCATGCTCGCGTTCGGCCCCGGCCTGACGCTCTACGCCGCCCTGCTGGAACACCGGCGTTGAGGGCCGGTCGCGCTGTCGTGGACCGGCGTCCACGCCGGGCCGTCCGGACGACGACCGGCCGTGACCCCGGACGGGTGCGGTGCGCGGCGCCGCCGACGGTTAGGCTCGATCGATGGACTCCCACGTCGAGGGGCGGTCCGGATGGCTGGCCGGACTGACCGTGGTCGCGCTGCTCGCCGGCGCCGGCTGGTGGACCGCCGCCGACCCCCGGGCCACGCCGGGTGCCGCGATGGCACCGCGCGCCGACGTCGTCATGCGGGCGGCAGCCGCCTCCGGTGCCTCGGCGATCCCACCCGCAGTGCCCTGGACCGGCGGCGGCCGGACGGTACTGGTCGAACCGTCGACCGGCCGGACGGTCGACCTGTCCGGCGGCCGGACCGGCCCGGTGCCGGGCGCCTGGGTCGTCGTCGACCCCTCGTCGGGTCGGGGGCTCGGCGCGGGCCCGGATGGTCCCGGGGCTGGCGCGTCCCGGTTGGGCAGGGTCCTCTGGCAGGAGACCCGGCTGCTGACCGACAACGTCCGGGAACTGCGCCGGCAGGCCCACGGTGCGCCGGGCGTCCGGTACCAACTGCTGGTGATCTGCGACGGTGGGGGCGACCTGCTGGTCCGGCTGGGCAACGGCCGGCTCTGGACCGGCCGGCGGGTCAGCGGGTGCGACGGGACGCTGCACTCGATCGGTGTCACCGGGACCGGCGCCCCGCTCTCGGTGCGGATCACGCACCCGCAGGAGGGCGCGGTGGAACTCACCACCATGCTGGTCGCCCTCGGCTGACGGTGAGCCCCGCAGGCGGCGGCTCAGCCGGCCAGGCGGGTGAGTTCCCCCCGGTAGTCCTCCACCGAGCCGACCACCGGTACGACCCGGACGACGGTGCCGGTGCGGTCCACCAGGAGAGCACCGACCGTACCGGGGACGGGGGCGGTGTGCGTCAGGGCGCGCATCCCGCCGGCCGGGTCGGCGAGTCGGCGTACGCCGGGGACGGGGTCGGGGTCGGGGGAAGCGGGGACGGTGCCCCCGCCGACCACGGTGACCACCCGTACCCCCGGCGGGGCCGCGCCCGCCGCCTCGATCACCCGCTCCGGGCACGGGCAGGCGTCCACCAGCAGGATCACCGCCGGCAGGAGGCTGCGCACCGGCACCGGCGCCTCGGTCTCGTCGACCAGGTCCAGGGCGGGCAGCGGACGCCCGACCGGGTCGGCGGCCGGCTCGGCGGCCGGGGCGGACGGCCGGGTCGCCGGCCGCTCGGCCCGGGGCCAGGTGACGGTGACCAGCCCGGCCAGGGTGGTGAGGACCGCCACGATCAGGATCAGCAGGGGCAGGGTCAGGGTGCGCCGGAACGAGCGCAGTCGGGTGGCCCGACGCGCCTCGTGTAGCTCACGGCGGACCTGCGCGGCCTCCTGGGCGAGCGTGGAGGCGTCGTCCGGGACGACCACCCGTCCCCACTCGGGAGGCAGGTCGGGCAGGCCGTCGGTGGACCAGGGGCCGTTGGGGTCGGGCATGCCCATGAGACCTCCGGGAACCATGGTGGTGGTGGGGACGGCGGGGTGCCTCCAATGTCCTCCACCCGGCCGGCCTGGCGCTACACCTGGGCCCGCCCTTGTCCTGGCCGGTACCATCGAACGAGTGCATCCCCTGGACCCCGCCGCTCGCGGGACAATCCCGTGGCGGATGGCCCGGACACCCGCACCGGGACGTGTTCCAGTTGTTACGGAGCGTGTTCAAATCATCGGTTTGACTGGATGTCAAGCTGAAGAAATGCCTCTCACGTGGCCCCTGAGCTGCGCTTACGGTCAGGACTGCGGTGAGACATCGGTGCCTGAGCGTGTTACCCTAGACACAGCGAAAGGGGTTTCGAACCTATGGTTTTCAGTGTCGGCGAGACCGTTGTTTACCCCCACCACGGGGCCGCACTCATCGAGGCAATCGAGACCCGGGTCATCAAGGGTGAGCCTAAGCAGTACCTCGTCCTGAGGGTTGCGCAGGGTGACCTCACGGTCCGGGTGCCCGCTGAGAACGCCGAGATCGTGGGTGTGCGCGAGGTGGTCGGCGAAGAGGGCCTGGGCAAGGTCTTCGACGTCCTCCGCGCTCCGCACACCGAGGAGCCGACCAACTGGTCGCGGCGTTACAAGGCGAATCTGGAGAAGCTGGCCTCCGGTAACCCGCTGAAGGTGGCCGAGGTCGTCCGCGACCTGTGGCGGCGGGAGCGCGAGCGGGGTCTCTCCGCTGGCGAGAAGCGGATGCTGGCCAAGGCCCGGGACATTCTGGTCGGCGAGGTCGCGCTGGCCGAGAAGAGCACCAAGGACGAGGCCGAGACGCTGCTCGACAAGGTTCTGACCGAGGCCTAGTTCCACGGCATCGTCGTACCCACGCCGTAGCAGAGAAAAACGAGGACCGCGACGTGACCGCGCAGCTCAATCCGTGCGGTGACGTCGCGGTCCTCGTGCCTGCGGCGGGTTCCGGCATCCGGCTCGGCCCCGGCGCTCCCAAGGCGCTTCGGCCGCTCGCCGGTGAACCGCTGCTCGTGCACGCGGTACGCCGGATCGCCGCCGCCGGATCGGTCCACACGATCGTGGTGGCCGCCCCGGCCGCCGACGTCGCGGCCGTCGCGGAACTGCTCGCCCCGGTCGCCCCGGTCACCGTCGTCCCCGGCGGGGCGCAGCGGCAGGATTCGGTCGCCGCCGCGCTGGCCGCCGTACCGGAGGGTCCGGAGATCGTCCTGGTGCACGACGCGGCCCGTGCCCTCGTCCCCGCCGATCTCGTCGAGTCGGTCGCCGCGGCGGTCCGCTCCGGGCACGACGCGGTCATCCCGGTCCTGCCGGTGGTGGACACCATCAAGGAGGTCTCCGCCGACGAGGTCGTCCAGGGCACGGTGGACCGCTCCGTCCTGCGGGCCGTGCAGACGCCGCAGGGCTTCCGCCGTGCGGTGCTGGCCGCCGCGCACGCCGCCGCCGTCGGCCCGCTGACCGACGACGCCGGCCTCGTGGAGAAGCAGGGCGTCCCGGTGGTCTGCGTGCCCGGCTCCGAGTACGCCATGAAGATCACCCGCCCGTTCGACCTGGCGCTGGCCGAGCAGCTGCTGACCGTACGACCCTGACGCGTACCCTGGCTCCATGATCGTTCCCCGGGTGGCCGTCGGTACCGACATCCACGCCTTCGATCCCGGTCGCCCCTGCTGGCTGGCCGGGCTGCACTGGCCCGGCGAGGTCGGGCTGGCCGGTCATTCCGACGCCGACGTGGTCGCCCACGCTGCCTGCAACGCGCTCCTCTCCGCCGCCGGCCTCGGCGACCTGGGCGCCAACTACGGCGTCGCCGAACCGGAGTGGGCGGGCGCCTCCGGGATCGCGCTGCTCAGCGAGAGTGCCCGCCGGGTGCGCGCCGCCGGGTTCGGGATCGGCAACGTCTCGGTGCAGGTGATCGGGAACCGCCCGAAGATCGGCCCCCGGCGGGACGAGGCACAGCGGGTGCTCTCCGACGCGGTCGGTGCCCCGGTCTCGCTGACCGCCGCCACCACCGACGGGCTCGGCTTCACCGGTCGGGGTGAGGGGCTGGCCGGCGTCGCGGTGGCCCTGGTGTTCCCCCTCGACGCTGGCCGCGGAGGCGAGGAGGACCCGGCGTGACCGAGGAACCGGAGTCCCCGGACAGCTACCTCCAGCGGGCCCAGCTCCTCGCCGAACTGGGCCGCTACGACGAGGCGGGCGGTGAACTCGCCCACGTCCTCGCCCGGCATCCGATGCACGCTCCGGCCCTGACCATGCTGGCCTGGGTGCACCTGGCGAGCGGCCGGGCCGGCGAGGCGCTCACCGCGGCCGAGTCGGCCGCAGCCGCCGCGCCCGGCATGGTCGAGCCCCTGGTCGCGCGGGGCCTGGCCCTGACCGACCTGGAGCGGTACGCCGAGGCCGCCCGTACCGCCGACGAGATCCTGGCGCTCGGGCCGGACGACGCGTACGCCCAGCGCAGCGCGGCGGCGATCCTGGCCGGCGCGCGCAACGGACAGCCGGCGCTCAACGCGGCCTGGCGCGGGGTGGAACTGGCCCCGGAGGACCCGCAGGCACACCTCGTGCTCGGTCTGGTGTCGGCCCGGTTGGAGCTGTTCGACCTGGCCGAGCGGGCGTACTCCGAGGCGCTGCGGCTCGACCCGGAACTGGGTGAGGCGCAGCACGACATCGGCGTCATCCGGTTGGAGCAGCGGCGCTACGCCGAGGCGTTGGCGCACCTGGCCGACGCGGCGGCGGTCAGTCCCGGCCGGGTCGACTCGGGGCGGACCATCTCCGACGGCGTGCGCCAACTGGTGCTCTACGGTGCCGGCTGGTCACTGGTGGCCACCGTGCTGGTCGCCTGCCTGGCGGCCGGCAGCGGCGGATTGTCCCGGATGTTCGCGGCGGTCGCCGCGCTGGGCGGGGCGCTGGTGGTCTGGTGGTACGCGGCCAAGGTCCCCAACCTGACCAGCACCATCCTCCCCGGCCTGCTGCGCACCGACCGGACGCTGGCCGTGGCCGTGTACGCGGTGGCCGCCGCGCCCGCCCTGATCCTGCTCTACGCCCTGGTCGGCACACCCTGGCCGCTGGTGCTGGCGATCGTGGCGACGGCGGTCGCCGAGCTCGCCGCGTTCGTCCGGCCGGTGCGCTGAGGTGGTTGCAGGGGGCCCTTCCTCGACAAAAAGCGGTAACAGGGGTCCCCTGCTACCACCTCGGCCGGGTCAGGGCCGACGGGCCCAGGTCCAGGCGTAGCCCGGATCCTCGCACTCGGCTGCCGCGTCGCAGAGATCCAGCGGGCGGAAGGTGTCGACCATGACGGCGAGTTCGTCGAAGAAGTCGACGCCGAGGGACCGTTCCGCCGCGCCCGGCTGGGGGCCGTGCGTGAAGCCGGACGGGTGCAGCGAGATCGACCCCTGCTCGATGCCGGAGCCGCGGCGGGCCTCGTAGTTGCCGCCGGTGTAGAAGAGCATCTCGTCGGAGTCGACGTTGTGGTGGTGGTACGGCACCGGGATCGCCTCCGGGTGGTAGTCCACCTTCCGGGGCACGAACGAGCAGATCACGAAGTTCGGCCCCTGGAACGTCTGGTGCACCGGTGGCGGCTGGTGGATCCGGCCGGTGATCGGCTCGAAGTCGTGGATGGAGAACGCCCACGGGTAGAGGTGCCCGTCCCAGCCGACCACGTCGAACGGGTGGTGGGCATAGACATGACGCGTCCAGGCCGTGCCGCTGCCGTTCGGGCCTGCGGCTTGGGACCGGTGCCGGACCAGCACCTCCGCCTCCTCGCCGTCGACCAGCAGCGGCGCGTCCGGTCCCCGGACGTCGCGCTCGCAGTACGGCGAGTGCTCCAGGAACTGTCCGCGTACCGAGAGGTAGCGCTTGGGCGGGCCGACGTGCCCGGCCGCCTCGACCGCCAGCAACCGGGCCGGCTCGTCGCCGGTGGGCACCAGGCGGTGGATGGTGGAGGTGGGGATGACGACGTAGTCGCCGGCCACCGCGTCGAGCACGCCGAACGTCGACTCCACGCGCAGCGAGCCGGACTCGACGTAGAGGCAGTGGTCGCCGGTGGCGTCCCGGAACAGCGGGGACGGCCGGTCCGCGACCACGTACGCGATCCGCACGTCGTCGTTGGCGAGCAGGTACCGCCGGCCCAGCACCGGGTCGGCGGGACCGCCGTCGAGCTTGTGGGTGCGCAGGTGGCGGGGCTTGAGCGGCAGGTTCGGCACCCGGTTCACCGTGGCCGGGGCGAACTCCTCGGCGGCGACGATCGCGGTGGGCGCGTACCGGTGGTAGAGCAGGGACGAGTCGGAGGAGAAGCCCTCCTGACCCATCAGCTCCTCGGCGTACAGGCTGCCGTCGGGCTGGCGGAACTGGGTGTGGCGCTTGCGCGGCACCTCTCCGACGCTGCGGTAGTACGGCATCTCGCCTCCTGACCAGTCCCAGGCACCGGCCGAGTGTGTCCGATAGTCGGACGCTGTTGTCCGTTACTTGTAGCGTCCCGTAGATTCTTGTCTCGTGTCAACGCAGGTGCCCCGGTTCCTCACCGGACTCGTCGACGACGCCGCGGTTTTTCCGCCGGGCAGCGCGTCCCTGCCCGACGCCCTCGCCGCCCACGTGCGGCACCGTGCCTCCTGGTACGCCGACCTGGTCGGCCCGCTGCTCGTACCGGCGTCGGCCCTGCCCGACCTGGCCCGGCTCCTCGACGCGTCGGAGGGGAACTCCGCCGCACGGTTGGACGTCGGTGTGATCGGAGACGTCCCGCTCGACCGGCTCGGCGAAGCCCACGCGGCAGCCGATCCCCGGCTCCGGGTGCGGCAGGTGGAGGCGGCGGTCGCCCGGCGTGGCGAGGACCCGCTGCCCGGCCTCGCCGAACTGACCGCCCTCGCCGCCGGTCACCCCGACCTCGACGTGTACGCCGAGATCCCGCTGGCCTGGGGCCTGCTGAACGCCCTCGACGTGCTCGCCGAGCGGCGCCGTGCCGGCACCCGGATCGCGGCGAAGTTCCGCACCGGTGGACTGGCCGCCGAACTCTTCCCGACGCCCGGCGAACTGGCTGCGGTGGTCTGCGCCTGCCGCGACCGGGAACTGCCCTTCAAGCTCACCGCCGGGCTGCATCACGCGACCCGCCACCTCGACCCGGAGACCGGGTTCACCCACCACGGTTTCGTCAACGTGCTGGCCGCCGTGCGCGCCGCGGCCGAGGGCGCCGGGGTGAAGGCGGTCGCCGAGGTGCTGACCAGGACCGATCCGCGTCCGTTGCTCCAGCAGGTGGAGCCCGGACGCGACGAGACACGCCCACTGTGGGTGGGCTTCGGCTCGTGCAGCGTGCAGGAACCATTGACCGACCTGATCCGGCTGGGGCTGGTGGACGGAGGCGGACTTAGATGAGCTGGGTGACGGGTGCCGCAGGCTCGCCGTACGACGTGACGAACCTGCCGTACGGGGTGTTCCGGCACGGCGGGCGGGAGCCCCGGATCGGCGTGCGCGTCGCCGACCTCGTGTTCGACCTGGCCGGCGCGGAGGAGGCCGGGCGGGTACTGGCCGCCGGGGCGTTCGGCAGCCCGACGCTCAACGACTTCATGGCGCTCGGCCGCCCGCAGTGGACGGCGGTCCGGCGGCGCCTGGTCGAGCTGCTCACCGACCCGGAGCACCGGTCCGCGGTGGAGCCGCTGCTGGTGCCGCTGGCCGAGGTGGCGATGGCGCTGCCGTTCGAGGTCGCCGACTACGTCGACTTCTACTCGTCCGAGCACCACGCGTCGAACGTCGGGCAGATCTTCCGCCCCGGCCAGCCGCCGTTGCTGCCGAACTGGAAGCACCTGCCGGTCGGGTACCACGGTCGGGCCGGCACCGTGGTGGTCTCCGGTACGCCGGTGGTCCGTCCGTGCGGGCAGCGCGCCACCGCCGAGGGCCCGGTCTTCGGTCCCTCGGTACGCCTCGACATCGAGGCCGAGGTGGGCTTCGTGGTGGGTGTCGGGTCACCGTTGGGCCAGCGGGTCTCGGTCGACGACCTCGCCGATCACGTGTTCGGCGTGGTGCTGGTCAACGACTGGTCGGCGCGGGACATCCAGGCGTGGGAGTACCAACCCCTCGGCCCGTTCCTCGGCAAGTCCTTCGCCACCTCGATCTCGGCCTGGGTCACCCCGCTGGACGCGCTCGCCGACGCCTTCGTGCCGGCCCCGGAGCAGGACCCGGCCGTGCTCGACTACCTGCGGGCCGTCCCGCACCGGGGGCTGGACCTGCGGCTGAGGGTCGAGTGGAACGGCGAGCGGGTCAGCGAACCGCCCTTCGCCGGCATGTA
This sequence comes from Micromonospora inyonensis, assembly GCF_900091415.1. NCBI lineage: Bacteria > Bacillati > Actinomycetota > Actinomycetes > Micromonosporales > Micromonosporaceae > Micromonospora > Micromonospora inyonensis. Next base: position 954,848 of record NZ_FMHU01000001.1, on the reverse strand, counting down.
CTGGACCCCGGCCCAGCAGCTCGCCCACCTGACCGTCAACGGGGCGTCGCTGCGGACCGGCGACCTGTACGCCTCGGGCACGGTCTCCGGCCCGGAGCGCGACCAGGCCGGTTCGTTCCTGGAGCTGACCTGGGGTGGCGCCGAGCCGGTCCGCGTCGGCGAGGACACCCGCACCTTCCTGGAGGACGGGGACACCGTCACCATGACGGCCACCGCGCCCGGCCCGGACGGCACCGTCATCGGCCTCGGCGAGGTGACCGGCACCATCCTCCCCGCCAACTGACCTTCCACGCCGGTCGCACACCGCGTCCGACCGGCGTCCCGACCTCCTCCGTTGATCGTCCCGGATCCCGCCGCCCGTCGGGCGGCGGCAGTCGTGGGACGTCCCCACCGGACAGGGAGGTAAGCGAGATGAATGGTCTCGTCGGCGCCGTCTGGCGCAAGAGCAGCCGCTCCAACGACCAGGGGCTCTGCGTGGAGGTGGCGGACAACCTGGTCGGCGCGCTCGGTGTGGTCGGCGTACGCGACTCCAAGGACCTCACCGGCCCGACGCTGGCGGTCAGCCCGCCGGGGTGGTCGGCGTTCGTCACCGCGCTGCGGGAGGACCGGCTGCGGCCCTGAGCGGCTGCCGCCCCGAGCGGCGTCCACCCGGTGGGTGGAGGCGGCGGCGCCACCTCCGTCCGAGGGCAGGCGGAGGTGGGCCGTCGTGTCGCTGTGGAGCTGCCCCGTTCGTGCGGGCAGCTCCAGAGGACCCGGGACCGGTGCCCCACCTCCCCCCGACCGCCGGCTCGACCGGCCGGGCGCCACCTGCGCCGGAGCGGGACTCCGCCGGTGGGTAGGGTGCCGGGCGGAGGTGCGGCATGGGGATCCCGAAGGACCGGCGGCGGATCGTCGTCACGGTCGCGACGCTGCTCGTCGCCGGGTTGGCCGCCGCCACGGTGTACCGGGTGCTCGCCCCGGCCGAGGTGGTCACCGTCGCCCGTGGGGAACGCCCGCCGGCCGTGGACCCGGAGGTCGGCCCGATCGGACGGTTCTCCACCGCGCCGCTGATCGTCGACGGCCGGCTGCGGGTGTACGCGACGACCCGGCAGGTCTGGGCCGACGAACCGGTCGACGACCGCCAGCGCAACACCCCGTACTGGTCGTACCGGCGGTGGCCGGCCCAGCTCAGCGGGGTGCTGGCGGCCGGGACCACGGTGGTGAGCCGCTGGTCGGACGGGCGGCTCGTGGCCATCGACGCCGACACCGGTCGGGTCGCCTGGCGGGCGGACGCCCCGGCTCCCCAGGAGGGCTACACCGGTCGGCGTACCGGGGCGGAGACCGTCTGGCACCCGCACGGCCTGCACACCGCCACCGGGCCGGGCGGCGGGGCGGTGGTGGTGGTCGTCGGCGACCGGCAGGTGCAGGGGACCGACCTGACCTCCGGGCGACGGCTCTGGCGGGTCGACGTCGACCCCGGTTGCCGTACCGACGTCGGCACCACCGTCGCGGGTCGGCTCGCCACACTGGACCGGTGCGCGGGGGGCCCGGTCGTCGAGTTCCGCGACGTCGCCACCGGCACGGTCACCGAACGCTGGAGCCCGCCGGGGGCCGGCGCGGAGGTGACCGTCACCCCGACCGGTTGCGCGACCGCCCGCTCGGCCTGCGCCGGCCTGCACGTCGCCGAGACCGGAACCGCCGGCCAGAGGACCGGCGGCGCGGCCGGCGAGGACGGCGGCCGGGGCTGGCTGGTCGACGCCGGAGCGCCCGTGGCCGCCCTGGGGCTGGACCGCGCCGGCACGGTGTTGGCGGGGAGGACCGGCGTCGGGGTCTCCGCCGACGGGGTGGTGACGGGTCGGTCGGCGCTGACCGGAGACGAACTGTGGCGTCGGGCCGACCTCGGCCCGGGGACCCGGGTGGTCGCCGCCCAACCCGGCCGGGTGCACCTGTTGACCGCAGAGAAGGATCTGGTCACCCTGGACCCGGCCAGCGGTGCCGAGCGGTCCCGGTTCCGGTTCACCATCGGGCGGGACGGCACCGGCTGGACTCCGGGGTTGGGTTGGGCCGCCGACGGCTACCTGGCGCTGGAACGCCTCCGTACCCCGGTCGAGGAGGGCGCGGGCGACCAGCGCTACTACGCGATGGCCGAGCCGGTGGTGCTCGCTGCGCTGTGACATCCCCACTGGGTACCGGAACCCGAAGCTGCATCACGATCCGCCGCAAAAAGGTACGTTCGTCGTGAATGGCTCAGGGGAAGGAGGCCCGGGATGCTCGGCGCGGGAACCAGGTGGCTGGCGGGTGGAGTGCTCGTCGTCGCGGCGGCACTGCTGCTGCCTGCTCCGGCCGACGCGACGGTCCGGGCGTCCGTCGCGTCGACCGTACGGGCCGAACCGTCGGCGGGGACCGGGGTCACCTTCGAGGTGGTGCCGGCCCAACCCACGGTGGCACCGACCCAGCCGTCCGTCGCACCGACCCAGCCGGCACCCACCCACCCGGGTGGCGGGCTGCCGGTGACCGGATCCGGTCTGGGCCGGTGGGTCGGTCTGCTGGCGCTCGGGCTGACCCTGCTGGTGGTCGGCGGGTGGGCGGCTCGCCGCCGGCGTCCGGCCTGACCGGTGGCCGGCTCAGCGTCCGACCGGGATCCGCCGGCGGGACCGCCGGGCCAGCGTCGTCAGACCTGCGACGACCAGCACTCCCGCTGCCGCGATGGCCACGTTCCACCAGGTGGTCAGCCGGGAGAGGATCGTCCCCGGCTTACCGGTCTGGCCGGGGTCGGGGAACTCGATCCGTCCGGTGGCGGTCTTTTTCACCAGGCCACTCTCCAGGTCGACCCGGAGCGTCCACGGCCCGTTCGACAGTTCTGCCGGGAAGCGGGCGCTGACCTGTCCCGACTGCCCCGGTGCCAGGGTCGTTCCCTGCACCACGTCGAAGGGGCCGGCCTGCGTTCCGCCGGGCCCTTCGGTGAGGGCCACCTTTCCGGTCAGGTCGAGGGCCCGACCGCCGGTGTTCGTGACCCCGATGGCGACCGAGGGTTCTCCCTGCGGGCTACGGGCCGGGATCAGGTCCCCGATGGTGAAGTCGGAGGCCGGCTCGCCGCCGGGGCCGATGTCTAGGTACATCCGGACACCGACCCGGTGGACCTGGGTGACCTGGCCCCCCCGCCGGGGCAGTGAGGTGGTGGACGCCCAGATCACCCCGTACCGTTCGCCGGCCGACGCGGCGGGGGGCACCCGGATGGTCGCCCGTACCCGGGTCTCCGCTTCCGGACCCAGCTCGACCGTGGTGCGATCCAGGCTGATCCAGGAGGTGAGTTCGTTGGCGGCGCGTCCCTCGCCGAAGACAAACCTGCTCTCTTCGAGGGCCGCGGCAGCCGGGTAGACGTCGATCCGTCGCCGTTCGTCGGTGTGGTTGGTCACCAGGAGTTGCCGCGTTATCGTCTCGCCCGGCGGCAGGTGGTCGACGATGTAACGCCGTGCCCGGGGGTCGTCACGACGGTTGGTCGGTGCCTCCAGCAACCGGATGCCGATGCTGCCCTCGTCCGGGTCCGGCTCGGCCGCGCCGGCCGAGGTCGACAGACCCGGGCCGGCGAGGCAGAGCAGTGCCAGCGTGGCCGCAACGGCCGACCGGCCCCGGCGGCTACGCCACCGAATGCGTCACCGTCCCGGTGTAGACCCCCGCGACGCTGTCCAGCGGCACGTTGACGACCAGGGTGGGGTTCCAGGTGGCGGTGTTGCCGCCGGTGCCTCCGGTGTGGGTGAACGCGACGACCGGGGTGACGCTCGACAGCGGTTCGGCGTCGCCCGCGGTCGCCTGGCCGGGGGTGAACGTGCCGGTGCCGGTGGTCGCCGTGGCCGGGCCGGACCAGTAGTCGATCTCCTCCGGCAGGACCGTCTCGGGCGGGGTGCCGCCGCCGGTCTGGAACACCGACGCAGTCACCGTGGCGACCCAGGAGGCGTCCGTAGCGCCCCGCGAGTCGGTCACCGTGACCGGGCCGAGCTGGCCGGTGATGGTGCCGCCGGGTGCCCCGTCGCCCAGGTCGGCGGTGGTCGGGGCGTCGATGTCGAGGGTGCCTGCGAGGATCTCGAAGGTGACGGTCGTCGAGTCGGTGGGCGCGGCGACGGCCGACGCCGCGCCGAGCCCGACCGTCACGACCGCGGTGGCTCCCATGAGGCAGATCTTGGCAATGCGCACTGGTGTTTCCCCATCTCTCGAAGTGCCGGTGCCGTCCTGGCGGCGGTCACGCCGGCGGTACCCCGAAAGATAGGGGAGGAAAAGTGCAATCGTCCCTAAAACGGACTTATTCCTCGGTGGTCCTGTCGAGTGCCTCCTCGGCGATCGCCAGGAAGGCGTCGTTCTCCGCGGAAGTACCGATAGTCATCCGGACACCCTCACCGGGGAACGGACGGATGATCACGCCGCGCGCCTCGCACGCCTTGGCGAACGCGACCGCCCGGTCGCCCAGTGGCAGCCAGACGAAGTTGCCCTGGCTGGTCGGGATGTCGGGGAGGAACGCGCGCAGCGCCCCGGTGACCCGGTCCCGCTCGGCGACGATCAGGGCGCACCGGCGCTCGACCTCGTCGGCCTGCTCCAGCGCGGCCCGCGCGGCGGCCTGGGCGAGCAGGTTGATCGAGAACGGGGTGACCACCTTGCGCACGGCGGTGGCCACCGCCGGCTGGGCGACCATGACGCCGACCCGCAGCCCGGCCAGGCCCCACGCCTTGGAGAGGGTGCGCAGCACCGCCACGTTGGGTCGGTCGGCGTAGCCGAGCCCGTCCGGCACTTCCGGGTCGGTGACGAACTCGCGGTACGCCTCGTCGAGCACCACCAGCACGTCGTCCGGGACGGCGTCGAGGAAGTGCTCCAACTCGGGCCGGCGCAGGAAGGTGCCGGTGGGGTTGTTCGGGTTGCAGACCACCACCATCCGGGTCCGGTCGGTCACCGCCGCCGCCATCGCCGCCAGGTCGTGCCCGTGGTCCGGCAGGTTGGGCACCGGCACGCTGGTCGCCCCGCTGGTCGCCACGACGATCGGGTACGCCTCGAAGGAGCGCCACGAGTAGACCACCTCGTCACCGGGGAGGCAGGTGGCCCGGACCAGATGCTCGGCGAGCGCCACCGAACCGCAGCCGGTGACGATCCGGTCCGGCGTCACGCCGTACCGCTCGGCGAGAGCGGAGTGCAGCGCCACCACGCCCATGTCCGGGTACCGGTGCGCCCCGGCTGCGGCCTCGGCGATCGCCTCCACCACCCCCGGCAGCGGGCCGTAGGGCACCTCGTTGCTCGCCAGCTTGATGGCCTCCGGAATGCCCAGATCCCGGGCGAGGTCGGCCGGGCTGCGGCCGGGTACGTAGTTGGGCAGCGCGTCGAGGTCGGCGCGGGTGAGCCGGATCGGGGGCTCGTGGCGGCCGGTGTCGGTCATTCGGCATCTCCCTCTGGGCGGTCGTGCGCTTCGGCACGGGTGGGGGTGGGACGAGGCACCTGGACGACCACCGTCTGCGCGCGCTTGTCGTGCAGCGCCTGGCGCAGCGGATGGTCGAAGAGAGGGGACAGGGCGTCGAGAAGCTGGAGCAGCAGGCCCAGGCCGCAGCAGTACCAGAGCAGGGTGGGCAGGCCGAGGGTGTTCCAGCGCCGGAACGACCGGCCGAAGCCGAGCGGCTGGTCACCGGCGAGCGGCACCGCGCGGATGCCCATCACCCGCTTGCCGAAGGTCTGCCCTCCGCTGGCCATCGACGGGACCTCGTAGGCGAACCAGAGGGCGGTCGCGATCAGCAGGATCGCCACCTGGAGGCCGCCGGCCTGGTCGCCCGGCTGGGGCAGAGGTTCCATGGACGTGGAGCCGCTCGACACCCGGGCCCAGAACTCCCGCCAGACCGGCGACATCTCCTGCATGAACCGCCAGACGAACCAGCCGTTCACCACCGCGTTGAGGAGGAACACGATGCCGAAGTCGATCAGGCGGGCGAGGAAGCGGGGGCCGTAGCCGGCCAGGGCGAGGCCGTGCGGGCGCGGCTCGGGCGGCCGTACCGGCCAGCCGGGATGCGGCCAGCCGGGATGAGGGGCGTAACCGGGCGGGAAACCGTACGGCGGCGGGGGACGGTGACCGGGCGGGGGAGCGTACCCGTGTGGCGGCCACGGCCCCGCGGGGTACGGGCCGGGGGACGGGGGCGTGGTCGGCCGCCCGGCGGGACCGGGCCCGGGGACGCCGGTGGCCGGGGGCGGAACGGAGGTCGGCGTGGTCGGGCGCGGACCCGCGGCCGGGGTGGTGACCGGGGTCGGGGCGGGTGCCGGCGGTTCGGCCGGCGGCGGTCCCTCGGGTGGGGTGGCGTCGGCGGGTATCGGCGCGCCGATCCACCCCTCGCCATCCCAGTAGCGCTGGGTCTCGGGGTCGGCAGGGTCGACGTACCAGCCGGGTTGCACACTCACGCAGCTACCTTAACGACGCCTTCGTCGGCGGCCAGCCCACCTGTGGCGCGCGGTTCCGGCCGGTCGCCGTCGGTGGACGGCGACCGGCCCCGGACTCAGAGATTGCCGCGCTTCTCCTGCTCACGTTCGATGGCCTCGAAGAGGGCCTTGAAGTTGCCCTTGCCGAAGCCGAGCGAGCCGTGCCGCTCGATCAGCTCGAAGAAGACCGTCGGCCGGTCCTGCACCGGCTTGGTGAAGATCTGGAGCAGGTAGCCGTCCTCGTCCCGGTCGACGAGGATCTTGCGGGCCTTCAGCTCCTCGATCGGCACCCGTACGTTGCCGATCCGGGCGCGCAGCTCCGGGTCGTCGTAGTACGAGTCCGGAGTGTCCAGGAACTCGACGCCCGCGGCCCGCATCGCGTCGACGCTGGCCAGGATGTCGTTGGTGGCCACCGCGATGTGCTGCGCGCCCGGCCCCTGGTAGAACTCCAGGTACTCGTCGATCTGCGACTTCTTCCGGGCGACGGCCGGCTCGTTGAGCGGGAACTTGACCTTACGGGTGCCGTTGGCGACCACCTTGCTCATCAGCGCCGAGTAGTCGGTGGCGATGTCGTCGCCGATGAACTCCGCCATGTTGGTGAAGCCCATCACCCGCCGGTAGAACTCGACCCAATCGTCCATCCGGCCCAGCTCGACGTTGCCGACCACGTGGTCGACGGCCTGGAAGAAGCGCTTCGGCTGGACCCCGGCGTCGATCATGGGCCGCCGGTCGACGATCGGGGCACGGGCGACGAAGCCGGGCAGGAACGGGCCGGTGTAGCGGGACCGGTCGACCAGGGTGTGCCGGGTGTCGCCGTAGGTGGCGATCGCGGCGATCCGGACGGTGCCGTGCTCGTCGGTCAACTCGTGCGGCTCCAGCAGGCCGGTCGCGCCCTGGGCGGTGGCGTGCGCGTACGCCGCGTCGACGTCCGGGACCTCCAGGGCGATGTCGGCGACGCCGTCGCTGTGCTTGGCGACCAGGGCGGCGTCCGGCGCGTCGGGGCGGACCGCGCCCCGCAGGACGAACCGGGCCGAACCGCTGGTGAGCACGTACTCGGCGTAGTCCCGGTAGCCCTGCTCCGGCCCCCGGTAGGCGACGCAGGTCATCCCGAACGCGGTGGAGTAGTAGTGCGCGGCCTGCTTGGCGTTGCCCACCAGGAAGCTGACGTGGTCGAGCCCACGGACCGGGAACGGGTCGTGGGCGATGTCGTGGTCGACGGCGTCGACGAGCGCGTCGACGTCGACCTCTTCGGTCGACGTGGGTCGGTCGATCGCCTGGGTCATCGTGGACTCCCTCCGTACGGTGCCGCTCGTGTGGTCGCCGGCGGCGGTGTGACGTCGCACCGCGCGGTGCCCTGTGGCGAGGATCGCGGCCGGCGCACCGGTGGGCAACAGTCAGACGATCGGCTGGTCAGGTTGCGCATTCGGTATGGTCTCTACCTGTGACCAGTGGTCAGGTTGTCCAGCTCGATCAGCTCGACGCGCGCCTCATCGAGTTGCTTGCCGCCGAGCCGAGGATCGGGGTGCTGGAGTGCTCCCGCCGGCTGGGCGTGGCCCGGGGGACCGTCCAGGCCCGCCTCGACAAGCTGGTCGACCGGGGGGTGGTCGCCGGGTTCGGGCCGGACGTCTCCCCGGCGGCCATCGGGTTCGGGGTGACCTCCTTCGTCACCCTGGAGATCAGCCAGCGGCAGGGGCACGACCCGGTCACCGCCCACCTCGCCGCGATCCCCGAGGTGCTGGAGGCGCACACCATCACCGGCTCCAGCGACGTGCTCTGCCGGATCGTGGCCCGGTCGAACGCCGACCTCCAGCGGGTCATCGACCAGATCGTCTCCTGCGCGGGGATCACCCGGGCGTCGACCATCATCGCGCTGGCCGAGCAGATCCCGTACCGGGTGCTGCCGCTGGTGCGCTCGGCCGCCGTCAACCGTCCCTGACCCGGGCCAGGGCGTCGCCGAGCGGGGTGCGCGTGTAGCGGACCGCCCGCCCGGTGCGGGTGCGGGTGACCAGCCCGGCGTCGCGCAGCACCGCCAGGTGCCCGCCGACCCCGCCCAGCGTCAGGCCGAACTGCCGGACGAGGTGACTGGTGGTGGCGGGTACGGCCAGCGCCCGTAGCACCGCCGCCCGGGTGCGGCCGAGCAGCCGGTCCAGCGCGTCCGGCGGCCGGTCCGGGGCGGGCGGGCCGAGCAGGTCCACCACGCCGGCGGCCCGGTAGACGAGCGCGAACGGCCACGGTGGCTCCACGTAGTTGATCATTGTGCCGAAGACGGTCGGTACGAAGAGCAGACCCTTCCCGCCGAGCGAGTAGGTCGCCGGCTCCCGGTCGGCCACCACGATGGCGCCGAGGTGGCCGCCGGGCTCCCAGCTCAGGCGGGGGTCGAGACCGGCTACGGCGGCACCCCAGCCGTACGTGACCAGCCGCCCGGCGCGCTGCACGACGTCGCGTTCCAGGATGGTCCGCAGCCGGGGCCAGTCCGGCTCGACCAGGGCCGTCCAGACCACCTCGACGGCGTCCGCCAACCGGTCCACCACGTCCGGCGACCGGTAGATCCGCTGCGCGTACGCCGGTGCGGTACGGAGCCCGACGAGATTGCGGGCCAGTTCGTCGCGGGCCTGTGCCAGCGGGGTGGCCCGGACCACGGCGATCTCGTCGGCGAAGCTCCGCCCGGTGCCGGCCGGGGGCGGCTGGATGAAGTCGGCGTTGTAGCCGCCCCGGCGCAGCAGCGCCAGCAGCGCGCCCACCGCCGGCAGGTCGCGGCGCAGCCGCTCGTACACCGGCCGGACCCGGGCCACCCACGGGGCGAGGCCGGGCGCGCTGTGCTGGCCGGCGCAGAGCCGCAGCGCCGACACCGTCTCGCCCAGCGGCGAGATGGCGTACCGGCTCGCCGCGATGTCGGCCGGGGTCACCTGGATCCGCACGTCCCGGCCTACCTTTCGTCCTGGGGCGAAAGGATAGAGCGCCCGGCGCGGCCCGGACAGGATCCGCCCTGTGAAGTCCACCCGCACCACCGTCGCGCCGCCGGTCGCGGCGGAGCGCCCGGCCACCTTCCGGGACGTCTTCGCCGTCGCCGAGTTCCGTGTGCTCTTCGCCAGCTTCGGGGTCTTCCTGATCGGCGAGACGGTCAAGATGCTCGCCCTCTCCGTGCTGGTGTACGAACGCACCGGCTCCGGCCTGATCGCCGCCCTCGCGTACGTCACCGGGTTCCTGCCGCACGCGTTCGGCGGGGTGTTCCTGCTCGCCCTCGCCGACCGGTGGCCGCCGCGCGCCGTGATCGTCGGCTACGAACTGGTCCGGCTGGCCCTCGTCGCGGTGCTCGCCGTCGGGGTGCTCCCCCCGGCCGGCATGCTCGGGCTGGTCTTCGTCGTCGGCCTGTTCGGCCCGGTCAGCAGCGCCGCCCGCACCGCGCTGCTGCCGGAGATCCTGCACGGCGACGCGTACGTGCTGGGGCGCTCCCTGCTCACCATGGCGTCCGGCGGCACCCAGGTCGTCGGGTTCGCCGTGGGTGGTCTCCTGCTCGGTGCGGTCGGGCCGTACGGCGCGCTCTGGCTGACCGCCGCCACCTGCGCGCTCTCGGCCCTGCTGGCCCGGGTCGGGCTGCGGGCCCGTCCCGGGCGGAACCGCGGCGTGACCGGCACGGTGCGGCCCGGCCCGACCGGCCCGACCGGCCCGACCGGCCCGACCCGGACCGGCGCGGTGCGGGAGACCTGGCGGGGCAACCGGGAACTCCTCGCCGACCGGCGGATCCGGGGCCTGCTGCTGGCCCAGTGGCTGCCCGGTTCGATGCTGGTCGGGGCCGAGGCGGTCGCGGTGCCGTACGCCGCCGGACTCGGCCCGGGGGCGAGCGCGGGCGTGCTGCTGATGGCCGGCGCGTTCGGGATGCTCGTCGGGGACCTGGTGGTGGGGCGGTTCGTCCCGCCGGCAGCCCGGGAGCGGCTCAGCCCGTGGCTCGCGCTGCTGCTCGGCGTACCGGTGCTGGGGTTCCTGCTCCGGCCCGGCCTGGTCCTCGCCGCGCTGCTGTTCGCGGTGGCCGCCGCCGGCTTCGCCTACCAGCTCGGGCTGGCCCGCCGGTTTCTCGACGCGGTGCCCGAGGCCCGGCGTGGCCAGGCGTTCGGCCTGACCAGCACCGGGATGATGGCTGCCCAGGGGCTCGCAGCGGCCGGTGGCGGAGCGTCGAGCGAGGTGACCGGACCGGCGGTGGCGATGGCCCTCGCCGGGGTGGCCTCGCTCGCCGCCACCGGGGCGCTGTGGCGGGTCCTCACCCCGGAACCGCTGTCCGCCCGTCCGGAATAGTTCACCGACACGGCCGTACGGAGGGCATCAGGGCCGCGCCGACCTGGCTACCGTGTCCGTTGTGGCTCAGCAGGGCGGCCGGTGCGTCATTTGTTACGTGATCCTCGCGTTGATCGCGGTCGTGGTGCTGACCTTGACCGGCGTGTGGAACCCGTGGCCGGGGGTGTGGGACGCGGTGAACCGCAGTCGCCCCATCTCCGAACCCGACGTGGCCTGGCAGCGCCGCATCGGCGGCACCCCGAAGAGCGTCACCGTCGCGGGGGAGACCGTGGTGGTGGAGCAGCGGACCCGGGTGGAGGGGCTCAGCCTCGCCACCGGCGCGCCGCTCTGGGAGCGCAAGGCGGACTGGGCGGCGGTCGCCGGGGACGGCCGCGACGCGGTCGTCGCGGTCGGCAAGCTTCTGGTCAAGGGGTACGAGCTGCTTGACCCGGCGACCGGCGCGGTTCGCCGCCGGGACAACGAGGCGGTGGCCGTCTGGACGTACCGCAACATGCTGCTGGACGCCCGCTGCGCCCAGGCCACCGACTGCACGGTCAGCGCGTGGGACGTGCGCGGCAGCCGTCCGGTCTGGACGGCCTTCCTGCCCGGTGTGGAGAGCGGATTCTTCGCCGACAACCCGGAACTGCTCGGCACCCGGCGGCTGACCGGGCTCCGGATCGACTCCGGCGTGGCCGGTCCGGAGGCGGTGCCCGCCCTGCTCGGTTTCCCGGTCGACGGCCGGGTGCACGTCCTGGACACCGCGACCGGCCGGGTGGTGCGCGACGTCGAGCCCGGCCGGGAGGAACGGCTGGTCACCGTCGGTGGCCGGCTGCTGCGGATCGAGGCTCGGTCGGAGGACGGCACCTGCTACTTCACGCTCTCCGGCCGGGAGGCGACCACCGGGCGGGAGGTGTGGCGGCGGGCCGGGATCAACCTGCGCACCGCCGACAACGCCGGGTGTGTGCAGCGGGAGGATCCGCAGGGCGCGCGGAACGTGGTGGTCGGGGTGGCCCCGGACGCCCGGGAGACGGTGGTCGACGCGTACGACGGGCGGCTGCTCTGGGTCGGCGCGGCCGGGGAGAAGCTGCTCGCCGTCGACGACCGCCACCTGCTGGCCCGTTCTGCGGACAAGCGCTCGATCGTCGGGCGGGAACTCGGGGTCGACCGTCCGCGCTGGACCCGGCGGTCGGCCGAGAAGGCGGGCGGGGCGCTCACCCCGTACGCGGCGGTGCTCAGTGAGGACGGTCCCTCCCGGGTGGTCGCCCTCGACCCGCGGACCGGGCGGGAACTGGCGAACCTGCGGACCTCGGCGAACGTGCTGGCGGTCGGTCCCGCCGGCATGGTGATCGGCGAGGGACGGGAGATCGGATACGTCCGGTTCGCCGGTGCGGCCGGCGGCGCGCCACCGGCCGGCGAGGACGGCTCCGGCCGGAATCCCGGCGAGGACGGCTCCGGGCGGAATCCCGGCGACACTCCGGGAAAGGGCCCGGACCCGGCCGCGAGCTGCGGTCCGAAAGGTGAGAGCTGCCCGGAACCGGACGGCGGCAAGGACGGCTGAGCGGGGGTGGCCGCCCGGACGGGTGGGGGTGACCGGGACGGATGAGAGCGGTGTCGCACGACTCACCCGGCGGGTACGACGTCACGGCCCGACTGCCCTAGGCTTTCCGCTCATGAGCAGTGCCGCCGCGTTCACCTACGCCCCTTTGCTCCCGGTCGGTGCCGACCAGACCGAGTACCGGCTGGTCACCGATGAGGGCGTCGACGTCGTCAACGGTCCGGGTGGCCGTCGGTTCCTCACCGTGGACCCGGCCGCGCTCACCGCCCTGACCGCCGAGGCGATGCACGACATCGCGCACTACCTGCGCCCGGCCCACCTGGCCCAGCTCCGGTCGATCATCGACGACCCGGCGGCCTCGCCGAACGACCGCTTCGTCGCGCTGGACCTGCTGCGCAACGCGAACATCGCAGCTGGCGGGGTGCTGCCGATGTGCCAGGACACCGGTACCGCGATCGTGATGGGCAAGCGGGGCCGGCACGTGCTCACCGACGGCACCGACGCGGAGGCGATCTCCCGGGGCGTGTACCAGGCGTACACGAGACTGAACCTGCGCTACTCGCAGCTCGCCCCCCTGACCATGTGGGAGGAGCGGAACACCGGCAGCAACCTGCCGGCCCAGGTGGAGATCTACGCCGAGGACCCGGACGGCCACCCCGACGCGTACAAGTTCCTCTTCATGGCCAAGGGCGGCGGCTCGGCCAACAAGTCGTACCTCTACCAGGAGACCAAGGCGCTGCTGAACCCGACGCGGATGATGCAGTTCCTGGAGGAGAAGCTGCGGCTGATCGGCACCGCGGCGTGCCCGCCGTACCACCTGGCCATCGTGATCGGCGGCACCTCGGCCGAGTACGCGCTGAAGACCGCCAAGTACGCGTCCGCCAAGTACCTCGACGCGCTGCCCACCGAGGGTTCGATGACCGCGCACGGCTTCCGTGACCTGGAGCTGGAGGCGCAGGTGCTGGAGCTGACCCGTAACTTCGGCATCGGCGCGCAGTTCGGCGGCCGGTACTTCTGCCACGACGTGCGGGTGGTCCGGCTGCCCCGGCACGGCGCGTCCTGCCCGGTGGCGATCGCGGTCTCCTGCTCGGCCGACCGGCAGGCGGTCGCCAAGATCACCCCGTCGGGCGTGTGGCTGGAGCGCCTCGAAACCGACCCGGCCCGCTTCCTGCCCGACGTCACCGACGAGACCCTGGAGACCGAGGAGGTCGTCCGGGTCGACCTGAACCGGCCGATGGACGAGATCCGTGCCGAGCTGTCCCGGTACCCGGTGAAGACCCGGCTCTCGTTGACCGGCCCGCTGGTCGTCGCCCGGGACATCGCCCACGCCAAGATCGCCGAGCGGCTGGACGCGGGCGAGCCGATGCCGCAGTACCTGCGCGACCACGCCGTCTACTACGCCGGCCCGGCCAAGACCCCCGAGGGGTACGCTTCCGGCTCGTTCGGCCCGACCACCGCCGGCCGGATGGACGCCTACGTGGAGAAGTTCCAGGCGGCCGGCGGCTCGCTGGTGATGCTCGCCAAGGGCAACCGCTCCGCCCAGGTCACCCGCTCCTGCGACCAGCACGGCGGCTTCTACCTCGGCTCGATCGGCGGCCCCGCCGCCCGGCTCGCCCAGGACTGCATCAAGCACGTCGAGGTCCTGGAGTACCAGGAACTGGGCATGGAGGCGGTCTGGAAGATCGAGGTGGAGGACTTCCCGGCCTTCATCGTGGTCGACGACAAGGGCAACGACTTCTTCGCCGAGGTCACCAAGCCGGTCCTCACCGTCGGCCTCCGCTGACCCGCCGGCCTCTGTCGACGTCACGCGGACTTTCTAGTATCGCTGGATGGGCCGACCGACGTACCCGATCCGTACTGCGCGGCTCACCCTGCGCCCTGTCACGCTGAACGATCTCGACGATGTGTGCTCGTGGCAGCGCCGACCGGACGTCTTCCGCTGGACGCTCAGCGAGCCGCGTACCCGCGAGGAGTCGCGATCGTCGGTGATCGCCATGGCGGGTGAGGACGCGCTACGCGTCGAGGGAGACTGCTCGACTCTGGCCGTGGCCACCGACGCCGGGGTCATCGGGACGGTGGAACTCGTCTGGCGCAGTCAGACCGACCGCACGGCTGAACTCGGGTACGTCTTCCATCCCGACCACGGAGGTCGCGGACTGGCTACGGAAGCCGCCACGGCGCTGCTGGACTGGGGGTTCACCGAGTTCGGACTGCACCGGGTCTACGGCCGGTGCCACGGCCGCAATGCGGCGTCTGCCCGACTGATGGCCCGGCTCGGCATGCGTCAGGAGGCGCGCCACGTCGACAGCTACCTGTTCAATGGGGAGTGGGCCGACCAACTCGTCTACGCCATCCTGGCCCGCGAGTGGAGCCGACGCCCACTACGGGGCCAATGAAACTCCCGACGACTTCTTCGCCGAGGTCACCGAGCCGGTCCTCACCGTCGGCCGCCGTCGAATCTCGGAGGCTGGTCACTGGAAGCGTGGAACCCGGCGGCCCACCGTCCGGAGGACTGCCGGGTTCCCTTCCCGCAGCTACTGCCACAGGCTCCAATGAGGGCTGTCAGCCGACCTGCCTGCACCTCCGAAGTTCGTACAACGCCGACCTGCCGCGTCCGTCGTCGATCTCGGCCAGGATGAGGTCCCGGACGGGAACGGTGAACTCCTGCCCGCTTCCACCACTTCCGGCGTCCGCCCAAACCTCGACCACTCCATTCCCGGGTAGTTCGCGCGGCCCCACCACCAGAATCCTCGCCTGTCGAGACTCAGCCACGTCGGTTCCGTCCGCTTGAACCATCGGGGTCGAGCCGGGCCAGGACGGCGACCTGCTCCGGACGGTAGGGCGCCGGAGTGTGCGGGAGCCGGGCAGGTGAGGGTGTGTCCGGTGGAATCGTGCCTGGGAAACCTGTCATTGGGTGGCGGGCGACCTTGAGGCAGCGTCGGAGGCGTACCGAGTGGCGCTCCAGCGGGTGCAGGATGGGCTCGCGGAGGTCGCCTCGGCTCGTGCCGATGTTCCGAAAGTGCGCGAGCGGCTGGCTCTCGCCATCGTGACGGCGTACCGGGACGGCACGCGGGTAGGCGAGATCGCCCGGGTCACCGGTTACGGCCGCGAACAGGTCCGGCGAATCCTGCGAGCCGGCGGTGTGGAAGCCGGCGACTCCGGAGCTGTCGACGCTTGAACGTCAGGCCCTGGGTTTGGGGCTCCCAACTTCTGCGCCCCGCTGCGAGTGCCCGGTGGGCGCGGCAGGATGGAACGCGTGACGAATCCAGAGGCAGTGGGCTACCGGATCGAACGCGACTCGATGGGTGAGGTGGAGGTGCCCGCCGACGCGCTGTGGCGGGCGCAGACCCAGCGCGCGGTGCAGAACTTCCCCCTCTCAGGGCGGGGCATCGAGTCCGCCCAGATCCGGGCGCTGGCCCAGATCAAGGGGGCGGCGGCGCAGGTCAACGCCGAGGTGGGCGTGCTCGATGCCGAGGTGGCCGCCGCGATCGCCACCGCCGCCGCGCACGTCGCCGACGGCGGGTACGACGACCAGTTTCCGATCGACGTCTTCCAGACCGGCTCGGGCACCTCGTCCAACATGAACACCAACGAGGTGATCGCCACCCTGGCCAGCCGGGAACTGGGCCGGGACGTGCACCCGAACGACCACGTCAACGCCTCGCAGTCGAGCAACGACGTCTTCCCGTCCTCGATCCACCTGGCCGCGACCCAGGCGGTCGCGCACGACCTGCTGCCCGCGCTGGCCCACCTGGCGGAGGCGCTGGAGGCCAAGGCGGCGGAGTTCGAGACGGTGGTCAAGGCCGGGCGGACCCACCTGATGGACGCCACCCCGGTCACCCTCGGCCAGGAGTTCGGCGGGTACGCCGCGCAGATCCGCTACGGCATCGAACGGCTCGACTCGGCCCTGCCCCGCCTGGCCGAACTTCCCCTCGGCGGCACGGCGGTGGGCACCGGCATCAACACTCCGCTCGGCTTCGCGGGCCGGGTGGTCGAGAAGTTGCGCGAGTCGACCGGGCTGCCGGTGACCGAGGCGCGCAACCACTTCGAGGCGCAGGGCGCACGGGACGCGCTGGTGGAGACCTCGGGTCAGCTCCGTACCATCGCGGTCGGTTTCTACAAGATCGCCAACGACGTGCGATGGATGGGGTCGGGGCCCCGCGCCGGCCTGCGTGAGCTGCGCATCCCCGACCTCCAGCCCGGCTCGTCGATCATGCCGGGCAAGGTGAATCCGGTGGTCGCCGAGGCGGTCCGGCAGGTCTGCGCCCAGGTGATCGGGAACGACGCCACGGTCGCCTTCGCGGGTTCCCAGGGCGACTTCGAGCTGAACGTGATGCTCCCGGTGATGGCCCGCAACCTGCTGGAGTCGATCCGTCTGCTGGCCGCGTCGAGCCGACTCTTCGCCGACCGTTGCGTGGCCGGTCTCGGCGCGAACGCCGACGTCTGTCTGGCGTACGCGGAGGGCTCGCCGTCGATCGTCACCCCACTGAACCGCCACCTCGGGTACGACGAGGCCGCCTCGATCGCCAAGGAGGCCCTTGCCAAGGAGATCTCGATCCGGGAGGTGGTGCTCGCCCGGGGCCACGTGGACAGCGGCAGGCTCACCGAAGACCAGCTCGACGAGGCACTGGACGTGCTCCGGATGACCCACCCCTGAGCCGTCCGGCGCGGCCACGGCGCGGCGCGGACCCATGGAACCGCCGCAGGCACGGGGCTCGTCGCGGCTGCCGCCGCTGCCCGCCACTGGCAGCGGGGAAACGGGTGGCCGGTCGGTGGGTCGGTGGCGCATCCTGCCCGGCATGGTCGACGTACCCGGCCCCGACGGCGTCCTCCTGGAGACGGAGCGGCTGCGGCTGCGGCAGCTCACCAGGGCGGATCTCGATCACCTCGTCGCGCTGGACGGTGACCCGGAGGTCATGCGCTTTCTGACCAACGGTCGGCCGACCCCGCTCCCGGTGATCCGGGGCGAGGTGCTGCCCCGGCTGCTCCGCCAGTACGACGAGACGCCCGGTCTCGGCCGCTGGGCGGCGATCGACCGGGCCGGCGGTGACTTCCTGGGCTGGTTCGCCCTCGACCCACCCGGCGAGGACGTGGCCGGGAACGAGGCGGAACTGGGCTACCGGCTGCGGCGGGCGGCGTGGGGGCGCGGGCTGGCCACGGAGGGCTCCCGGGCCCTCGTCCGGTACGCGTTCGACGCCCTTGGGCTGCACCGGATCCGGGCGGAGACGATGGCGGCCAACACCCGCTCCCGGCGGGTGCTGGAGAAGAGTGGTCTCCGGTACGTCCGCACGTTCCATCTCACCTGGGACGACCCGATACCAGGCAGTGAGCACGGCGAGGTGGAGTACGAGGTCCGCCGCCAGGGATGCTAGGAAGGACATCCCACAGTGGATAGTTGGAGTTGGAGGCCCTTCCCATCATGATCAGAGCAGTGGTGTTCGACGCGGACGAGACGCTGCTGGATCTGCGACCGGCGGTGGCCGGCGGACTGCTGGCCGTACTGGAGGAGATGCGGCGGTTGACCCCGGCGGCGGGCGGAGTCTCCCTCGACGACCTGGAGTCGGACTGGGGTGCGGTCTTCCGTGCGCACGCCGCCGACCCGGTGCAGGAGATCCGCCGGGCGGCGCTGGCCCGGTCGCTGGGCCGCGCCGGGCTCGCGGAGCACCTAGAGAGCTTCGCCACCCTCTTCTACACCCGCCGGTTCGCGCTCACCCGGCCCTACCCGGACGTGTTGCCGGCCCTCGCCGAGCTGCGGCCCCGGTTCACCCTCGGGTACGCCACCAACGGCAACAGCCGGGCCGAGCAGTGCGGGCTGGCCGGTGAGTTCGCCTTCGAGCGGTACGCGCACGAGAACGGCCTGCCGAAGAAGCCCGCGCCGGAGTTCTTCGCGGAGGTGGCGGCGGCGGCCGGGTTGCCTCCGACCGAGGTGCTCTATGTCGGTGACTCGCTCGCCCTCGACGTGGTCGCGTCCCAGGCCGTCGGGATGCGGGCGGTCTGGCTCAACCGGGCCGGTACGCCCCGGCCCGACGACGTGCGACCGGATGCCGAGATCACCACGCTGGCCGACCTGCCGGCCGTGGTGCGGCTGCTCACCGCGCCGGTCACCGTAGGTGGCCGTCCGGTAGCGGACGCGTAGTGCCCACATGGTCGTTCAGCCCACGCTCCCGGTGGCCGCGGTCGATCAAACGCGGTCGATCAAGGTCTCTCACCGGGGAGTCCCATTGGGCTGGCCCGGCAACCCGTCCCGCCGGTGGAGCGCTCTGCGCCACCGGGGCCGACCGCTGCATCGGCCAGCAGTACCGGAAGTTCGACGATGCGACGACATTGACGCGGACCGTCGGACCCGGACGGTGGGGCCAGCTCAGGACAGGGCGCGGGCGATCGCGGCGGCGGCGGTGAGGACCTGCCCGCCGACGCTTCCGGCGTCCAGCGGGGCCAGCGCCACCACGCCGACGCTCGCCTCCAGGCCGGGTACGCCGAGCACCGGGGCGGCCACCCCGTACGCGCCGGGTTGCAGCTCCCCCTCGGTGGTCACCGGGCCGGCGGATCCGGTCCGACCGGCGAGGATGGCCCGGCCCGCCGCCCCGCGCTCCAGCGGGTGCCGGGAGCCGGTCCGGTACGCCACGTGGAACGACGTCCAGCTCGGCTCGACCACGGCCAGGGCGACGCCCTCGTCCCCCTCCACCACGGTCAGGTGCGCGGTCGCCCCGGCCTGCTCGGCCAGCCGGCGAAGCGCGGGCATCGCCCCCTCGGCGAGCAGCGGTTGGGCACGCCGGGCCAGGTGCAGCACCCCGGCACCGAGGCGCAGCCGGCCCGCCCGGTCGCGACGCAACATGCCGTGCCCGGTCAGTGCGCTGACCAGCCGGTAGACGGCCGCCCGGCCGATGCCGAGCCGGTGTGCGGCCTCGGTGACGGTCAGCCCGCCCTGCGCGTCCGCGACCAGGTGCAGCAGGCGCAGTCCCCGGTCCAGGGTCTGCGAGGTCTCCCCGGGTCGACCGGGTGTCGTGCCCCCGGCCGGCTCCGCGAACCCGTCACCGGGTCGTCCCGCCGTCTCCACAGCAGGCAGCGTACGGCCCGCGCCGGGCAGCTCCGAAGATGTGGGGACCGTTACCCTTGTACGGTGACGCTACGCCTGTATGACACCGCCACCCGTTCGGTCCGGGACTTCGTCCCGCGGGAAGCCGGCAAGGTGGGGGTCTACCTGTGTGGTCTCACCCTCCAGGCGCCCCCGCACATCGGTCATCTTCGCTCCGGCGTCAACTACGACGTGTTGCGCCGCTGGCTGCTGGCGAAGGGCTTCGAGGTCACCTTCATCCGCAACCTGACCGACATCGACGACAAGCTGCTGGTCAAGTCGTGCGAGCAGGACCGCCCGTTCTGGGCGATCGCGTACGCCAACGAGCAGATCCTGGCCGCCGCGTACCGGACGCTGAACGTGCTGTCGCCGACGTACGAACCCCGGGCCACCGGGCACGTCCCGGAGATGCACGAGCTGATCGCCACGCTGATCGAGCGGGGACACGCCTACCCGGCCACCGACGGCTCCGGCGACGTCTACTTCGACGTCGGCTCCTGGCCGGCGTACGGCACGCTCTCCGGCCAGTCGCCGGACGACATGCAGTCCGCCGGGGACGCCCCCGACCGGGGCAAGCGTGACCCACGTGACTTCGCGCTCTGGAAAGGCGCCAAGCCGGACGAGCCGGCGGACGCCTACTGGCCATCGCCCTGGGGACGGGGCCGCCCCGGCTGGCACATCGAGTGCTCGGCGATGTGCTGGCGTTACCTCGGTGCCGAGTTCGACATCCACGGCGGTGGGCTCGACCTGACCTTCCCGCACCACGAGAACGAGATCGCCCAGTCGACCGCCGCCGGCCTGCCGTTCGCCCGCTACTGGGTGCACCACGGCCTGCTCAGCCTCGATGGGGCGAAGATGGGCAAGTCGGCCGGCAACGCCCTCGACCTGGCCTACGTCGCCTCGCTCGGGGTGCGTCCAGTCGAGTTGCGCTACTACTTCGCCTCGGCGCACTACCGGTCCCGCATCGACTACACCGAGGACGCGCTGCGCGAGTCGGCGACCGCGTACCGGCGGATCGAGGGCTTCGTGCAGCGGGCCGCCGAGCGGGTCGGCGCGGGGCACCCCGGCGAGCTGCCGGCGGCGTTCACCGCCGCGATGGACGACGACCTGAACACCTCCGCCGCGCTGGCCGTCCTGCACGACGTCCTCCGCGACGGGAACACTGCGCTGGCCGGCGGGGACGATGTGACGGTCCGCACCGCGCTCGCCGCCGTCCGCGCGATGCTGGATATCCTCGGCGTCGACCCTCTGGACGCCGCCTGGACGGGCGGCGGTCGCGGCGACGACCTGCGCGGCGTGGTGGACTCCCTGGTCGCGCTGGCCCTGGAGCAGCGCGCCCAGGCGCGTGGTCGCAAGGACTGGGCCGCCGCCGACGCGGTACGCGACCAGCTCAAGCAGGCCGGGGTGATGGTCGAGGACACCCCCCAGGGACCCCGTTGGACTATTGGAGAGCAGGACTGATGCCCGGCAACTCACAGCGCCGAGGCCGGCGACTGGCCCCGAAGGCGGGAGCCCCGAAGGGCTCCGGCGGCAAGAACCGGGACGCCCTCGCCGGGCGGGGGAAGACCCTGCCTGCCGACGAGCGTCCCTGGCACAAGGCGTACTCGGGCACCGAGAAGCTGCCCCAGCGCACCGCCTGGAAGCAGGACAAGGAGCGGCGTGCCGCCGCCGAGGAGGGGCGTGCCCCCAAGATCGGCCAGCCCGGTAGCAAGGACACCACCTGGGGCAAGGGCGGGGGCCGGGGCGTCCCCGCCGCCAAGGGGCGTGGCGGCAAGCCGGCCGCCCGCAGTGGCCCCCGGGTCGCTCCGGGCCGCCGGTCGAACCCGGCGAAGGACAGCCCCGAGCTGCTGGTCGGCCGGAACCCGGTGCTGGAGTCGCTGCGGACGCACGTCCCGGCGACCGCGCTCTACACCGCCCAGGGCATCGACGCCGACGACCGGGTCAAGGAGATCATCCGGACGGCCGCCGACCGGGGCATCGCCATCCTGGAAATCAGCCGGGCCGAACTGGACCGGATGACCGGGGGCGTGCTGCACCAGGGCGTCGGTCTCCAGGTGCCGTCGTTCGCGTACGAGCCGTTCGAGGACCTGGTGGCGGCGGCGCTGGAGCAGACCGCCCCGCTGCTGGTGGCGCTGGACGGGGTCACCGACCCGCGCAACCTCGGGGCGGTGATCCGGTCGGCCGCCGCGTTCGGCGCGCAGGGTGTCTTCGTGCCGGAACGGCGGGCTGCGGGGATCACCGCGACCGCCTGGCGGACCAGTGCCGGCGCGGCGGCGCGGGTGCCGGTGGCGCAGGTGACGAACCTGACCCGATCCCTGAGGGCCTGCCAGGACGCCGGGTTCATGGTGGTCGGGCTGGACGCCGACGGCGAGACCGACCTCTACGACCTGGAGGCCGCGGTCGGCCCGCTGGTCGTGGTGGTCGGCTCGGAGGGGCGCGGCCTGTCCCGCCTGGTCGGCGAGACCTGCGACCTGACCGTGCGCATCCCGATGGTCTCCGATGTGGAGTCACTGAACGCCAGCGTCGCGGCGGCGGTCACCCTCGCCGAGGTGTCCCGGCGGCGTAGCGCCGGCTGAGGCCCGTATCGACGCCGAAAGGGGCGGTCCGCCGAAGCGGGCCGCCCCTTTCGCGGTACGTCAGATCCGGTTGCCGCTGGCGGCGTTGAAGACGTGGATCCGGCCGGTGTGCGGCTTGACGAACACGGTGTCACCCATGTTCGGCATGGCCCGACGGTCGGTACGGACGACGAACCGCTCGTTCGCGCCCTCCAGCGCGGCGTGGCCGTAGATGTTGGCGTCCGAGCCGAGGTCCTCGACCAGCTCGACGACGACCGGCATGCCGCCCTCGGTCGGGCTGACCAGCTCGCAGTCCTCCGGGCGGAAGCCCACGGTGACCTTGCCGTTGCCGCCCTCGGCGCGGGCCGCCTCGACCTGCTCGCGGGTGAGCGGGATGCTCATCTCGGCGAAGGTCGCGCCGTGCTCGCCCAGCGGAACGGTCTTGATGTTCATCGCCGGGGAGCCCATGAAACCGGCGACGAAGACGTTCGCCGGGGTGTCGTAGAGCGCCCGGGGGGTGTCCACCTGCTGGAGGACACCGTCGAGCATGACGGCCACCCGGTGGCCCATGGTCATCGCCTCGACCTGGTCGTGGGTGACGTAGACGGTGGTGACACCGAGCTTCGCCTGGAGCGACGCGATCTGGGTACGGGTCTGCACCCGGAGCTTGGCGTCGAGGTTCGACAGCGGCTCGTCCATGAGGAAGACCTGGGGCTCGCGGACGATGGCCCGGCCCATCGCGACCCGCTGGCGCTGGCCACCGGAGAGCGCCTTCGGCTTGCGGCTGAGGTACTCCTCGAGCTGGAGCAGCGCGGCCGCCTCCTTGACCCGCCGGTCGATCTCCGACTTGGGGGTCTTGCGGAGCTTGAGCGCGAACGCCATGTTCTCGTACACCGACATGTGCGGGTAGAGGGCGTAGTTCTGGAAGACCATCGCGATGTCGCGGGCCTTCGGGGGCAGGTGGGTGACGTCGCGCTGGTCGATGTAGATCGAGCCCTCGTCGACGTCCTCCAGGCCGGCGAGCATCCGCAGGCTGGTGGACTTGCCGCAACCGGAGGGGCCGACCAGGACGAGGAACTCCCCGTCGCCGATCTCCAGGTCGAGCTGGTTGACGGCGGGCCGCTCGGTGCCCGCGTAGATGCGGGACGCCTTGGCGTAGGTGACCGTGGCCATGGTGAAGCGCTTCCTTTCACCGGCAGGAACGTGCCGGACGATCCGAGTGAAGGAGCGACCGGCGCGTGGCCGCGCCGGCCCGTCGGCCGAATTCCCGTCACCCGGGGGTCACCGGAATGTCGTCCGCGTCACTGCACCGTAAACGGGATTCTGCCCGCTGCCAAGACGGTGAGCACCGGGTGGGACCGACGACATTCGCATACCGGTCAGTAGGGCACGCACAACCATCAATCGCCGGGACGTTGACTGCGTTGCGTGCACTGTAGGATCACAACCCGACCAGAAGGACACCGCCGGATCACGTTTCCGGTGCTGAGGGGCCTGGTGAGGGAGGAAATCCGGACGCCAGTCGCTATGCTGACCACGGACGCCCGCGCCCCTGTAGCTCAGCTGGCCAGAGCACTCGCCTTGTAAGCGAGATGTCGCCGGTTCGATCCCGGCCGGGGGCTCACATTCCCGTCGGTTCCGGGTCCGTTCCGCCACGGCACGGACCCGGACGACGGGCGTCCGGATCCGACCGTCCTGTCCGTCAGGCGGCTCAGCGCGCGGCCGGCGGGACCCCCGTGGTGTGGGCCAGCAGCGCACCGGCGAGCGGATCCAGCACCGCGGGTGCCAGTGCGTGCCCCATGCCGGGGATGCGGACCAGCGTGGCCGACGGAATCAGTCCGGCCAGGTGGGACGCGTGCGGCGGCGGGTTGATCGGATCCTCCGGTGCCTCGACGACCAGGAACGGCACGCGTACGGCGGCCAGCTCCGCGCCCCGGTCCAGTCCGTCCTGACCGGCGCGGGCGTGCGCGGCGGGGTTGCGGTGGGTGCCGGTGTGGTCGATGCAGGCCATTTCGAGCTCCCGGAAGGCGGTCTCGTCGAAGGGGATCACGTCGCCGTTGAGGAGCCGCCAGTGCGCCACCCGCCAGTCGAGTTCCGCCTCCCGGTCCCGCTCGTCGGTGAAGTGTTCCCAGAGGCGCAGCAGGCGCGGGTCCGGGTCCGGCAGGGGCGGTGCGTCGTCGCCGCCGGCCAGCCCGGCACCGAGCGCGGTGGTGCAGAACGCGGTGGCCGACAGCAGCCGTCCGGGGTGGTCGAGGGCGAGGAGCTGCACCAGGACGCCCCCCATCGACATGCCCACGACGTGCGCCCGCTCCACGCCGGCCGCGTCGAGCACGGCGACGGCGTCGTCGGCCAGGTCGGCCACCTGGTACGGGTGCTCGTCGAACGCCCAGGTGGAGCGGCCGGTGTCGCGGTGGTCGTAGACGATCACCCGGTGCCGGGTGGCGAGCCGGTCGACCAGCGCGGGCGGCCAGGTGAGGCCGCTGGCGTTGGCGCCCATGACCAGGAGCAGGGGCGGTGCGTCGACCGGGCCGACCGCCCGCGCCCAGAGCCGGTACGGGGGTGTGGTGTCGACCGGAAAGTCCATGGTCGACATTCTTCCGCAGTCGAGTCCGCCGAAACCTCCTGGCCGGCGGGCTGCCCGCCGACCGGGGGTGCCCTCGTAGGCTGGCGGGCGTGAGCCGTGCCGTCGAGCAGTCCAACCGGGCGATGCTGCGTGCCCGGGACGCCATGGACCGCTCGTACGCCGAGCCGCTGGACATCCCGTCCCTGGCCCGGATCGCCCACGTCTCCGAGGCGCACTTCATCCGTACCTTCCGGGCGACCTTCGGCGAGACCCCGCACCGCTATCTCCAGCGTCGGCGGGTCGAACGGGCGATGTCCCTGCTGCTGGAGTCGGACCGCGACGTCACCGAGATCTGCCTCGCGGTCGGCTTCGGCAGTCTCGGCACGTTCAGCCGTACCTTCTCCGAGATCGTCGGCGAGTCGCCGACCGCGTTCCGGAAGCGGCGGAGCCCGGCCGGCGCCGTGCCGAGCTGCTTCACCAAGTCCTGGACCAGACCCAGCAGTTTCGGATAAGCAGCAGGTCAGGGCCGGGTCGTAGCGTGGTGGCATGACGATGAACGCGATCACCCGCTCCCAGGTCTACGTCCTCGACCAGGACGAGGCCCTCGACTTCTACGTCGGCAAGCTCGGCCTGGAGGTCAGCACCGACCAGGATCTCGGCTTCATGCGTTGGCTGACGGTCCGGGTTCCGGGCGACCCGGGCCGGGAGATCCTGCTGGAGAAGCCCGGCCCGCCGGCCCTGGACCCGGCCACCGCCGAGCAGGTGCGGGAGCTGCTGACCAAGGGCGCGCTGGGCGGTTACCTCTTCATGACCACCGACGACGCGCACCGGACGTACGCGGACCTGGTGGCCAAGGGCGTGGACGTCACCGACGAGCCGACCGACCGCCCCTACGGCATCGACTTCGGCATCCGTGACCCCTTCGGCAACCGCATCCGCGTGGGCCAGATGCACTGAAACCTCCCGCCCGCGTGGGGCGGAGGCCCTGGATCGCCCCGACCTCGGGACCGGCCCGACGGGTTAGGGTCGGCGGGCCGGAAGGGCCGGGCGGGAGGGGGAACGGTGGAGGTTGGCGGACTGACCGTCCGGGTGACCGGGGTGGTGGCGACGGTGGAGATCAGTAATCCGCGCCGCCGGAACGCGATGACCCCGGACATGTGGCGGCAGCTGCCACCGCTGCTCGACCGGCTGGAGGCGGACCGGGCCGTCCGCGTCCTGGTGCTCACCGGGGCGGGGGAGACCTTCTGCGCCGGGGCCGACCTGGGTGACCTGGACGAGCTGCTGGCGGCCGGGGACCAGAGCGTGGCGGTGGCCGCCGAGGAACGGCTGGCCGCGTTCGCCAAGCCGACCGTCGCCGCGGTTCGCGGTGCCTGCGTCGGCGGCGGCTGTCAGCTCGCCGTCGCCTGTGACCTGCGGATCGCCGCCGCCGACGCCCGGTTCGGCGTCCCGCCGGCCAAGCTGGGGGTGGTCTACCCGACGTCGACCACCCGCCGTCTGGCGGCGCTGGTCGGGCCGGCCACCGCGAAGTACCTGATCTTCACCGGCGAGCTGGTGGACGCCGACCGGGCCGCGCGGGTCGGCCTGGTCGACGAGGTGGTGCCCGTCGACCGGTTCACCGGCCGGATCGCCGAGCTGACCGGCACCGTCGCCGTCCGCTCCCAGCTCAGCGTCGTCGCCGCCAAGGAGATCGTGGACGGTCGGGCCGACGCCGGGCGGGCAGCCTGGTGGCACCGGCAGGTCCGGGCCAGCGGCGAGGCGCGGGAGGGGGTGGTGGCGTTCCACGAGCGCCGCCCGGCCCGCTTCACCTGGACGATCCCGCCGACCGGTTGATTTCCCCGCCCGGCGGTGTCGATTCCGCTCGCGCTCGTTCGTGTAGTGGGTGAGCGTCGGCACCGGGCCGGCGACGGTAGGCGAGGAGGCACCTCATGTAGCAGTACCTGCTCAGTGTGGTCCAGCCGGACGGCCCCGCACCGGAGGCCGAGGTGCCGGAGAAGATCATGCGGGACGTGGGCGCGGTCGACGCGGAGATGCGGGCGGCCGGAGTCTGGGTCTTCGCCGGCGGACTGCACCCACCGAGCACGGCGACCGTGGTCCGGGTCACCGACGGGGAACTGCTGACGACCGACGGCCCGTACGCCGAGGGCAAGGAACACCTCGGTGGCTTCACCAGTCGGCGATCGCCCGGACGGAGAACACCGTCGAGCGGGAACTGCTGCGCCGCCGCCGGCAGGAGCTGCTCGGCCGGGCAGGCGGGTGAACGGCGTGCCTGCTCGCTGCGGAGCAGGTCGGTCAGGCGACGGGCGGCGACGGTGACCGACCAGGGGCGGTGAGCCCCAGCCCGCCGACCAGCTCACCGGAGTCGGCCAGGCCCCAGTGGATCTCCTCCATCTGGGCGTGCAGGGCCGCGACCTCCTCGTGCGACATCGGTGGCGGCGCGGGCCGCGTCGAGCGGCCGGTCCACGCACCTGGCCATCTGCGCCACCAGTTCACCGTGCAGCAGCGGCCGGTTGACCTCACCGGCGACCTGGAGCGCCGGACCGGAGAGCGCCCGCCAGATGGCGGCCAGCCCCGCGCCGAGGCCGAGCAGTGCGACCGCCGTCCGGGTGACCGGGGAGCCGGCGGCGGCGGTGGCGCTCACCCCGACCACCACCAGCAGGATCACCAGCAGCGGTACGAGCACCGGGTAGCAGATTCCGCGCGCCGCCTGCACCACCAGCCGGCGGTCCCGGATGATCAGGTTGCGGGCGACGATCGCGTAGTGCTCCTCGTCGAGCAGGTCCCGCGGGTGCAGCCCGCCGGTGAGCACGCTGCGCCACAGTTCGCCCTGGTCGCGCAGCTCGTCGGCGAGGTCGCGCAGCTCCGCCTCGTGCGGGTCGCCCGCCGCCGCCGCGCGGACCGCGGTCGTCCAGCTCTCCAGGGAGTGGCGCACCACCGGGGCCGCGTACGGTGGCAGCACGCTGGCCAGCTCGTCCAGCCAGCGGCGCAGCTGGTCCTGCCGGCCGCCGAACCGTTGGGGCAGCTCCTCGGTGTTGCACCGGCGGACGGTGTCGGCGAGGGAGCGACCGAGGCGGTACCCGATCCCGACCCGGTGGTCGCGGGCCATCGCCCAGCGCAGCACGTCCACGTTCAGCTCGTCCAGGGCGACCAGCATCGCGCCGACGTCACCGGGGCGGTCGTGGCCGGCGTCGCGGATGTGCGCGTGGGCGGCGGCGGTCGACGGGCCGTCCCCGCCGTGCCGGGTCAGCGCGGCGATCTGGCGGAGCGCCACCTCCACCGCGTCGAGGTACATCCGCATCCGCTGCCGCCCCGACATCTCCGTCAGGTTGGACAGCTTGGCGCGGGGAGCGACCGGCCGGCCAGGAGGACCGTCGTCCAGGCTCGCGGTCCGCGCGTGGTGGTACGCGTCCGCCATCCACCAGCCGAGCCGCAGCGCGGTCACCACGCACGCCCGTTCGTCGGCGTCCGGGCCGTCCTCGCGTCCGGGCTCGTCGAGACGGGTGCCCGGCTCCGCCTGGAGCTGCTGGTGGCGTGAATGCACGGTGTCCCCCGCTGGCTTCCGATCCGCCGCCCAGTCTATTCGTATACCAGTGCTAATTTCGTGAAACGGTCATTCCCGCCGGGGTGGCTCCGCCATGCCCGGCCTCGCTCCCCGCGCCAGCAGGCCCCGGAGGCGGACCGACCGGACCGGTTCGGCGGCCCCGCCCTCGGCGCGCAGGACGTGGTTCGCGGCGATGATCCCGGTCGCCGCCGCCCGCTCCATCAACGCGCTCGGGAAGTCCGTACGGATCCCGTCGCCGGCCAGGTGGAGCCCGGCCGCGTCGGTGCGTACCCCGGGCCGGGTCGCGTGGCCGCCCGGCGCGAACACCGGGGCCCGCGCCTCCACCCGGGCCCGCAGCTCGCGCACGCGCAGCCCGGCGACCTCCGGCCAGAGCGTGGCCAGCTCGGCGCGCATCCGCTCGGCCAGCACCCCGGCGGCCACCCCGGGCTCGCAGGCGTACGCGTGCAGCTCCACCACCGAGCCCCCGGTGTGCTCCGCCCAGCGGCGGGAACCGTGCTCCAGTCGGTGGTAGAGGGTCACCGAGTCCAGGGTGGGTTGCCGGGAGACCCCGCTGAACACCGCCCGTCCGGCGGCCACGTCCCCGTCCAGCCAGTACCGCGCGACCGCGTACGGCGGACCGGGCCGACCGAACGCGGGCACCCGCGCCACCAGGCCCGGGGCGACCGCCGCGAGCCCGGGTGAGTTCCCGACCAGCACGGCGAGTGCCGGCGGGTCGACGGCCAGCACCACGTGTCCACCCCGGTACGCCGTCCCGCCGCCGGTCTCCACCCACCAGCCGTTTGCGTCCCGACCCAACGCGGTGGCCGGCACTCCGGTCAGCACCCGGCCGCCGTGCCGCCGGACGTGGTCGGCCAGCGGCGCCCACACCGCTGTCGCGTAGTCCTCGTCCGGGGCGTCGAACGCCAACCCCTCGCCGTTGCCGAGCAGATAGAAGTGGAACTGCGCGACCATCTCGGCGGCGGACATCTCCGCCTCGTGGTTGAAGAACGAGTGCGAGAAGACCTCGAAGAGCATCGCCCGTGCCCGGTCCGGCAGCCGCAGCGAGTCGAGCAGCTCCTCGGCGCTCCGGCCGTCCAGTTCGGCGTAGGTGCGCTCCGGGTCGTACGTCAGCAGCGGGAGGGCCGCCTCCCGGTCCATTCCGCGCAGGTCGCGCAGGCGCAGGCTCGGGCTGCGCAGCAGCAGCGCGAGCAGGTTCGCCGGCGGGGCGGGCGGGAGCCGGCCGAATTCCTCGGTCGGCCACCGGGCACTGAGGATCGGATAACCCGGGACCGCTTTGAGGAAGCCGAGTGCCGGGTCGACCCGACGCAGGATCGACCGCCAGTTGTAGTACTGCCGGAAGAACGCGTGGAAGCCGTGCTCGACGACCTGCCGGCTGCCGTCGGCGAGGGTCTCCGGCCACGCGCCCAGCCGTCCGCCCAGGGTGGATGCGGCCTCCAGCACGGTCACCCGTACGCCCCGCTCGGCGAGCACCACCGCCGCCGACATGCCGGCGATGCCACCGCCGACGACCACCACGTCGACCGGGTGCGGCACGCGGGCCGCGCCGCCCCCGCCCGGGTCGACCAGGTGTTCGCGTACGCCGATCAACCGGCCGACCCGCTGTGACAGCATCATATGTCCGAGTTTGCCGCAGATTGTCGCCTGCGGTGCCCTGGTGGGTGCGGGGCGCGCTGGCCGAGGTGGCCGCGCATCGCGGGTGCCGAGTGGTTGCAGGGGCACCCTGCACGCATCGCGTGTGCCGAGTGGTTGCAGGGGCACCCTGCACGACAAAAAGCGGTAGCAGGGGACCCCTGCTACCACCTCACACGGTGGGCAGGCACCGGCGCGGCCGATCCGAGTCGGGCCAGACGTACTCCAGGTCGGGCGGGACGTCCCCGAAGACCGGGCGGTAGTGGTCGGGATCCTTGCGCAGCAGGGACGACTGGTGGCTCCGGTGCAGGTCCGGCCGGCCCAGCCAGGGTGGCAGTTCACCGGCTGCGGCCAGTTCGGCCTGACCGCGTACTCCGGTGATGCCGCAGGCGGCGGCGAGATCGGCGGTGAGCGTGGTCGCGCAGGTGTCCGCCCGCCCCGGCGCGCACCACACCGCGCAGACGTCCAGCCCGTACCGGACCAGCGCCTCCTCGTAGCCGGCCCACATCCTCACCGCCGGGTGGTTACGCCAGCCGTAACCGGGCCAGGTCAGCCCGCGCAGCACCTGGATCGCCTCCACCCGCTGCTTGCCCAGCCGCCGCTGGTCCAGCGCCCGTGCGCTGGCCGCGAAGTCCGGGTACGGCAGGAAGGTCTGCACGACCCCGCTCTACCCGCCCCGGGCCGGCACATGCCTGCCCGCGGTCGTGCGGCCGGGCCGGCGGCCGGCGCAGGGAAGCACGTGGGCCGGCATGAGGATCATGCGGACACCAACGGTTCGCCGGGACTGGCTACCATGCCGCACATGGCGGAGCCCCTGCTCGACCGTGCGTGGCGGGCCAGCCGGCGGTTACGGGCCAACGCGGGCTCCCGCCCCCACTACGTGGTCTGCGGGCACGACCCGCTCGCCTACTGGGTGGTGCGGGCGCTGCTCGCCGGCGAGGTGTCCACCGGCCGGATCCGGGTCACCCTGATCGTGCCCGAGCGGCGCCGCTCCGACGGGCCCGACGGCCGGGACCTCCACGGCATCGACGTGGTGCTGGCCGACCGGCTCGACGAGGCGACGTTCCGCCGAGCCGGGCTGGCCGGCGCGGACGGGCTGGCCCTGCTGCACCAGGACGACGTGGGCAACATGCATGCCGCGCTCTGTGCCCAGGAGGTCGAGCCGAGGCTGCGCCTGGTGGTCCGGATGTTCAACACCGGCCTGGCCAACGGCGTACGGCAGATCTTCCCCGACTCGGCGGTCCTCTCCGACGCCACCATGGCCGCCCCGGCGTTCGTGGCCGCCGCGCTGGGCGAGGTCGCCCCCACCCACTTCCGGCATGCCGGCCGCACCCTCTACGTCGCCCGCCGTGACGACGTCCGCCCGGAGGACGTCGTCTGCGCGGTGGCCGACACCCGCGATCCACGCGAGGTGCGGGTGCTCCCCGCCGACGAGGCCGGCGCGGACGTGGTGCTCGCCGAGGCGACCGGCCGGTTGCCGGGCACCGAACTGGCCGCGCGGCGACTGGCGCGGGCCCGACGCGACCGGCGTCGCCGTCGGCCGGTGACGGTGCTGCTCCGCGCGGTGCGCAGCTTCGCCAGCCGGAAGATCGGCATCGCCGTGTTGGCGGTGCTCGCGCTGATCGGGGTGCTCGGCTGGCTCAACGGCCGGGCCGCCCACCTCGACGGGATCGACGCGCTCTACCTCACCCTGGTCACCACGCTCAGCGGGCAGGATCCGGACGTCAACAAGCCCTTCGCCGAGCAGGTCATGCAGGTGGTGCTCAGCGTCGCCGGGCTGGCGCTGATCCCGCTGATCACCGCCGTGGTGGTCGACGGCGTCGTCCGGGCCCGGCTGGCCCTGCACTCCGGGCGGATCCAGCCGGACCGCTCCGGGCACGTGGTCGTCGTCGGCCTCGGCAACGTCGGGACGAGGGTGATGGCCCAGTTGCACGACTTCGGCGTCGAGGTCGTGGTGATCGACAAGCACCCCGAGCCGCGCGGCGCGTCCCTGGCCCGCCGGCTCGGGGTCTCGCTGATCGTCGGCGACGCGGCCCTGGAGGAAACCCTCCGCGCGGCGTCGGTGGGCACCTGCCAGGCGCTGGTGGTGGTCTCCACCGACGACGGCACCAACCTCCAGGCCGCGCTGAACGCGCGCGCGCTCAACGACGACCTGCGCGTGGTGCTGCGCCTCTTCGACGGGGACTTCGCCGAACGCGTCCAACGGGCCTTCGGCATCGGTATCTCGCGCAGCGTGTCGTACCTGGCCGCGCCGGCCTTCACCGCCGCGTTGCTGGAGCGCGCGATGATCGCCACCATCCCGGTCGGCCGGCACGCGTTGCTGGTCACCGAGGTGTCCGTGGCCGCCGGATCGCCGCTGGACGGTCGCGCTCTCGAGGCGGTCGGCCGCCCCGGCGGCGTACGGCTGCTCGCGCACGCCCGCGCCGGCCAGCCGCGCTTCGAGTGGAACCCGGACTCCCGCATGGTGATCACGGCCGGGGACCGGATGACCGTGCTGGCCCGGCGCGCCGGACTGAACGCCCTGCTCCGCGAGGTCGCCGCCCCCGGTGGTCCAACCCCGGCTCGCGGTGCCGTCCCGTCCGCCCGGGGCTCCGTTCCGCCCGCTGTCCGTGGCGCTCCGGCCCCCGGCGACACCTCGACCCCAGCCGGCGGACCGCCCCCGTCCGACCGTCCGTCGAGGCCGTCGGGCACGGCACCGGAACCAGCCGCCCACGCCGGGCCGCCGGCCCCGGTGGCGTCGCCGTCCACCGGGCCGGACGAGTCTGTCGTGTCCTGACGGTCGTCCGGCTGCTGATCGTGGTGGCTGTCGGCACCTCCGGGGGCCATCGGCCGCCACGATCAACCTGTCGGCCCGGTCAACCAGACCGTTGGGAGGCGAGGTGGTGGCGGACGGCGTACCAGATCGTGCCGAGGGCGAGGACGCCGAAGCCGGCGAGCACGCTCGACAGTGGCAGGTTGACCGCGAGCAGCAGACAGCCGACCAGTCCCGCCACCGCCAGCGCCCGCACCGGCAACCACCGGCCCGGCTCCCGCTCCAACGTCAGGGCCGACGCGTTGGTGATCGCGTAGTAGACCAGCACGGTGCAGCTCGAGAAGCCGATCGCCCCGCGTACGTCACCGAGCAGCACCACGACGATCACCACGGCGGCGACGGCCAGTTCGGCGCGGTGCGGCACCTGGTACCGGGGGTGCACGGCGGCGAGGGCGCCGGGCAGGTCGCGGCGGCGGGCCATCGCCAGTGTCGTCCGGCCGACCCCGGCGACCAGGGAGAGCAGCACCCCGGTCACCGCGACGGTCGCCCCGGCGCGGACCACCCAGGCCAGGTCGGGCAGCCCGGCGGCGGTGACCACGTCGGCCAGGGGCGCGACGGACGAGGCCAGCGCGTCGGCCCCGAGCACGCCGACCGCGACCATGCCCAGGGCCAGGTAGATCGCCAGCACGATGCCGAGCGCCAGCGGCACCGCCCGGGGGATGGTCCGTTCCGGGTCGCGGACCTCCTCGCCGAGGGTGGCGATCCGGGCGTACCCGGCGAAGGCGAAGAAGAGCAGCCCGGCGGCGGTGAGCACGCCCCGGCCGGTGCCGTCGAGGTCACCGAGCCGGTCGACCGAGACCGAGCCGACGCCGGTCACCGCGACCAGGGCCAGCACCGCCAGCACCACGCCGACCAGGACCTTCGTCGCGGTCGCGGTCTTGCCGATGCCGCGCAGGTTCACGCCGGTCACCGCCACGACCGCGGCGACCGCGACGAGCCGCGCCTGCCCCGGCCAGAGGTACGCCCCGATGGTCAGCGCCATCGCCGCGCAGCTCGCCGTCTTGCCGACGACGAATCCCCAGCCGGCGAGGAAACCGGCGTACGGGCCGAGCCGTTCCCGTCCGTACACATAGGTGCCGCCGGACTCGGGGTAGCGGGCGGCCAGCCGGGCCGAGCTGGTCGCGTTGCAGAACGCGATGAACCCGGCCAGGGCCAGGGCGAGCAGCAGACCCGCGCCGCCAGCTGCCGACGCGGCCGGCGCGAAGACCACGAAGACACCCGCGCCGAGCATCGAACCCAGTCCGATGACCACCGCATCGGGTACGCCCAAGCGCCGCGCCAGCCGTTCCACGAGGGCGACTCTAGTACCGCGACGGCACCGGGGTCGGCCGCGTGCGGCCGGCGTCCGTCAGGAGTTCAGGAGCGAAGCGAACCGGACCGGCCCGCTGGGGCGTCACCCGTGCGGCCTGTCGGGCCGTCGTGCGGTCGGCCGCCGCCCCGCCGAACGGACGTCGGCGGGGCGACAGATCTGATCGGCTGGTCAGAAGGCGCGGGTGTTGTACTCCTTGCCGCTGGTGAGCCGCGTCCAGCCCTGCATCCGCACCTGGTCGCTGCTGCTCGTCGGCAGGGCGTCGGTGTAGTTGCGGCCCCCCGCCTGGATCTTGCGTCGGCCGAGGTTCGACTGCCAGGTCTTGCCGCCGTCGGTGGTCTGGTTGATCCAGATCTCGTCACCGCTCTGGGCGTTGATCAGGCGTGTCCAGGCATGCTGTACGCCGTTGATGTCACCGACCCGGAACTCGAGCGTACGGCCCTCCACCACGGCCGACTCGACAGTCCGCTTGTCGGTGGCGTTGGTGGGGTCCACCAGCTTCTGGGACATCGAGACAGACATACTTTCTCCTCCCGTAGCTGTGACTGAACACCGTTCCCCCGATGGCTTCCCCACCCGTGAACCCGTGACGTGGCGCCGGGTGACCTCGAAGGTGGCGCTCCAGCCGGTCGGCACACGTCTTCCCGGCGGGTGCGGGGTTCATTCGTCGGACTCGAGGGTGCCGGCACCCGATACCCGACGACGCTCGCAGGCGTCTACCCGGCGTGCGGGACGAACGGTCCGGCCCACTTGCGCAGCCGCCCCGGCAGCGGCAGGTCGTTCCAGGGCATCCGGTGCAGGATGCGGTCCAGAAGCAGCCCGAGCAGCAGACCGGCCACCGAGTCGGTCAGCCAGTGCCAGCCCAGGTAGGTCGTGGTGAACATGACCACCACCGGCGGAACCACCCGGACCACGGTCACCAGCCGGGGTGACATGCTCCGGCCGTAGCTGCGCAGCAGTGGGGCGAGCAGCAGCGCCAGGACGCCGTACCAGACGATGGCGTTGGCCACGTGCCCCGACGGGTACGACTGGGCGTACTTGAAAGGCAGGTCGTCCTGGAAGAGGGGGAGCGTCTGCTCGGGCGGCAGGCACGGCTCCTTGATGCTGGCACTCGGCGCGGGTCGTGCGGTCCACACCTTCGCCGGGCCGATGGTGACGTTCGTCAGCGCGAAGGCCACCACGGTGGGCAGGAGCGGACGCAGCGAGTGGAGCCGGACCGCCAGCAGGAGCCCGAGCCCCGCCGTGAGCAGGGTCAGCGGGGTGCCCTGCCCGAGGTAGTTGAAGACCACCGCGACGCCGTACGCCACCGGGGGCCGGTGCGCCTCGGCCCAGTCGGCCACCGCCCGGTCGACGCCGAAGAGGTGGCGGTTGGCGAGCGCCACGGTGATCGCCACCAGCCCGGCCAGCAGCAGCGCGTCGCACCACCAGCCGGCGGGGCGGACCGGCCGCAGCCGCGCGTCCCGTCGTACCGTCGTCGGCTCCCGCACGGCGACCACGCTACCGGCCGCCGACGACGCCGCTCGGGTGCGGCCCGGGTGCACGTCGCTGTCCGTCGGGTGGTTGCAGGGGACCCCTGCTCGTCAGAATGCGGTAGGAAGGGTCCCCTGCAACCACCCGACCACCGTGCGCACCCCGACCAACGGTGCGACGGGACGTCGATGGCTGTGTGCCCAGCCACGAAGGGAAGCGCCGTACGGGCGGAGACGGCATGCTTGTCCCGTGCGGATCACTTCGGCTCTCGTCGACCCGGCGTTGCTCGACCTGCCCTGGGCGACCCCGTTGGAGGAGTGGCCTGCCGAGCACCTGGTGGCCCTCCCACAGGGCATCTCCCGGCACATCGTCCGGTTCGTCCGGCTCGGCGGTTACGTCTACGCGGTCAAGGAGACCGGTGAGCGGGTCGCCGAGCGGGAGTACGACCTGCTCCGGGCGCTGGAACGGATCGACTTCCCGGCCGTGGAGGCGGTGGCGATCGTCGCCGACCGGCACGCCCCGGACGGGCAGCCGCTGGACCCGGTGCTGATCACCCGGCACCTCCAGTTCTCCCTGCCGTACCGGGCGCTCTTCTCGCACACCCTGCGTCCGGAGACCCTGGAACGGCTCCTCGACGCGCTCGCCGCGCTGATCGTCCGGATGCACCTGACCGGGTTCTTCTGGGGCGACTGCTCGCTGTCGAACACGCTGTTCCGCCGGGACGCCGGTGCGTTCGCCGCGTACCTGGTGGACGCCGAGACCGGGGCCCTGCACAGTTCCCTCTCCAACGGCCAGCGGGGCGAGGACCTGGAGATCGCCCGGGTGAACATCTTCGGAGAGGCGCTGGACCTCCAGGCGGCCGGCCTGCTGCACGAGTCGGTCGACCCGGAGATGGTCTGCGAGGAGGTCGTGCAGCGGTACGAGCGGCTCTGGCACGAGATCACCTACGAGCAGCAGGTCGAGCGGGACGCCCGCCACGACATCGAGCGGCGGATCCGGCGTCTCAACGAGATGGGCTTCGACGTGGCCGAGGTGGCGCTCTCCACGATCGACAACGGGCGTTACCTCGTTCGTCCGAAGGTCGTCGACGCCGGCTACCACACCCGGCGGCTGCTCCGGCTGACCGGCCTGGACGCGGAGGAGAACCAGGCCCGCAAGCTCCTCAACGACCTGGACGCGTACCGGGCGGAGAGCGACCTGACCGACGAGCAGCAGGCCGCGCACCGCTGGCTGACCGAGGTGTTCGAGCCGGTGGTCCGGGCGGTCCCCGCCCACCTGCGGCGCAAGCTGGAACCGCAGGAGCTGTTCACCCAGATCGTCGAGCACAAGTGGCTGCTCTCCGAGCGGGCCGGCCGGGACGTCGGCATGGGACCGGCGGTCCAGTCCTTCCTGAGCGACGTGCTGGTGCACCGCCCGGACGAGCAGGCCGTCCTCGGCGTCGACGTGGACGCCGTCTGACCTCCGGCCCGCCACCCGCCGCTCAGTCCAGCCACTCACCGCCGCGCATCACCCGGACCACGGCGAGGTCGTCGTCGAGGACCACCAGGTCGGCGCGGAGGCCGACCTGCAACGCACCGAGGCGGTCGCCGAGACCGAGCGCACGGGCCGGGGTGGTGGCGGTCATCCGGCAGGCGTCGGACATCTCGATCCCGGCGGCCACCGCGTGCCGCAGTGCGGCATCCATGGTGAGGGTGCTTCCGGCGATCGCGCCGTCCCGGGTCAGCCGGGCCACCCCGTCGGCCACGGTGACCGACTGGCCACCCAGCTCGTACTCGCCGTCGGTCATGCCGGCGGCGGCCATCGCGTCGGTGATCAGGGCGGTCCGCTCGGGGCCGGCGACCGTGGTGGCGAAGGCGAGCATCCCGTCGTGCAGGTGCACTCCGTCGGCGACCAGCTCGCAGACCACGTTCGGCGCGGAGAGCAGGGCCACCGCCGGTCCCGGCTCGCGGTGGTGCACCGGGCGCATCCCGTTGAACAGGTGGGTGCCGACGCTGGCTCCGGCGGTGACCGCCGCCCGGGTCTGGTCGTAGCTGGCGTCGGTGTGCCCGATCGCCGCGACCACCCGGTTGCCGGCGAGCAGTTTGATCGCCTCCAGCGCGCCGGTCCGCTCCGGGGCCAGGGTGACCATCCGGACCGCGCCCTCGCCGAGGCGGATCAACTCGCTGAGCTCCTCGGTGGACGGGTCCCGCAGGAACTCCGGGTTCTGCGCCCCGCACCGGGCCGTCGACAGGTACGGACCCTCGAAGTGGATGCCGGCGAGCACCCCCTCCCGCACCAGCGGGGCGAACGCCGTGGTGGCCTCCCGCATCAGCGCGAACGGGGAGCTGACCAGGCTGGCCAGCAGGGTGGTGGTGCCGTGCCGCAGGTGGAACGCGGCGGCCCGCCGGGCGGCCTGCGGGTCGCCGGTGGTGAAGGTGTGCCCGCCGCCGCCGTGGGTGTGCATGTCCACGAAGCCGGGGACGATCCAGTGCCCGTCGCGCACCGACGGATACTCGGCGACTGCCCGGATCTTGCCGTCACCGATCTCCACGCACCCCTGGCGGATCACACCGGTCGGGGTCACCACCTTGCCGGTCACCCGTTGGGTCATCACGTCTCCCGGGAGTCGAGGGCGAGCAGGGCCGCACCGAGACAGCCGGCCTCGTCGCCGAGTGTGGCGGCGACCAGGCGCGGCTCCCGGTGGAAGGTCATCCGTTCCCGCACTGCGGTACGCAGCGGGTCGAGCAGATGCCGACCGGCCCGGACCAGGCCGCCGCCGAGCACGATGGTCTCCACGTCGAAGAGCGCCTGACCGGTGGCGAGGCCGTCGGCGAGCGCCTCGACGGCACTGCTCCACACCTCGCGGGCCAGTTCCTCGCCGGCCACCGCCCGCTCGACCACCTCGGCGGCGGTGCTTCCCGGCACACCGGACAGTTCGGCGTAACGGCGGCCGATCGCGGCGGCCGAGGCCACCGCCTCCAGGCAGCCGGTCCCTCCGCAGCCGCAGCGCGGACCGTTGGGGCGTACCAGGATGTGGCCGATCTCCCCGGCGGCGCCGTGCGCGCCGACGGCGGCCGAGCCGTCGACCACGTGGGCGGCGGCGATGCCGGTGCCGACCGCGACGAAGAGGACGTGCCGCGTGCCGCGCCCGGCACCCAGCCGGGCCTCGGCCAGGCCCCCGGCGCGCACGTCGTGGCCGAGCGCCGTGGGCAGCCCGAGCCGTTTGGCCGCCAGCTTCCGCAGCGGTACGTCCCGGAAGCCCAGGTTCGCCGACCAGACCGCCACCCCGGTGGCCTCGTCGATCACGCCGGGTACGGCGACGCCGAGCGCCTGCGGGGTGAACCCACCGGCGCGGGCGGTGTCGGCGAGTCCCCCGGCGACGTCCAGGATGGTCCCCGCCACCGCGTCCGGACCCCGGTCGGCCCCGGTCGGGTGCCGTTCGGCGTGCACGACGGAGCCGTCCGGGCGGACCAGGGCGCACTTCATCCCGGTTCCGCCGACGTCGAGCGCGACGACCACCGGGTCGCCGGCCGGGCCGGCGACGGGCGGTTCTGCGGTCACGCGAGGACCACGGAACGGGACAGGTGCCGGGGAGCGTCGGGGTCGAGGCCCCGGCAGGTGGCGAGCGCGACCGCGAACCGCTGCGCCAGGATCAGGTCGGCCATCGGGTCCACCGGGTTGCGCCCGGCGGCCCACCGTCCGAGCACGGTGCGGCAACCGTTGGTACGGCTGTGCACGAAGGCCGCGCCGGTGGCGGCGACGTC
This sequence comes from Micromonospora inyonensis, assembly GCF_900091415.1. Taxonomy (NCBI): domain Bacteria; kingdom Bacillati; phylum Actinomycetota; class Actinomycetes; order Micromonosporales; family Micromonosporaceae; genus Micromonospora; species Micromonospora inyonensis. Next base: position 915,892 of record NZ_FMHU01000001.1, on the reverse strand, counting down.
CTCGGCGAGCCCGTCCGGGATGTCGCCGAAGGCCCAGACCAGCCGCCCGGGGGCGGCGATCGAGATCGGCCCGTGCCGGTAGTCCATCGCCGGGTATGCCTCGGCCCAGTAGGTGGCCGCCTCCCGGCACTTGAGCGCGGCCTCCTGGGCCAGGCCGACGGTCCAGCCCCGACCGAGGAAGGTGGCCTGCTCGACCCGGGCCGGGTCGAGCGGCAGCGGCGCGCGGACGGCCACCTCGGCGTCGGCGGCCAGCGCGGGGACGTTGTCGCCGAGGTGGGCGCGGAGCAGGGCCAGGGCGGTGGTGGCGAAGCGGGTCTGCACCACCGAACGCTCGTCGGCGAAGGGCAGCGTGACGGCGGCGTCGGCGAGGCGGGCCGCGGGGGAGTCCGGGTCGCCGACGATCACCGTGGTCGGCAGTTGGCCGCGCAGCGCGGCGAGCAGGTCGGTGACCTCGGTGGTGGTGCCGGAGCGGGTGATCGCCACGAGCCGGTCGTAACGGCGACCGAGGGGGAATTCGGAAGCCTGGAAGGCGTCGGTCTCGCCGAGCCCGGCGGCTTCGCGGCGGGCCGCGTACGCGCTGCTCATGAACCAGGAGGTCCCGCAGCCGACGACGGCCACCCGCTCGCCGGGGTGGGGAAGCCGATCAGTGACGGTCGGGGCCAGGTTCGCCGCTTCCCGCCAGCAGTCGGGCTGGCTGGCGATCTCCGCGTCCACGTACGCCATGAGAACTCCTCACAGGGGAGACTGTGCGCAATACGGCTCGTTACAGGCATGTTTCGAGCGTCATTCTGCGCGAAGCTGGGGGGCCCTGGCAACCACTTGCGCGATCGAGCAACGCATTGCTTTGCGTACCCGCGTTTCGCGCACTACTGTGCACGCAATCAATCACGTTGCGTGCAGTCAGTGGAGGCTCCTGCGGTGGACCGGTACGCCCGATGGAACGCTCTGCTGGAGATGCTGACCGACGACGGTCGAGTCAGCGTCGAGGAGGCCGCCGCGCGGCTGGACGTCTCCCAGGCCACCATCCGTCGCGACTTCGACCAGCTCGCCCAACAGCAGATGATCACCCGCACCCGGGGTGGGGCGGTGGCCAACGGGGTCTCGTACGACCTGCCGCTGCGGTACAAGACCGCCAAGCACTCGGCCGAGAAGCAGCGGATCGGGGCGGCCGCCGCCGCGCTGGTCTCGCCCGGCACCGTGGTCGGCCTCAACGGCGGCACCACCAGCACCGAGGTCGCCCGGGCCCTCGCCGTCCGGCCCGACCTCAACACCAGCGCCGAGGGCGCCCAGCTCACCGTGGTCACCAACGCCCTGAACATCGCCAACGAACTGCTGGTCCGGTCCCGGATGAAGATCGTGGTGGCCGGCGGGGTGGTGCGGCCGAAGTCGTTCGAACTGGTCGGCCCGCTGGGCGGGGCGCTGCTGCGCGAGGTCACCCTGGACGTCGCCCTGCTCGGGGTGGACGCGATCGATCCGCATCTCGGGGCAGCCGCCCACCACGAGGGGGAGGCGGCGATGAACAACCTGATGGTGGCCCGGGCCCGACGGGTGGTGATCATCGCCGACTCGTCCAAGCTGGGCGGTCACGCCTTCGCCCGGATCTGCCCGGTGGACCGGGTGGAGACCCTGGTCACCGACTCCGGGGCCGATCCCACCGTGGTCGCCGAGTTCCGGGCTGCCGGGGTCACCGTCGTCTGTGCCTGAAAGGCCATCCCGAGTCGGAAAGCCGACAGTCGTGAACGGTGGTCGGCCAGGGGAGGACTGGAAGGGTGTCGGCGTGGCTCCCGGCCACGACCACCTTCCCTGGAGGTCATCAGATGTCAAAACTGAAGATCGGGCTCACCGCGATCTTCTTCACCGTCGGTAGCGTGCTCGCCGCCCCCGCAGGGCTCGCCGCTGCGGCGTCCGACACGGCGCCTCCGGTCGTGGAGGGCATCACGGTCACGCCCGACAGCGTCTCCGTCTCCGGCGTCGACCTGGTGCCGGTCACCGTCTCCGTCCACTCACCGACGAGTCCGGGGTCATAACCTCCACCGACATGGACGGGGTCCAACTGCCCTACGTCGTCCTCACGCGGGTGTCCGGCGGGCCGGCGGTCACCGAGGGCGCGGAACTCGCGCTCACCTCCGGCACCGCGCAGGACGGCGTGTGGAGCGCGACGATCCAGGTGCCGTCGACCTGGAACGGCCGGTGGGAGCCCAGCCGGCTGGTCGCGGTGGACGAGGGGTCCCGGCGCCTCGACGTCGACCCCCGGAACCTCTCGTCGGCGGCGACCCTCGACGTGGCGGGGACCCACCTGCCGGCGGTGACAATGGAGTTCGTGCCCGACCCACTGGTCGGCGACGGCCGGTTGACGATGCGGGGCAGGTTCTTCTACGAGGACACCGGAAAGGGCATCCCCCACCAGCCGATCTTCTTCGGTGAGGACAGCCTCTGGGTGGAGCACCCCGGGGTGCCGAACGGCAGAACCGCCGCCGACGGCAGCTTCTCCAAGGTGTATCCGTAGGGCGGGGTCTACCTGCGATGTGGCGGCATCCTGCGTCCGTCCACCATGGCGAGGTCGCCCGCCTTCATCGTCGGCGCGTCCCGTTTCCCTCGGGTCAGGCCGACCCTCACCGCCGAGGTCGACCGGGCCAGCGTCCCGCCGGGCACGGAGGTCGCCTTCACCGGCACGGTCGAACCGTCCAGCGCGAGCAGTCTGGAACTCCAGGAGCGGGTCGACGGGACCTGGCGCACCGTGGCCGACGGGATGATCGGGGACGACGGTCGCTGCACCCTCCGGGTCACGCCGAAGGGGGCCGGCGGCCACCAGTACCGGGTGATCGTCCCGAACCCCGACCCGGAACTGGTCGGGGCGTCTCGGACCGTCGTCGTCCGGGTGACCGCAGGGGGATCCGGCGGTGGGGACGGCTCCGGCACCCTGCCGATCACCGACTCCCCGCCGGTGGTGCCGATGGCCGGTGGCGCGTTGGCGCTGATCCTTGCCGGGGTCGGACTGACGCTGGCCGGCCGGCGACGCCGCGTGGTGACGGTGCCAGCCGAACACTGACCGTCCGGCCGCCCACCGGGATCCCCTCGGGTTGCGGGGCCGCTGGTGAACGCCGTCGTCGCGAAAAGTGGGCGCGACGACGGCGTTTCGGTTCCGCTATTGCGGATAACACAGTATTGTCGCTCCCGTCATAAACCCGAGCGGGGGAGGTCAACGTGCCCGCCGTGCTGGAGATAGAAGGTCTACGCAAGACGTACAAGAGTCGGAGGCGCGGCGAGCGGCACGCGCTGGACGGCTTCGACATGCGGGTCGACGCCGGGCAGGTACACGGCTTCCTCGGCCCGAACGGATCGGGCAAGACCACCACCCTCCGTACCCTGCTCGGCCTGATCCGGCCGAACGCCGGCCGGATGGCGCTGCTGGGTCGCGAGGTCCCGGCCGCGCTGCCCGAGGTGGCCGGTCAGGTCGGTGCGATCGTGGAAAGTCCACAGTTCTTCCCGCACTTCTCCGCGCGGGACACCCTCTCGCTGCTCGCCGGGGCCGGGGACGTCCCGCGCCACCGGGTCGACGAGGTGCTGGAACTGGTCGGGCTCCGCGACCGCGCCGGGGAACGGGTCAAGACGTACTCGCTGGGCATGAAGCAGCGCCTCGCGGTCGCCTCGGCGCTGCTCAAGAACCCCAAGCTGCTGATCCTCGACGAGCCGGCCAACGGCCTCGACCCGGGTGGCATCCGGGAGATGCGCACCCTCATGCGGGACCTGGCCGCCTCCGGGATGACCGTGGTGCTCTCCAGTCACATCCTGGGCGAGATCCAGCTCATCTGCGACTCGGTCACCATCATCTCGCTGGGCCGTCGGGTCGCCTTCGGGCCGGTCGACGACGTGCTCGCCCGCTACTCCGGTGGCGCGGTGCGGGTCCGGCTCGACGCGGTCACCGACCTGCCGCTCGCCGCCGAGACGCTGCGCCGGGCCAACGTGCAGGTCACCGGCTACGACGACCACCTGATGCTGGCCGGCGTCGACAAGCCGGCGACGGTCACCCGGCTGCTCGCCGAGAACGGCCTCTACGTCAGTGAACTCGCCCCGGTCACCGCCGACCTGGAGAGCGTCTTCCTGGAACTGACGGCCACCGCGCCGGTTCCCGGCCAGCACCGCCAGGTCGACCAGTCCCGCAAGGTCGGCGGCAGCACCCAGGGAGGACGGAGCGCATGAGCCTGTACGTCACCGAGCTGCGTCGTCTCGGCAAGCGCCGCTTCACCCGGTACATGGCCCTGATCGGCCTCCTGGTGCTCGTCGCCGTGGCGGTCGGCACGTTCGTCACCAACGAGCAGATCGGCCCGGAGCAGCGTGCCGCCGCCGAGCGCGAGGCCCAGACGCAGTACGAGGAGCAGATCCGGCACGCGGAGCGGGAACGCAACGCGTGCGAGCGGGCGAAGGCGACCGGGGAACAGAGCGAGGGCCGTTTCCCCGACGACTGTTCGGTCATCACCCCGCCGCCGCGCGAAGCGTTCGAGGCGCGGTGGTTCCTGCCGTCGACCTTCGACTTCCGGAACAGCTTCGGGGCCACCCTGGTCACGTACGCGGCCATCCTGGGGTTGATCACCTTCGTGGTCGGCGCCTCCTTCGTCGGGGCCGAGTGGAGCACCGGCGGAATGATGAACCTGCTGCTCTGGCGGCCGAAACGGCTCACCGTCCTGCTGACCAAACTGGCCGCCCTGCTCACCGGCGTGGCTACGGTGACCGTGCTCGGTCTGCTCGCCTGGACGGCGGCGTTCTGGGCGATCGGCAGCTTCCGCGGCACCACGGAGAAGATGACCTCGGGCGTCTGGCAGTCCTTCGCCCTCACCGGCCTGCGCGCGTTCGCGTTGGTGGTGGTCGCGGCCGTGATCGGGTTCGCGCTGGCCTCGCTGGGGCGGCACACCGCCTTCGCCCTGGGCGGCGTGCTCGCGGTGGGCGTCGTCGGGCAGTTCGGTCTCGGCGTGGTGCTGGCCCTGGCCGACGTGAAGTTCCCCGAGGCATGGCTGATCCCCACCTACGGCCTGGCCTGGATGGGGAAGGAGGTCACGTTGGAGAACTACGACGCCTGTAACTTCTCGACGTCCGGCGACTGCAAGCCCGACATCCTGACCATCACCTGGCAGCACTCGTCGGTGCTGCTCGTCACCGGACTGGTGCTCGCCCTCGGCGCGGCCCTCTGGGCGATGCGCCGCCGCGACATCGCCTGACACCGCCGGCCGCCGCCTTTCGTACCGGCCGCCGTCCTTCGTTGCCTGCCGCCGTCCTTCGTTGTCTGCAGGGGCCCCCTGTTCATCATTATTGATGAGGAGGGGGCCCCTGCCGGCACCTGGGGCGGTCGGACGCACCGGACGTGCGATGCGAGGCTGGCCGGGCCTGGTTACCCTGGGGTTCCCGGTTGGCGTCGCCCGGCCGGCCGTCTGCCCGAGGAGCGCCATGCAGCCGTCCGCCGACGCGTTCCCCGGCCGTGCCGACCGCGCGGAACCAGCGTCGTCGCCGTCCTCGCGTGGCGTGCCCCCGCCCCGGTCCGCTCCGGAGGTGGAGTCCAACGCGCCTGCCTCGGACCGCACGCCCGGGACACCGGCGGCACGGCCCGCTCCGGCCGACGCGGAGGCCGCCGCAGCGCGGACCACGATCCCCGACACGGACGCCGTCCCGTCGCCCCGGAACGCGGCTGGCCCGGACGCGCCGTCCCGGAACGCCGTTGGCCCGGACGCGCCGTCCCGGAACGCGGCTGACCCGGATGCGCCGCCCCGGAAGTCCGGTGGCGGGGCTGCCGCTGACCCGGGGGCGACGCCCGGGGACGCCGGTGCCGCGGACGGGCTGACCGAGCGCGAGCGGGGGATACTCGCCTTCGAACGGCACTGGTGGCGGCACGCCGGAGCCAAGGAACAGGCCATCCGGGACACCTTCGGTCTCTCCGCCACCCGGTACTACCAGCTCCTCAACGCGCTGCTGGACAATCCGGCCGCCCTCGCCGCCGAGCCGTTGCTGGTGGGCCGGCTCCGCCGGCTGCGCTCGTCCCGGGCCCGGAACCGCCGTCGCTGACCGGCTGGTGGTCCGCGTACGGCCGGCGGAACGTGACCGCCGGGTGCCGGCCTGATCCGGGGCATGTCGGCGGGCGGGACGGGTAGGCGGGTCCTGGTCCGGCTCGAGCGCGAACCGGGGGCGAGGAGGGGGAAGCGGGCATGGCGGCAGGCTGGTACGCCCACCGTCCGGCGCTGGTGCTGACCGCCGCCGTGCTGGCCGGGGCACTGGCGGGCTGGCTGGCCCGGTCCCGCGTGGCGCACCGGGGCGCGGGCGCACCGACCGTAGCGCCGCCGACCGTGGCGCGACCGGCCCGGACCGGGCCGACGCGGGGGCCGTCCCCGATGACGGAACCCGTGCCGTTCCCGGAGGGGGCGGCGGTCGACGCGCCGTACACCGCCGAGGAGCCCTACAGCGGGCGGCCCCGGTACTCCCCGGCGGCGCGTCCACGGCGAACCGACGTTCCCGGCGGCATGCCGCCGTGACGGACCATGCCCGGCCACCGACGGGGGGAGCAAGACCGATGATGCAGGTCAGATCCGCCTCCACGGCCTCGCCCGGCCGGCTGGAGAACGAGGACCTGGTCCTCCGCTTCGGGCCCCTGGTCGGGGTGCTCGACGGCGCGACCGTGCCCGACGGCTTCGACACCGGCTGTGTCCACGGTCCGGCCTGGTACGTCCGACATCTCGCCGCCCGGATCGGGTTCGCCGAGGCGACGCGCCCGGCCGCCACCCTGATGAGCAACCTCGCGGCGGCGATCCTGGCGGTCCGGGCCGACCACGGCGGCGTCTGCGACCTGGACCACCCCGGTACGCCGTCGGCGACCGTCTGCCTGCTCCGCGACGGTGGGGACCGGGCCGACTACCTGGTGCTCTGCGACAGTCCCCTGGTGCTGGACACCGGCCGGGTGGCGGTGGTCTCCGACGACCGGCTGGCTGCCGCCCTGGTCGAGCTGCGCGCGGTGGCGCACACCGTGCCGGCCGGCGCCGACGACCCGGCCACCCGGTTCCGCCGGGCGGTCGCCGTGCAGCGGGAACGGATGAACCGTACGCACGGCTACTGGGTGGCGGCCAGCGACCCGGATGCGGCGTACCACGCGGTGACCGGGTCGGTGCCGCTGCGCGGGCCGGACGCGTTGCGCCGGGCGGTGCTGCTCAGCGACGGTGCCTCCTGCGCGGTCGAGCAGTTCGGCCTGTTCGGCTGGGACGGTCTGCTGGATGTGGTCACCACCGAGGGGCCGGGCGCGCTGATCGAACGGGTCCGGACCGCCGAGCGGGAACAGCCGGACCGGCTGCGGCGGACCAAACGTGCCGACGACGCGTCGGTCGTCCTGTGCGAGTTCTCGGGACCGGCCGACGCCGGAGCGTGACCAGGAACACTCACCCCGGCCGACCGGCCGGTACCGGCCCGCCGGACCGGTGGTGCGCGGCGGAAGGGTGGACGCCGGTCGGGTGGGGCCGGCAGACTGCGGCACGTGGCAGGTGGGGTCCGGCTGGAGCCGGTGGACGAGCGGAACCTGGAGCCGCTGCTCTCGGTGGCCGCCGCCGAGGCGGAGCCGAGTGACGTGATGCCGCCGGTGGAGGCACCGGCCGGTTGGTCGGCGGCCCGTCGGGAGGCGTTCCGCGAGTTCCACCGTGCGCACTTCGGCGGCTTCGACGGTCCCACCGGCACGGTCATGTTCGCGATCCTGCTCGGTGGTGAGGTCGTCGGCATGATCCGGATGGCCCGCCGGACGGAGCCCGGCACCGTGGAGACCGGCATGTGGCTGGGGCTCTCGGCCCGGGGCCAGGGAATCGGCGCGGCGGCCCTGCGGGAACTGCTCAACGTCGCCGCCGCGCACGGCATGCGTACCGTGGTGGCCGAGACGACCGTCGACAACACCGGGGCGCTCGGTGTGCTCACCCGGTGCGGCGCGAAGCTACGCGAGGACGGGCGGAACGTACACGCGGAAATCTGTCTGGATTCCGCCCCGCCGGTGCCGTAACTCATTTCCTTCGCCTTTTTCGACGCTATGGGGTATTCGTTTCCGGATACCCGTCTGTCCGCTTCGACCTGGCCGTTCGGGGGCTGATCGTCCCTTTCGGGATGCTCCGGCTATGGCGTTCCGAGGTTTTGCCGGCAGGGGCCCGGGTATTGCCGACCCAGTCGGTTGAAACAGGACTGCCCGAATAAGCGCCCTTGTCGTTTTCAGGCCCCCGGAATTGTCACGACCTCGCGTATCGGGCTATTACGCCGCACCGGGGAGGTAAGGAGTGGACCATGAAGAGCGGGACACGAATCGGGCTCGCCGTCGGTCTCGGCTACGTCCTCGGCCGGCGTCGCCGGCTGCGTACCGCCCTGACCCTGGCCGCCGCCGTGGCGGCCGGACGGATGAGTCGGGACCCGGCCGGACTGCGCAAGCTCGGTGAGGTGGCGAAGGGGGCGCCGCACCTGCACAACCTGGGCCGCCTCGGCGGACCACTGGTGGGCGCCGGCCGCGCGGCGGCGACCGCTGCCGTCGGCAGCGGGATCGACGCGGTGAGCGGCAAGCTCCGGGATCGGGCCGAGGCGTTGCGCCGGAAGACCGGCGGCGACGGCGGTGAGGGCGGCAGTGGCGGAGCCGGTGGTGACGGCGGTGGGGAGCGCGACTCCGGCGACGGTGCCGGGCGGCGGGACGCCGCGTCCGAGGGTGCACGGGCCGGTGGGAACGGTGGCCGGGGGTCCGATGACGACGACGGCCCGAGCGGGAACGCCGCCGGGCAGCGGGGGTGGTGACCATGTCGGCACCCGCGAACCCGGGCCTGGACCTGCGCGGCAAGCTGCGCGACCAGTTGCTCCGCGACGTCCGGGACCTGGCCGCTGCGATCGGCGAGCGGGCCGTCTCCGCGGTGACCGAGCGGGTCACCGGCGCGACCGGCCGGCTCAGTGAGTACGCGAGACAGGGCGGCGGGCCGGGCCTGGTCGCGGCGGCGACGGGCACGCGGGCGCTCGCCGAGGGCAAGTCACCGGTACGGGCGATGGTCAGCGCCGGTCTGGCCGGCGGTAAGGAGAAGTTGATGGCGGCGGTCGGTGCCCGGGGCGGGAAGAACCGGGGCGGGAAGAAGCTCAAGGTCACCAACATCGTCGAGACGATCGAGGTGGGTGTCCCCGTGCGGGTCGCCTACAACCAGTGGACGCAGTTCGCCGACTTCCCGAGCTTCATGAAGAAGGTCGAGAACGTCGACCAGGAGTCCGACGAGAAGCTGACCTGGAAGGCGCAGGTCTTCTGGTCGCACCGGACCTGGGAGTCGACCATCGTCCAGCAGGTGCCGGACCGGCACATCCACTGGCGTTCCAAGGGGGAGAAGGGGGCGGTCGACGGGACGGTCAGCTTCCACGCGGTGGCACCGGACCTCACCCGGATCCTGGTCGTGCTGGAGTACCACCCGCAGGGCCTCTTCGAGCACACCGGCAACCTCTGGCGCGCCCAGGGCCGACGGGTTCGCCTCGAACTCAAGCACTTCGTCCGGCACGTGATGACCCAGGCCGTGCTGGAGCCGGACGAGGTCGAGGGCTGGCGTGGCGAGATCCGCGACTCCCGGGTGGTCAAGGACCACGAGACCGCGCTGCGGGAGGAGCGGGAACGCGCCGAGGCGGAATCGAAGGAGCCCGAGGAGGGCGAGGAGCCGGAGGAGGGCGAGGAGCCGGAGGAGGCCGAGCGGGAACGGCCCGGACGCGGCCGGCCCGCCGAGCGGGCCCGCCGCCGCCCGGCCCCGCGTCGCCGTCCCGCCGAGGAGGAGTACGAGGACGAGTACGACGAGTACGACGAGGAGCCGGAGGAGGAACCCGAGGAGGAGGAAGAAGCCCGCCGTCGACGTCCGGAGCGGGCGGGTCGTCCCCAGCCCCGCGAGGAGTCTCGTCCTCGTCCGGCTGTCCGGCGTCCCTCGGACGGGCCCCGCCGACCGGTGGTCCGGCGTCGACGTGAGGAGCGCGACGAGTGAGCGCCGCACCGGGCGGGAACGGCGTCTTGGACCGGGGCACCACGTCGAGCCTGGCGGACGTCGTCGAGACCGTTCTCGACAAGGGCGTGGTGATCGACGCCCAGGTCGTCGTGGGGGTGATCGGCATTCCCCTGCTGGAGATCAACGCTCGGGTGGTGGTGGCGAGCGTGGAGACGTACCTGCGCTTCGCCGAGGCGGTCGACCGGCTGGACATCACGTCGAGCAAGGGGCCGGGCCTGGGCGGGGTGGTGGAGGACGTCACCGACGCCGCCCAGGGCATCACCTCCGGGCTCGGCGGTACCGCCCGGGAGTTGGGCGGCACCGCCCGGGAGTTGGGCGGCACGGCCGGGAAACGCGACCGGCCCGCCCGCCGGAAAGAGGAACGCTGAGATGGCCGGGCAGAGAGGGACGTTCGTGTACGGCATCGTCCCCGCCGACGTGGAGCCGACCGAGGACGCCGTCGGGGTGGGCGATCCGCCGGGCGAGGTGACCGCCGTGGTCCACGGTGAGCTGGCCGCCCTGGTCAGCGAGGTGGACCTGGAGCAGCCGCTGGGTCGACCCGTGGACCTGACCGTGTACCAGGAACTGCTCGACGCCACGGCGGCGGTGGCCCCGGTCGTACCGGTGCGGTTCGGCACGGTGGTCACCGGGCCGGACGCGGTGCACGACCTGCTGGACGCCCACCGGGACCGCTTCCGGACCGCCCTGGAGGAGTTCGAGGGACGGACCCAGTACACCGTGCGGGGGCGGTTCCAGGAGGCGGAGCTGATCAAGGCGGTGCTCGCCGGGAACCCGGCCGCGGCGCAGCTCGCCGAGCAGGTGCGCGGGCAGCCCGAGGCGGTCAGCCGGGAACAGCGCATGCGGCTGGGCGAGATCATCAGTCAGGCGGTGGAACTGCGCCGTGAGGCGGAGACCCGGGAACTGGTCGACGTGCTCGGCCCGGTGACCGTGACCAGCACGGTCCGCCCACCCGGGCACGAACTGGACGCCCTGCACGTGGCGTTCCTGGTCGACAGCGAGCGGGTGGACGAGTTCGTGGCGGCGGCGGAGGACTTCGCCGGCCAGCGGCGGGAGCTGGTGCGGATGCGCCTGCTCGGCCCGCTCGCCCCGTACGACTTCGTCGACGCGCACCACCTGGCAGGGTGAGCGGTGGACATCCTGTGGGCGCTGCTGACCCTTCCGTACGCGCCGGTGCGCGGGCTGACCGCGGTGGTGAAGGTGTTGGCCCGGGAGGCGGAGGCCCGCCAGCACGACCCGGTCCACGTCCGCCGTGAGCTGGAGGAGATCGACGCGGCCGCGGCGGCCGGCGAGCTGACCACCGAGCAGCGGAACCGGGCGCAGCAGCAGGTCCTGGACCGGCTCGTCGGCGGAACCCGTCCCGGCCGGCGCGAGGGAGGTGAGCGAGGGTGAGGACGAACCGGAGCGGACCGGAGCCCCGGCGCGGGAGCCCGGGTCGGCGCGAGTCGACCGACGACCGGTACGCGGAGGACGACGACCGGTACCCGGAGGACGACGACCGGTACGACGACGAGGACGAGTCGTACGAGGAGGAGGTCGAGCCCATCCCCGCCGGTGAGGCGGCCCGGGAGGGACTGCGGCAGGCCAGCCAGCTCACCGGCCGGGACCCGTCCGGGGTGACCTCGGTGCAGCCCACCCAGGACGGCTGGCGGATCGGGGTGGAACTGGTGGAGGACCACCGCATCCCGGCGTCGACCGACCTGCTCGGCCTCTACGAGGTCGACCTGGACGCCGACGGTGAGGTGCTCTCCTTCCGGCGGGTCCGCCGCTACCAGCGGGGCAAGGGCGAGGTGGGCTGAGATGACCATGGGACAGGTTCCCTCGGTGGTGCAGAACTCGGGGCAGGTGCTGCCGGCCGGACACGAACCGGCGAACCTCGGCGACATCCTCGAACGGGTGCTCGACCGGGGCATCGTCATCGCCGGTGACATCCGGGTCAGCCTGCTCGACATCGAGCTGCTGACGTTGAAGCTGCGGCTGGTGATCGCCTCGGTCGACACCGCCCGGCAGATCGGCATCGACTGGTGGGAGCACGATCCGTGGCTCAGCTCCCGGGCCCGTCCGCCGATCGAGCCGGGACCGCGTGACCCGGAGGAGGTCGAGGCCGGGCGGCGGGCGCGGATCGCCGCGCGCAGCGACCGTCTGGAGGACCGGGATGGGGCCTGACCCGGTCGTCACGACGGCACCCGCCGGCACCTGGCTGCACGGCATCGTCCCGGCGTCCGTCGCCGGGGCGCTGGCCCCGGTGGCCGGTCTGGCCGACAGGCCGGTCCGAACGGTTTGCGGGGCCGGCCTGGCCGCCGTGTTCAGCGCCGTCCCGCTCGACGAGTACGGTGAGCAGCCGCTGCGCCGCAACCTGGAGGACCTGGGGTGGCTGGAGCGCACCGCCCGCGCACACCACCGGGTGGTCGACGCACTGGCCCGTACCGGTCCGGTGGTGCCCGCCCGGCTGGCCACCGTGCACACCGACGAACGCCGACTGGCGGCGCTGCTGCGCGACCGTGGGGCCGACCTGAGCGCCACCCTGGCCCGGCTCGCCGGCCACCAGGAGTGGGGCGTCAAGGGATACCTGCTGCCCGGTGGCCCGGCCCCCGGTGAAACCGGCCCGGCCCCCGGTGAAACCGGTCCGGCCGGACCGGGGACAACCGTCGGCGGTGCGGATGCACCGGTGGCCCGCGAGACCGGGGCGGGAGCGGCCTACCTGCGACGGCGTCGGGCCCAGTTGCAGGCCCGGGAGGACGGTCAGCAGGTCGCGGCGCGCAGCGCGGCGGCGGTGCACGCGGAACTGGCCGGCCAGGCGACCGAGTCCTGCCGGCACACGCCGCAGGACCGGCGGCTCTCCGGTGCGTCGCACCCGATGGTGCTCAACGGCGCGTACCTGGTGCCGGTCGAGGGGCTCGCCGGGTTCCGTGCGGCCGTCGCGGCGCTCGCCGCACGCTACCCGGCGCTTCGGCTGGAGCTGACCGGCCCCTGGCCGCCGTACTCCTTCATCGTCGGGCAGCCCGGGAGCTGACATGGGCATCACCCCGCTCGTGCCGAGCAGCGCCGACGACCCGCTGGCCTACCGTCCGGTCGCCCTGGTGGACCTGCTCGACCGGGTCCTGGCGACCGGGGTGGTGGTCAGCGGCGACATCACCATCTCCATCGCCGACGTCGACCTGGTGTACGTCTCGCTGCGTGCGCTGATCTCCTCGGTGGGCGCGCTCACCGCGCCGGAACCACCCGGCGGTGCCGGATGACCTCCCGGGACGAGGCCGCCGGACCGGACGCCCGCGACGAGGCCGCCGCGCTGGCTGCCGCCCTCGGTGGATCGCCGTGGCAGCCGCCCCGGGTGACGCCCCTGGACCGGCGGCTCGCGGTGGACCGGGACTCGGTGGAGAAGGGCCTCGCCAGCCTGGTGCTGACCGTGGTCGAGCTGCTGCGCCAGCTGATGGAACGGCAGGCGTTGCGCCGGGTCGAACTGGGTGACCTGACCGACGAGCAGATCGAGCGGATCGGGGTGACCCTGATGGCGCTGGAGGAGCAGATGGGCGGGCTGCGTGAGCACTTCGGCCTGGCTCCCGAGGACCTGAACCTGGACCTCGGTCCGCTCGGCCCGCTGCTGCCCACCGACAACCCGCCCCACTGACCCGACCGTCGATCAGCTCTGGCGTTCGGCGGCGTACGCGGCGAGCCAGGCGACCTGTGCCGGGTCCAGGGAGGGCCGCACCCGGGTCCGGGCCTGCTCGACGTGCGCGGCGGTGACCGTGGAGGCGGTCAGCGACTCCCGCATCGCGGCGAGCGCCGCCTCTCGGACGAGCGCGGCGCAGTCCGCCGCCGAGAAGCCGTCCAGCGACCCGGCCAGCCCGGCGAGGTCCACGTCGTCGGCCAGCGGCACGTTGCGGGCGGTGGCCCGCAGGATCTCCACCCGCGCGTCGGCGTCCGGCGGCGGGACGTAGACCAGCCGCTCCAGCCGTCCGGGCCGCAGCAGGGCCGGGTCGATCAGGTCCGGGCGGTTCGTCGCGCCCACCACGACCACGTTGCGCAGCGTCTCCACCCCGTCCAGTTCGGTCAGCAGCGCGGCGACCACCCGGTCGGTGGTGCCCCCGTCGGTGGCCTGGCCGCGTACCGGCGCGAGCGCGTCCACCTCGTCCAGGAAGATCAGCGTGGGAGCGGCCTCGCGGGCCCGGCGGAACAGCTCCCGGACGGCGCGTTCGCTCTCGCCGACCCACTTGGAGAGCAGCTCCGCGCCCTTGACCGAGAGCACGTTCGCCCGGCCCGAGCCGGCCAGCGCGGTGACCAGGTACGTCTTGCCGCAGCCCGGCGGGCCGTAGAGCAGCACCCCGCGCGGTGGCCGCACGCCGAGCCGGGCGAAGGTGTCCGGGTAGGTCAGCGGCCAGAGCACCGACTCGGTCAGCGTCTCCTTCACCTCGACCAGGTCGCCGACGTCCTCCAGGGTGACAGTGGCCAGTTCCAGCGTCGCGGAGGCCATCGAGGTCGGGCGGACCACCTCCAGGGCGGCGGTGAAGTCGGCCATCGCCACGGTCGGCGTCTCCGTCGACTTCTGCCGCAGCGCCGCCCGTACCCCCGCCTCCCGGACCAGCCCGGCCAGGTCGGCGGCGACGAAACCCGGCGTACGACCGGCGACCTCGTCCAGCCGTACGTCCCCGGCGAGTGGCATCCGCCGGGTCAGCGCGGCCAGCTGCTCCCGGCGCAGCGCCGCGTCGGGCAGCGGCACGGTGATCGGCAGGGAGAGCAGGTCGGGGGAGCGCAGTGCCGGGTCGACCGCCTCCGGACGGCTGGTCGTGCAGACCACCGCCGCCCCGGCCCGTACGGTCTCCGCGACCACCTGCCGGAAGACGGTGGCCAGCGGTCCGGGCTGGTCCGCCGGGGCGAGTGCGTCCACGTCGGTGACCAGGAGCACCGCCGGCCCGTCGGCGCCGGCGGCGGCGGCCGCGGCGCGCAGTCGTTCGGCGGCGGCCTGGTTGGTCAGCGCTGCCAGCTCCGGTGCCCAGACCGGGTGGAGCCGGGCCCGCACGGCGGCGGCGACCGCCCGGACCAGCGCCGACTTCCCCGATCCGGCCGGCCCGCTGAGCAGCACGCCGAGCGACACCGTGGTGTTCAGCCGGCCGAGCACCTCCCGGTGGTGGAAACCGAGGTCGAGCAGCTCGGTCAGCTCCTCGGCCTGGGTGCGCAGGCCGGGCAGTTCGTCGACGCCCGGCGCCTGGGCCGGGTCCGCCTCCCCGTCGGTTCCGACCGCGTCGTCGTGGTGGACACCCGCCCACCCGCCCGACGCACGGGAGTCGGGAGCGCGCGTCGCGAGGGAGCCGGGGTGGGAACCGTTCGCGGCGGGGACGCCGTGGGTGACCGGACCGTGTTCCCAGCCGACGACGGTGTCCGTGGTGACCAGCGATCCGGCTCCCGGCTCGACGGCGGCCACGGTGAGCAGGGCGCTGGTCCAGGCGTACCCGACGGTGTTGGCGAGGCTGCGACGCGCGGCCTCGACCAGCGGGCGGACCGGGGCGTCCGGGCTGACGTCCTGGGGCAGCAGCGAGACGTCGTCCCCGGCGGTGACCACCTTGCCCAGCAGGGCGAGCCGGAGCATCTCCGGCGAGACGACGGCGACGATCTCCACCGGGCCGCGCAACGTCACCCGGACGGCTGCGGTGAGCGACATCGGGCTGAGCGTGACCTGCCCGCCGTCCCGGACGCCCAGGTTGCCGAGGATGAGGTCGTCGGCGTGGAGCAGACCGGTGCCGGCACCCGGCTCGGCCAGCGCCACGATCCCGGCGGTCTGCCGCCGCCCGGTCAGCCGGACCGGGTCGCCGGGACGCAGGGCCAGCGCGGTGAGCACCTCCGGGTGCAGCCGGACGACGCCCCGACGGGCGTCCAGGGCTGCCGGCCGCAGGCTGGCGATCAGGGTGAGTTCGGGTTGGGCCACCCGCCCGAGGTTAGCCGCCGCCGCCCAGGTCGCCCCGGGTCGAGGCGGGGGACACGCGGCACTGCCGCCGGGACGAGGGGGTCGGAAGGTCGCCGGGTCGGTGGCGGTGCGGACCACCGATCCGGCGACCGGTCCGTGAGGCGCGGCGGATGGGGTCGGGCACGCGCCCGATCCGGTCCGGTGCACCGGACCGGAAATGTACCCGGAAGGCTGGGCGCGCTCTGCCCTCCGACCGGACCGTTCCGCCCGGATCCGCCCCGGCCGGTCGGAGTGTGACGTCCTGGACGCGCTTGGTGAGAAACGCGTGGTGGCATGGTGATGTCTCACGCTATTCCGGGGGAAGGTTCCGAATTCACGAGATGCGAATTCAATACGCCGGATTGCGTCGAGGGGTACGCGGTCGACCACGTCGGTTCGCCGATCGGGCGAGGCGGACGGCCGTACGGGGGATCCCAGCCAACGCTCAGGATCGACACCGTACCGTGATCCCATGCCAACCCTGTCGGTCGCGCGGCTCCGGCGTGCCCTCCCCACCGGTCGCCGGCTCGTCGCCGCCTCGGTGGCGACCGCGTTGGTCGCCGTCGCCGTCGGTTGGGCCGCGTGGCCGGAGCGTCCCGCCTACACGACGGAGTCCGCGCTGCTGACCGTCCGCTCCGGACCGTCCGGTGACGAGCCGGTCGACCTGGACACCACCTTCTACCTGCCCGAGGGCGCCTCGACCGACAGCCGGGTGCCGGCGGTGCTGCTGGCGCACGGCTTCGGCGGTACGAAGGAGACGGTCCGCGCCGACGCCGAGGAGATCGCCGCCCGGGGCTACGCGGTGCTGACCTGGACCGCGCGTGGCTTCGGTCGCAGCGGTGGGCAGATCCACCTGAACAGCCCCGACCACGAGGTACGCGACGCGCAGCGGCTGCTGGACTGGTTGGCCGCCCGTCCGCAGGTGCGCACCGACGCCGCCGGTGACCCGAGGGTCGGCGTGGTCGGCGGCTCGTACGGCGGCGGGCTGGCGCTGCTCCTGGCCGCCCAGGACCGGCGGGTCGACGCGATCGTGCCCATGATCACCTGGAACGACCTGCCCCGGGCGTTCCTGCCGGAGAGCACCGGCCGCCAGGCGACCGAGGGGGTCTTCAAGAAGGGCTGGGCCGGGATCTTCTTCGGCGGGGCGGGAGCCGCCCCCGCCGGCCTGACCGGCCCGCCCGGCGGCGGCGACGCCGAGGAGGAGAGCGGGGACGACGGCACCGGCCAGCCCGGCGAGCCGACTGGGAACACCCCGGGCGGGCCGACCGCGTCCGGCTCCCCGCCGGGTGGCGGGGACCCCGCCTGCGGCCGGTTCGCCGCCGACGTCTGCGCCGCGTACCTGCGTATCGCCGCGACCGGCCGGGGCGACCAGGCCGCCGTCGACCTGCTCCGCCGGTCCAGCCCGGCCACCGTGCTGGACCGGATCACGTCCCCGACCCTGCTGGTTCAGGGCACCGCGGACAGCCTCTTCCCGATCGCCGAGGCCGACGCCAACGCGCGCGGGATCGCGGCCAACGGCACCCCGGTCCGGGTCGCCTGGTTCACCGGCGGGCACGACGGCGGCGACGGCCCGGAGACCGACTCGGACCGGGTGAAGTTCCTGACCGTGCAGTGGCTCGACCACTACGTCGCCGGCAACGGTGCCGCCCCCGGCGACGACTTCACCTGGTCGCGGATCGCCGGGTTCGACGCGCTCGACCGGGGGCTGGTGGCCACCGGTTACCGCACCGGCGACTACCCGGGCGTCGGCGGCGACGGGCGGCGCGAGGTGACCGTGACCGGCCCGGCGCAGCCGATCGCCAACCCGCCCGCCGGCAACCCGGCGGCGATCTCCTCGTTGCCGCTCGCCGGGTCCTTCTCGTCCCTGCTCGACGGGGTCGCCGGGGACCTGCCCGGCCAGCACGCCCGCTTCGAGTCCGCGCCGCTGGGCCGGGCCGTCGACGTGGTCGGCGCACCCACCGTGAGCATCCGGGCCGCCGCCCCGACCGGGGAGGCCGTCCTCTTCGTCAAGCTCTACGACGTCGCCCCGGACGGCACCGCCACCCTCCCCAGCGGCCTGGTCGCCCCGGTCCGGCTGAGCGGGCTGCCGGCGACCATCGACCAGGCCCGGCCGGTCACCGTCACCCTGCCGGCGATCGTCCGCCGGATCGAGGCCGGTCACCGGCTGCGGGTCGTCGTCGCCACCAGCGACCAGGCGTACGCCACCCCGGCCGAACCGACCGTCCACACCGTCGCCATGGGAGACGGGCCGGTCGTGCTGCCCTCGGTGACCGGCGAGCCGATCCCCACCACGGCCACCGTCTGGCGCTGGGTGCTCGCCGGACTGCTCGCCACCATCGCGGTCGGGCTCGTCGTGCTCGTCGCCGTGCTCCGTCGCCGGCACCGCCGTCAGGACAGCTCCGTGCATCCGGCGTACGCGGGCACGCCGCTGGCCGTCCGGCAGCTCCGCAAGGAGTACGCCGACGGTTTCGTCGCCGTGTCGAACGTCGACTTCGAGGTGCACCCCGGGCAGGTGGTGGGGCTGCTCGGGCCGAACGGGGCGGGCAAGACCACCACCCTGCGGGTGCTGATGGGGCTGACCCAGCCCACCGCCGGGGAGATCTACGTCTTCGGGCACCGGCTGGTGCCCGGCTCACCGGTGCTCTCCCGGATCGGCGCGCTGGTCGAGGGGCCGGGCTTCCTGCCGCACCTCAGCGGCCTGGAGAACCTGAAGGCGTACTGGCGGGCCACCGGCCGACCGGAGGCCGAGGCGCACTTCGACGAGGCGCTGGAGATCGCCGGCCTCGGCGCGTCGGTGCACCGCCGGACCAACAACTACAGCCACGGTATGCGGCAGCGGCTCGCCATCGCCCAGGCCATGCTCGGCCTGCCCGAGCTGCTGGTGCTCGACGAGCCGACCGACGGCCTGGACCCGCCGCAGATCGCCGAGATGCGCCGGGTGCTCCAGCGGTACGCCACCGACGGCCGGGCCGTGCTGGTCTCCAGCCACCTCCTCGCCGAGGTGGAGCAGACCTGCACCCACGCCGTGGTGGTCAACAAGGGGCGGATCGTCGCCTCCGGCCCGGTCGAGGAGATCGTCGGCGAGTCGCCGAGCGTGCTGTTCGACGTCACCGATCCGGACGCCGCGCGCGAGGTGCTGGCCCGGCTGGACGGCGTACGGGTGCTGCCCGACTCCGACGGTCAACTCGTGGTGGACACCAACGGCACCGCGCGCAGCGAGGTGGTGGCCGAGCTGGTCCGGGCCGGGGTCGGGGTGGACCGGGTGGTGCCCCGGCGTCGCCTGGAGGACGCCTTCCTCGCCCTGGTCGGCGAGAACTCCCGGGGAAGCGGGGACCGGTGATGGAGTCCCAGGAAGGTGGGGGGCCGGCGGTGCAGTCGCGGGGAAGCGGGGGACCGGTGATGACGACGTCGTCCGCCACGGTGGGCGCGGCCCCCGGTTACCGCCCGTCGGCGACCCTGCCGTTCTGGGCGGAGTTCCGTCGGCAGGCGTCGCGGCGGCGTACCCAGCTCGCGCTCGGGTTCATGGTGCTGCTGCCGTTGATCATCCTGATCGCGTTCCAGTTCGACTCGGGTGACGACGACGGCAACGGTGGCGGCGAGTACGCCAGCCTGGTCGAGTTCGCCACCACCGGTGGACTGAACTTCACCCTCTTCACCATCTTCGTGTCGGCGTCCTTCCTGCTGGTCGTGGTGGTGGCGCTGTTCTGCGGGGACACCGTGGCCAGCGAGGCGAGCTGGGGGAGCCTGCGCTACCTGCTGGCCATCCCGGTGCCCCGGGCCCGGCTGCTGGCGGTGAAGCTGCTGGTCGCGCTCACCTACTCGGCGCTGGCGCTGCTCACGCTCGCCGGCACCGCCCTGCTGGTCGGCACCCTCCGGTACGGCTGGTCGCCGCTGCGCAGCCTGGTCGCCGCCGAACTGGCCCCGGGGGAGGGGTTGCTGCGGCTGCTGGCCGTCCTCGGCTACCTGGCGGTGGTGATGCTGGTCGTCGCCGGTCTGGCCTTCCTGCTGTCGGTGACCACGGACGCGGCGCTCGGCGCGGTCGGCGGCGCGGTGCTGCTCTGGATCCTGTCCAGCATCCTCGACCAGATCACCGCCCTCGGCGTGCTGCGCGAGTTCCTGCCCACCCACTACAGCAACGCCTGGCTGGGCCTGCTCTCCACGCCCGTGCAGACCGACGACGTGGTCCGTGGCTGCGTCTCGGCGATCTGCTACGCCACCCTCTTCTGGGGGCTCGCCTTCTGGCGTTTCACCCGCAAGGACGTCACGAGCTGACCGCCGGGCCCGTCGGCGCTCCCACTTCCGGTGGCCGGCAGGGACCGGCGTGCGCGGTTGGCAGGGGGCACCGGCCGCCGCCGGGCAGCCGGGCGTCGCACCAGACCCGGGTACGCATGCCCTGGTCGTCCTCCGCGCTGACCGTCACCTCGCCGAAGTCGAGCACGTCGACGTGCCCGAGGGAGTCGCGCAGCGCGGCGGCGAGCGCGACCACGGTGGCGAGGCTGGTCAGCGTGGTCGGCAGGTGGATCACCCAACGGGGATCGTCCACCGTGGTCACCGGCGCGGCGCGTGGTCGAACCGGCATCCGGCGTGTCGGGTCTGCCACTGCCGAAGCCCGTCCCGGATCCGGTCGGCCTGTTCGGTGGTGACGACCACCTCCCGGTGGAGCCGGTCCAGTTCGGCGGCGACCCGGTCGAGGTAGGCATGGACCTGCTCGGGCGCGAAACCAACCCACCGCCGGTCGAAGACGGCGTGGCGGATCTGGTACGGCCGTAGTCCGGTCCGTGCCAGGTAGACCACGCCGGACCGGTGCGCCGGGGGCACCGGGGCGGGCGGGGACGGCCGGCAGGCTCGCGCGCGCGTACCGACCGGAGCCCGGCACCCACCCCGGGCCGGTCCGGCGGCCCGTACCACGTCCGCCGCTGGCAGCGGCCCGTCCGGCGCGGACTCGACCGGCACCGGGAGCCGCCGGTCGGGGCAGGGCCAGGCCAGCCCGCAGGTGCACCGTCGCCACCAGGTACGCCAGTCGCGGCGGTGGCGTGGGGCGAGTGGTACGGGACGGTGCGACACGGGTGACCTCCTCCGACGTGGTGAACGGGAAGCGGGGCCGCCCTCCCGGTCCGATGGGACGGGCGGCCCCGACGACGGCCGGTGGCCCACCTCCGGCCGCGCGAACGGGGGAAGGCCGGCGATCCGCGGAGACGAGGCCACCTCGGGCGTGGCCGTCGGTGTACAGCCTGGAAGGCGCTGGGCGAGCGGGTGCACTACTCCAACAAGCACGTGAGCGCCGTGGAGAACGGGCTCAAGCCGCCGAAGCCCGACTTCCTCCGCGCGGTGGACGTGGCGCTCGACACCGACGGCCTGCTCCTCAACCTCTGGGAGGACCTGGTCAGAGACAGCGGGGCTCCGGTCTGGTTCCGCGACTGGATTCAGGTCGAGCGCGAGGCGGTGTCCCTCTGCTGGTACGAGATGGCAGTGGTGCCGGGGCTGTTGCAGACGGAGGCGTACGCCCGCGCCATCTTCGCGAGCGGCGGACTGTTGAAGGCGGACGAGATCGAGCGCCGGTTGGGGGCGCGCGTCGCCCGTCAGGACGTCCTCACCCGGGAGAACGCTCCGCAGTTCGTGGCAGTCCTGGACGAGAGCCTCCTGCGTCGGGCGGTCGGCGGCCCTGCGGTCATGCGGGAGCAGCTATTTCACCTGCTCGATCTTTCAAACGCGTTGCCGCATGTGCGTCTGCATGTCGTTCCGTCGATGGCTGGCGCGTACGCTGGTCTGAGTGGACCGTTCGTGCTGGCAACCCTTGCGGGTGGTGACGACGTCGCCTACCTGGACAACCAGTACCGGGGTCAGGTGGTCGACGACCCGTCCGCGTTGATCTGGCTCCGGCAGGCCTGGGAGTCAATCCGGGGTGAGGCCCTTCCGTACGGACAGTCAGCCAAGCTGATTATGGAGGTGGCTGAGCAATGGAACTGACCGGAACGGTCTGGCGCAAGAGCACGCGGAGTAGCCAGAACGGCGGTGCGTGTGTGGAGGTTTCCGACAGCGTTCGCGGTTGTGTCCTCGTCCGCGACTCGAAAGATCCCCACGGTGGCACCTTGGCCTTCTCCCCCGGGTCTTGGCGGATGTTCCTCGCCCGGGTGGCTCGGCACGCTGACGGACCCACCGCACGTGAATAATCGGCCATAGGGCCCGTCGGTCTGGACATGCGGTGGTTCCGTTGTCGGGCCTCGCGGTGGGGAAGTGGGTGTGCGAATTGTGCTGCTGATTCAAGAGAGGTAGGTAGGTAGGTAGGTAGGTAGGTAGGTAGGTAGGTAGGTAGGTAGGTAGGTAGGTAGCGTTTAGCTTCGCTGAATGTGTGGCCTAAGGGCCTTTCGGCCTTTCCGTCATCCGTTGGAGCTTTACGGCGGGCGGACGTCTGATCGTGCTTCATTTTGCTGTTGCTGATCGGCCGCATGGCTGCAGCGGATCAGTAGCAGACCCTTTGATATGTCCGCCTGGACGTTTTCCCACCAGGAAATCCCGGCGGCCGGTCAGTGGCAGGTGCCGGCGCCGCTGTCGGTGAAGGTCTGGTTCGCCACCGGCAGGAAACGCCACTGGTAGATCCCGGGGACCAGGGTCAGCTTGAGCACCCCGTAGGTGGTGCCGTTGCGGATCTCGCTGTTCGGCACGATGGTCCCGAAGTCCGGCTGGAGGGAACGACCGCCCGTACCGACCACGAACTGGCGGATGCCCTGCACGGGATCGTCCACCCGGGTCGGGGTCTGCGGGGCGAACCGCTCGTACTGGTGGGCGTGGCCGGTGAGGAGGAGCTCGACGTCCGCGTCGTAGAGCGCCTGGAAGAGCGGGAGCAGCTCCGCTCGTTCCCGGTCGCCGGAACTGAAGATCGGGTGGTGCCAGTACGCCAGGGTGCACCGCGCGGGGTTGGCGGCCAGATCAGCCTGGAGCCAGCGTTCCTGGGGCGAACCGACGTGACACCCGCCGACCTTGCTGCAGTTGGAGTTCAGCACGATGATGTGCCAGCCGCCCGCCGGCATGTCGTACGAGTACCAACCCTCGTCGGGCCGGCCGGCCGCGGCGCCGAAGTATCCGAAGTAGCCGGCTGCGTCGGCGGTGAGGTACTCGTGGTTGCCGACGGCGGGCTTGGTGCGGGCCTTGTGCCGCCCCCAGGTCGGCCCGTAGCAGTTGGCGAACTCGGCGGGAGTGCCCTGTTCGTACACCAGGTCGCCGAGGGCCGCCACCGTGCCGGGTTCCCGGTCGAGGATCCGCGCGGTCTGCTCGTCGGTGTCCCGGTCACAGGAGGCGATGTCACCGGCGGCCAGGAGGACGTTCTCGCCGGTGCCGGGGATACCGGTCTCCACGAGCAACTGCGGTGCGGTCGAACCGCTCTCCCGGTTGTCGTAGTAGGCGCCGTTGGCGTCGGCGGAGCTGATCCCGAAACTGACGATCCCGTTGTTGATCACCGCTGCGGTGACCTCGACGTCGTACCAGGTGTTGGCGGTCACCTGACCGTAGGCGCCGAGCGGCGAACCGATGAGGGCGGGACGGTTGGCGTAGGTCAGGCTCGTCTCCAGCCAGCCGGTTCCGCTCCGCTGCACGGTGCCGCCGGTGCGGCTGCCGGAGTCGGGGATGGTCGACACGTGGATGCGCAGCCGGGCGTGGATCACGGGGTCGAGGAGACCGGTGACCGAAAACTTGAGGTAGGAGATCCGCGTCGGGCTGCCGGCCACCGCCAGCACCGGTTGGTTGTCGAAGTTGCTGTTCGGCGCGCTCGCACTCACGTGGCTGTCGTTGGTGGGGTAGAAGACGAAGTTTCCGTTTGCCCGCACCGGAGGGGCGAAGGTGAGGGTTCCGGCCAGGATTGCTAGGACGAGCGCTGCGGCGTATCGGGATCTGGGCACCTGTCGTCACCCTTTCGTGGGCTCGGGATGCCAGTCCACTCCCGATCCGTCACGGACCGGGCACGAGGTGACGCCTCCTGGTTGATGGGGCATTGACGACCGCTGTGGTGCGCTCGGTGCCCGACCGAAGGCAGAACCACCATGAAGGTCCCCGGAATTCCCTTCGTCCAGGGCCGCAACGCCTACCGCGACCAGGACGGTCTGAAGTACGGCATCGCGATCCACGCCACGGCCAACGACGCCACCGCCGAGCAGGAGGCGGACTACGCCACCCGGCGCACCGACGGGGTCAGCTCGCACTTCTACGTCGACTCGAACTCCATCGTCCAGTCCCTGGACACCGACGCACGCGCCGGTCACGCCGGCTCAGGCACCGGCAACGAGAACGCCATCGCCGTTGAGATCACCGGCACCAGCGCCAGATCCCGACAGTGGTGGCTCGACAACGTGGCCTGGGACCGGCTCGCCGACGTGCTGGCCGTGGTCTGTCGCCGGCACGGTGTCGTGCCCCGCCGCGCCACTGTGGCCGAGATGAGTTCGAACCCGCGGGTCCGGGCCTTCTACGGCCACGACGACATGCGGCTGGCCTGGGGTGGCACCACCCACACCGATCCCGGCGCGAACTTCCCCTGGGACCACCTGCTGACCACGGTCGAGCAGGCCCTCAACCAGAGTGAGGACGATATGACCCCCGCACAGTTCCTGGCCATCCTCCAGGACCCTGCCGTCGCCCGGACCATGCGCGCCCTGCCGTGGCAGTACGTCGGTGGCGGCATCCCGACCGACTACTCCACCCTCCGGGTGCTCAACGAGACCTTCCTGAACGTCCGGGACCTGCTGGCCCGCAACCCCAGCGAGGAGATCGTCCGTGGGGTGCTGGCCACGCTGACCCCGGAGGCCATCGCCGCCGCGATCCCGCCCGACCTGGCGCAGAAGGTCTCCGCCGAACTCGCCCGTCGGCTCGCCGACTGATCGTCAGGCGGCGGCGTCGGTGTGGCTCACCTCGGCGAACCGGGTGCCGGAGAGGCGGTGGACGGCGGTCCGGCGGATGTCCAGCTCCGCCATGGCCGCGTCCGCCGACCGGGTGAGGTAGATGACGGTGGCCTTCCGGTCGGTGATCCGGATCGACTGTACCGGGGTACGGTCGCCGAGGTCGGTGACGGTGACGTAGCGCGGCTCGCCACCGACGTTGCGCCACACCACCAGGCTCCAGAAGCGTCCCGTCCCGCCCGTCTCCAGCATGACGGCGCCGACCGCGTCGGCCGCCCCGTCGCCGTCGAGGTCACCGATCGCGCAGGGCTCCTGGAGCAGGACGGTCGCGCCGTCCTCGCCGCTCCACCGGCCCTCGTGCAGCGGCAGGTGGTCCGGGTACCCCTGGTACCGCACCGTGCTGCTGCCCACCTGCGCGTCGCGGAGGTCCCCGCAGGTCAGCGCGCGTACCTTGCGTCGTGGCGTCGTGGTGGGGCTCGGGGTGGGGTCGACCGGTGCCTCGTCGTCCCGGTCGGTCGACGGGGTGACGACCTTCTTCGCGGAGGAACCGGCCGCCGGCCGGCTGTCCCGGGACCGCTTCTTCTTGCCGCTGCCACTGCCGCCACAGGCGGTCAGTACGCAGACCAGCACCAGTGCCACCACTGGCACGATCCTCCGACGCATCGTCCGCCACCTTTCCCTCGAACCGGTGAGCGGGACAGTACTGAATGGATGCCAGTGCCGGTCGAGGGCTGATCCGCAGGCCGTCGGACGGCGGGCTCAGAAGGCCGCGAGCGCCGGCCACCAGGTGACCGCCGGCACCGCCAGCAGCGCGCCGACCAGGAGCGCCGGCCCGAAGGGCATCGCCGTCCGCCAACCGACCCGGCGGGTGGCGAGGAGCACCAGCAGCACGGGGACGTTCACCACCCAGGGCAGCACCACGCCCAGGACCACCGCCTCCCACCCCAGCCAGCCGAGGTACCAGCCGAGCAGCGCGCCCACCTTCGCGTCACCGACGCCGAGGCCACCGCCGGGCAGCAGCACCATCCCGGTGAGGACCAGGCCGACCACCAGGCAGGCGAGCAGCCCTCGCCACCAGTCGTCCCACGCGCCGCTCCGGCCGGCGACGGCACCGAGCAGCACCGGAGTGGCCGCCAGTGCCGGCAGCACCACCTGGTCGGGCAGGCGCTGACAGGCGACGTCGACGACGCCGAGCAGCACGCCGAGCACCGTGAGGGCGAGGAAGATCGGCAGTACGGCCACCGGTCCCAGCGCCGCCCCGAGCAGCCCGCCGGCCGACCCGGCGACCGAAGCGGTCAGCCAGCGCGGCACCCCCAGCCGGTGTCCGTACCCGCACCGGGCCGCCACCCACCCGCGTGCCCCGGCCGCCAGCGGGGCACCGCATGCGGCGCAGTCCCGCCGGGCGGGCTGCCCGTACGGCACGGCGAGGCGGTACGCCACCGCCGGGACGAACGCCCCCGCCACCCCGCACCCCAGCGCAGCCGCCAACACCGCCGCACCCTATCCCTCCCGCCCCGGGCCCACCCGCCCGCCGGGGACCGGCGGGGGCGAGGTGGCTCACAGCGTGGGAAGGAGGGTCGGCAAAAGCGCAGGCTGCTCGTAGAATCTGCTGCACAACTGAATACCTCATCCAGAGGGGCTGAGGGATACGGCCCGACGACGCCCCGGCAACCACCCCGTGCGCTCAGAGCTGAGCGTCCGACGGGGCAGGTGCCAAGTCCGTCCCCGCCGCAGGGTGCGACGCGGGGAAAGATGAGAGGACCCTCGACATGACGTCGACGATCGTCGCCCCCGGTATCGACACCACCGCCAGCCCCGCCCGCGCCCTCGTCTGCCGCGCCTGTTCGGCCCGGTACCCGCTCGCCGCCCAGCACGCCTGCTACGAGTGTTTCGGCCCGCTCGAGGTCGACTACGACACCGCCGCGCTGGCGCGGGTCACCCGGGAGCAGATCGAGGCCGGCCCGCAGAACCTCTGGCGGTACGCCGCCCTCCTGCCCGCCGGCCAGGACCCGGCCACCCGGGTCACCCTCGACCCCGGGCTGACCCCGCTGGTCGCCGCCGGCAACCTCGCCGCCGAGCTGGGTATCACCGCCCCGCTCTGGATCAAGGACGACAGCGCCAACCCGACCCACTCGTTCAAGGACCGGGTGGTCTCGGTGGCGCTGACCGCCGCCCGCGCGCTCGGCTTCACCCGCTTCGCCTGCGCCTCGACGGGCAACCTGGCGAACTCCGTGGCCGCGCACGCCGCCCGGTCCGGCGTGCCCTCGGTGGTCTTCATCCCGGGTGACCTGGAACAGGGCAAGGTGATCACCACCGCCGTGTACGGCGGCGACCTGGTCGCCATCGACGGCTCGTACGACGACGTGAACCGCCTCTGCGGCGAGCTGGTCGAGACCGACGAGTTCGAGGACACCGCGTTCGTCAACGTGAACGTCCGTCCCTACTACGCCGAGGGGTCGAAGACCCTCGGGTACGAGGTGGCCGAACAGCTCGGGTGGCGGATCCCGGCTCAGGTGGTCATCCCGATGGCCAGCGGCGAACTGCTCACCAAGGTCGACAAGGCGTTCAGCGAGCTGGTCGAGATCGGGCTGGTCGAGGCCCCGGCCGGCGGCTGGAAGGTGTTCGGCGCGCAGTCGACCGGCTGCAACCCGATCGCCACCGCCCTGCACGCCGACACCGACACCATCACCCCGGTCAAGCCGACCGGCATCGCCAAGTCGTTGAACATCGGCGACCCGGCCGCCGGCCTCTACGCCCTGGAGGCGGTGCGCCGTACCGGTGGGTGGATGGACCACGCCGACGACGAGGAGATCCGCGCGGGGATCCGGCTGCTCGCCCGGACCACCGGGGTCTTCGCCGAGACGGCCGGTGGGGTGACCGTCGCGGTGCTGCGCAAGCTGGTCGCCTCCGGCCGGCTGGACCGGACCGCCGAGACGGTGGTCTTCAACACCGGCGAGGGTCTGAAGACCATCGACGCGGTCGCCGGCCAGGTCGGCCCGACGCACCGGATCAAGCCGTCGCTGCGTGCCGCCCGGGACGCTGGGCTGCTCGGCTGACCTGCGTACCGCCCCGACGGATCGGCCGAATCGCCCGAACGGGGGATCGGGCCGATCCGTCGGGTAACCGACCGTTCGCCCAGGGTGCAGAAACCACCCTCCGGGGACTTGACGCCAGTAACCGGTCAGGCGCAGGATGCTTCCTGCGGGAGGGCGATCGCCGAAGACTTTTCAAGCCTTGCGACCCAACGCCGGCGGCGTTGTGCGATCGTCCCTCCCGACCAGAGCTTCCGGGCCAGCGATTTAGGCCGTGTGTCATAAGTGCCGTTCGAGGCGTCGGAGCCAGATGTCGATCATGCTGATGGTGGCGGTGGCTTCGTACCGCACGGCGAGCTTGTCGTATCGGGTGGCCACGGCACGGTGCTGTTTGAGCAGGTTGATGCCGCACTCCACGGCGTGACGCTGCCGGTATGCGCTGGGGTCGAAGGCGGGTGGACGGCCACCCGCCGAGCCCTTCTTGCGTCGGTTCGCGGCCTGGTCGGCCTTGACCGGGATGACGCAGCCGATGCCGCGCCGGCGCAGGTAGCTCCGGTTGGCCTTGCTGCTGTACGCCTTGTCGGCCAGGACCCGGTCCGGCCGGCACCGGGGTCGGCCGACGCCGAGGCGAGGCACCCGGACGCGGTGCAGCACCGTGGTGAACTGCGGGCTGTCGCCGCGCTGCCCACCGGTGATGACGAACGCCAGCACCATGCGGCCCTGCTCGCAGGCCAGGTGCAGCTTCGTCGTCAGACCGCCACGCGAGCGGCCCAGCGCGTGATCGGCCGGCTCGACGGCGCCACTGCCGCCCGGCGGCTCGACCTGCGTGTGACTGTCCCGGCGGGCACCGGCGGCGTGCTGATGCGCCCGGGCGATCGTGGAGTCCACGCTCACGTCCCAGGTGATCAACCCGACCGCGTCGGCCCTACCCTGCAACCCGGCCAGGATCCGCGCCCACACACCGGCCCGCTGCCAGCGCCGGTACAGCCCGTACACCGTGCGCCAGTGCCCGTAGCAGTCCGGCACGTCCCGCCACGGCGCACCCGTGCGGACCCGCCACCTGATCCCGTCAATGAGCTGCCGCTTGCTCCACTTCGGCGGTCGACCTGCCTTCTTCGGTCTGGGCAGCAGCGGCTCCAACACCGCAAACTGCGCGTCAGTCAGGTCGTGCCGCCTCGTCACCGCTACGCTGGCCACGAGGTCTCCGTGCAGATGGTTGTCTTGGTCGATAACCCATCTACCGGAGACCTCACCGCATATCGATCACCGACACGCCCAGCCGATCAACCTCACAGCCAGGACCACGGGCACTTATGACACACGGCCTAATCGCTGGCCCGTTTCCGTGCCGGTCGCGCACGCTCGTTGGCATGAGCATCGTCATCGCGTCCTTCGACGAGTCCGACCAGGCGGCGATCGACGCGGCGTTCCAGGTGGCCGCCGCCGCGCAGGCCGTCGACCTGCCGGACTTCCCGGAGCTGTCCCGTCAGCAGTTCGAGGGCGGGATCCGGCACCCGATGCCGGGCAAGACACACCTGACCGCGTTGGCCACCCTGGACGACGTCCCGGTGGGCTACCTGAACCTGTACCTGTCGCACGTGGAGAACGTCGACAACGCGGGTGTCGACCTGGTCGTCCACCCGGCCCACCGGCGACGGGGCGTCGGGCGGGCGCTGTACCAGCACGCCGTGCGGGTGCTGCGCGAGCACGGCCGGAAGCGGATCATCGCGGCATCGGTCGGGCCGCTGCCGGAGGGGCCGGAACGACCGGCGGTCGGTGCGCGGTTCGCCGCCGCGCTCGGTGCGCAGCCGGCGCTGGGCGAGGTACGCCGCCGACTCGTGGTCGACCGGCTGGACCACGCCGCCCTCGGCGCGCTGCTGGCCGACGCGCGCGAGCGGGCCACCGGGTACCGCACGATCACCTGGCAGGCGGAGACCCCCGAGGCGTACGTCGCCGACGTCGGTTACCTCGACAGTCGGCTCGTGCTCGATTCCCCGACGGGAGACCTGGTGATCGAGCCGGACCACGTCGACGCGGACCGGGTCCGGGGCATCGAGCGCGCGCTGGCGGCCCGGGGCCGGGCCCCGTACCACTGCGGCGTGGTGCACGAGGAGAGTGGCCGGCTGGTCGCCTGGACGATGATCATCGTCCTGCCGTCCATCCCACGGCACGCCGATCAGCAGATCACCATCGTGGATCCGGAGCACCGTGGGCGCCGGCTCGGCCTGCTAGCCAAGATCGAAAACCTGCGGTACGTGCTGGCGCACGAGCCGGAGCTGCGGGAGATCGACACCTGGAACGCCGCCGACAACCGTCACATGATCGCCATCAACGAGCAGCTCGGGTTCCGTCCCGTCGACGCCTGGACGAACTGGCAGCTCGACCTCTGAGCGCGGCCTCCCCGCCCGGCCCCCGCCCGGCGGTGCCCTGGCCCGGCGCCGCAGGGCGCAGTGCCGCCGCCCAGGGGCGTAGGGTCGGCTCGGGGTATCCGCCGGCGGCCAGGCCGGCCCGCCGCTCGAAGACGTTGCCCGGACCGTAGCCGCCGGTCAACGCGTACGACCAGGCACAGGCGAGCCAGTACGCCGGCCAGAAGAGCGGCCCGAGCAGCGCGTACTGGCCGGTGTGCCGCCGCTCGTGGCCGAGCAGGTCGGCGCGGTCCGGGTGCAGCAGCCACTCGGGTGGGCGGCGGGTCAGCACCACCGCGCCGACCGTGAAGCACGCCTGCCTCGGCACCGGCAGCCGGTACCCCCCGGCGACGACCAGCCCGTCCGGCGTGCGCCGCCGGGTGGTGCGGGCCAGCACCGCCAGCGCCAGGCCGACCGGCGTGGTGCCGTTGAGCCAGGTGAGCGTGGTCCGCGTCCGCTGCCGCACGGCTCCAGGATGCGCCGTCGGGTCGAACGCGGCCACCCGGCGGCTCCTACCGACCGGTCCCGGGCTACGGCATGATGGCGGGCATGACGGAGACCCCGCATCCCCTGTACGCCACGCACGCCGACACCCTCGCCCGCGCGCTGACCGCGATCTCCGAGCGCGGGTACTGGTCCGCCTACCCCGAGTCCCCCAGTCCCCGCGTGTACGGCGAGACCGCCGCGGCCGACGGGCGGGCCGCCTTCGAGGCGTACCTGGACGGCGATTTCCCCCTCGACCAGCCGGGCACCGGCGAGCGGGTCGCCACCGAGGCGAGCCCGTTCGGGGTGCCGCTGGGCGTGCGCTACCCGCACGCCCGGGTCGACGAGCTGGTGACCGTCGCCTCCGCCGCCCTGCCCGCCTGGCGGGACGCCGGCCCGCAGGCCCGTGCCGGGGTCTGCCTGGAGATCCTGTCCCGCCTGCACAAGCGCATCTTCGAGCTGGCCAACGCGGTGCAGTACACCAGCGGGCAGGCCTTCGTGATGGCGTTCCAGGCCGGCGGGGCGCACGCGCTCGACCGGGCGCTGGAGGCGATCGCGTACGCGTACGCGGAAATGACCCGGCACCCGGCGACGGCCCGGTGGGAGAAGCCGGCCGGCAAGGGCGATCCGCTGCGGATGACCAAGACGTTCCACGTGGTGCCCCGCGGGGTCGCGCTGGTGATCGGCTGCAACACCTTCCCGACCTGGAACTCGTACCCCGGTCTCTTCGCCTCGCTGGTCACCGGCAACCCGGTGCTCGTGAAGCCGCACCCGCGCGCGGTGCTGCCGCTGGCGATCACCGTCCAGGTGGCCCGGGAGGTGCTCGCCGAGGCCGGGTTCGACCCGAACCTGGTGCTGCTCGCCGCGGAGGCCCCCGGCGAGAAGCTCGCCTCCGACCTGGCCCTGCACCCGGCCGTGAAGATCGTCGACTTCACCGGCTCCACCGAGTACGGCGACTGGCTGGAACAGCACGCCCGCCAGGCCTCGGTCTACACCGAGAAGGCCGGGCTGAACACGGTGGTGATCGACTCCACCGACGACTTCGCCGGCCTGTGCCGCAACCTCGGTTTCACGCTGACCCTGTACAGCGGCCAGATGTGCACCACTTCCCAGAACATCCTCGTCCCGGCCGGCGGTATCACCACCGACCAGGGGCACAAGAGCTTCGACGAGGTCGCCGCCGGGATCGCCGGGGCGGTCGGCAAGCTCACCGCCGACCCGGCCCGCGCCGTCGAGCTGACCGGCGCGATCGTCAACGACGGCGTGCTGGAGCGGCTGGACGAGGCGGCCAAGCTCGGTGACGTCGTGCTGGAGTCGCGTCCGTTGGCGCACCCGGCACACCCCGACGCGGTGGTCCGTACGCCGACCATCGTCAAGCTCGGCGCGGACGCGACCACGACCTACGGCCGGGAGTGGTTCGGTCCCATCTCGTTCGTGATCGCCACCGGCTCGACCGCGCAGAGCCTGGAGATCCTCCGCACCACGGTCGGACGGAAGGGCGCGCTGACCGCCGCCGTCTACTCCACCGACGAGGCGGTGCTCGACGCGGCCGAGGCGACGGCGGTCGAGGTCGGGGTGCACCTGTCCTGCAACCTGACCGGAGGGGTCTTCGTCAACCAGTCGGCGGCGTATTCCGACTTCCACGCCAGCGGCGCCAACCCGGCCGCCAACGCCGCCCTGACCGACGGCGCGTACGTGGCGAACCGGTTCCGCGTCGTGCAGAGCCGTCGCCACACCGCCTGACCGGGGTTGGTTGTTTGCAGGGGACCCTTCCTACCGTTTTTTGGTAGGAGGGGCTCCCTGCAACCACCTCAGGCGGCTCGGCGCGCTCCCTCAGGCGGGTCGGCGCATCTGGAGTTCGCGCATCGACGGGATCGTGGGGTGCGGTACGCGTACCCCGGTGTCGGTGAAGCCCAGCCGCAGGTACGACCGGTAGGCCCGGTCGTTGCCGATCACCACCTCCAGCATGAGTTCCGGGCGTCCGCACGCCCGGGACCAGGCCCCTACCCCGTCGATCAGGGCGGCGAGCAGCCCGGTGCCGCGCCAGGCGGGGGTGACGTAGACCCCGAACACCACGGTCAGGCCCGCCTCGTGCGGCGAGGCGACGCCCCCGGCGTGGCCGACCAGGCGACCGTCGGGATCGGCGACGAACTGCGCGGTGTGCGGGCCGGTCGAGGTGTACGCGATCCGGGCGGCGAACTCGCCGTGCGGACGGGCGGCGGCGTCCGCGAGGGTCTCCAGGAAGGCCAGCGGAGCGTCCGCGAGCATCTCCAGGCGCAGGGCCCGCATTCGTGCGGCGTCGGTCGGGCGGACCCGGCGGACGGCGGGTACGCGTGCTGTCGAACCGGCCGGATTCCGCGTCATGTCCGAATGCCTACCGCAATGATGGTCGCCAATGTGATTCCGGGTCGACAGCCGCCCGTTATGCCCCGTTTTGTGATCGTGCGCTGCGGTCACGCTTCGTGTAGCGTGCGATTTCGGTCACCGAACATCGGCCGCTCCGGGCCGGTGCGGAAAGCGGTGATCCCGATGCCGGTCGGGTCGGTGTCGGGGGTTGCGTGTCGCCCAGCGAAGTGAGGAAGTGCACCGTGGCGCAAGGCACCGTCAAGTGGTTCAACGCCGAAAAGGGCTACGGCTTCATCGCCGTCGACGGAGGGCAGGACGTCTTCGTCCACTTCTCCGCGATCGAGATGGACGGCTACAAGGCGCTGGACGACGGGCAGCGGGTCGAGTTCGAGATCGCTCAGGGGCAGAAGGGTCCGCAGGCCGAGCGGGTGCGCGTCATCGCCTGAGCCGACCACGTGGAGGCGACGCTGCCGTGCCGCCGCCACGACCGGGAACGCCACGCTGCTCCGGCGCGCAGTCTGCCGGCGGGGCCACGGTCGACCCGTCCCCTCCGGGCCTGCCCGGATCCGACCCTTCGGAGCCGGGCGCGCCCCCGTCCACCAATCCGTCTCGGCGGCTCGCTGAGTCGCCGACCCGACGTGAACTGCGGCATATCGGGGCGTCCCTCCGTGCGGACGCCCCGATGTGCGGCGGACCCCGGGCCTCTCGCGTCTTCCCGGCCTCTCGCGTCTCCCCGGCCTCTCGCGTCTCCCCGGCCTCTCGCGTCTCCCCGGCCTCTCGCGTCTCCCCGGCCTCTCGCGTCTCCCCGGGCCTCTCGGCTTCCCGGGCCTCGCTCGTCCGGGGTGTTCCGCCGTTGGGGTGTCCGCCCGTCCGGCGCCCTCCCCTCTTGCCCCTCGCCGCGTCGATCATGAACTGGACGTGTCCCGGAAAGTCGACCCGTTCGTCTGACTCATGGCCCTCTCGCGTCCGGCGCGGTGTGGGGCCGCCGGTGAGAGCGCCCGGCGGAGGCATCGTGCTTGCACTCGGCAGGGGAGAGTGCTAAACAAGTCATTGGCACTCGCATGGCGCGAGTGCCAATGGTCGGGGCGGTAGGGCCACGGTCACGCGGCATCGAGCAGCGTGGCACATGGCCGGTCGTCGCGGGCTATCCGGCCCGGCCGAGGAGACGTCGTCGTCGCCAGGTGGCGACGTCCCAAGGTGCGTACACCAGGCGGCCCATCCGGGACACACACTCGGGTGGCCCGTGAGTGTCCAGGAGGACAACGCCGTATGGCCAAGATGATCGCGTTCGACGAGGAGGCCCGTCGCGGCCTCGAGCGGGGCATGAACCAGCTCGCCGACGCCGTGAAGGTGACGCTCGGCCCCAAGGGCCGCAACGTCGTGCTCGAGAAGAAGTGGGGTGCCCCCACCATCACCAACGATGGTGTGAGCATCGCCAAGGAGATCGAGCTCGAGGACCCGTACGAGAAGATCGGCGCCGAGCTGGTCAAGGAGGTCGCCAAGAAGACCGACGACGTGGCCGGTGACGGCACGACGACGGCGACCGTCCTGGCCCAGGCCCTCGTCCGCGAGGGTCTGCGCAACGTGGCCGCCGGCGCCAACCCGATTGCCCTGAAGCGGGGTATCGAGGCCGCGGTCGCGAACGTCTCGGAGGAGCTGTCCAAGCTCGCCAAGGACGTGGAGACCAAGGAGCAGATCGCCTCCACCGCCTCCATCTCGGCTGGTGACACCAGCGTCGGCGAGATCATCGCCGAGGCGATGGACAAGGTCGGCAAGGAAGGTGTCATCACCGTCGAGGAGAGCAACACCTTCGGCCTGGAGCTTGAGCTCACCGAGGGCATGCGCTTCGACAAGGGCTACATCTCCGCGTACTTCATGACCGACCCGGAGCGTATGGAGGCCGTCTTCGACGACCCGTACATCCTGATCGTCAACAGCAAGATCTCGTCGGTGAAGGACCTGCTCCCGATCCTGGAGAAGGTCATGCAGGGCGGCAAGCCGCTGCTGATCATCGCCGAGGACATCGAGGGCGAGGCCCTGGCCACCCTCGTCGTCAACAAGGTCCGGGGCACCTTCAAGTCGGTCGCCGTCAAGGCGCCGGGCTTCGGTGACCGCCGCAAGGCCATGCTGGGCGACATCGCCATCCTCACCGGTGGCCAGGTCATCAGCGAGGAGGTCGGCCTCAAGCTGGACGCCGTCGGCGTCGACATGCTGGGCCGCGCCCGCAAGGTCGTGGTGACCAAGGACGAGACCACCATCGTCGACGGTGCCGGCGACGCCGAGCAGATCCAGGGCCGGGTCAACCAGATCCGGGCCGAGATCGACAAGAGCGACTCCGACTACGACCGCGAGAAGCTGCAGGAGCGGCTGGCCAAGCTGGCCGGTGGCGTTGCGGTGATCAAGGTCGGCGCGGCCACCGAGGTCGAGCTGAAGGAGCGCAAGCACCGCATCGAGGACGCCGTCCGTAACGCGAAGGCCGCCGTCGAGGAGGGCATCGTCCCGGGTGGTGGTGTCGCGCTGGTGCAGGCCGGCAAGACCGCCTTCGACAAGCTGGACCTGGTCGGCGACGAGGCGACCGGTGCGCAGATCGTCAAGATCGCGCTGGACGCCCCGCTGCGGCAGATCGCCGTCAACGCCGGCCTCGAGGGCGGCGTCGTGGTGGAGCGGGTCCGCAACCTCGACGCGGGTCACGGCCTCAACGCCGCGACCGGTGAGTACGTCGACCTGCTGGCGGCGGGCATCATCGACCCGGCCAAGGTGACCCGGTCGGCGCTGCAGAACGCCGCCTCGATCGCGGCGCTCTTCCTCACCACCGAGGCCGTCGTGGCCGACAAGCCGGAGAAGGCCCCGGCCGCCCCGGCTGGCCCGGGTGGCGGGGACATGGACTTCTGAGTCCGGTTCCGACACACGCCGAAGGGGCGGACCGCGTCAGCGGTCCGCCCCTTCCGCCTTGCCCGGCCCGGGTGTCCACCCGGCCGATCGTGCTCCTCGCCGCACCGGCCTCAAGTCCCGGTCCGGTCACGTCGGCAGGGGCCGTCGTCGGCCCGGACGGTCGTCCGGCGGGTCGGCCCCGAGGGGCGCGTCCACCATCTCCACCGGTTCCCCGGACGGCGGCTCGGCGGGGGCCGACATCTCCACCAGTTGTTCGGCGTCGCCGTAGTCCAGCCAGTCGAGCGGTAGGTGGCCGGGCGGGTCGCCGACGGGTGCCCAGACGAGCGGCGCGGTGTCGTCGGCAGGTTCGTCGTCCATCCTCATGACTGCCTCCTCCTGCCGAAACGGTAGGAGGTCCAGGGCGTGGCCCGGGGTGGAACGGGACTATTCGGATCCGTGCCTGTTGTTGGGGGCTTTAGGAGCTGATGTCCTTTCGGTAGAGCAGGAAGACCCGCTCGATCCGGGCACCGGCGCTACCCACGTAGAACGGCACCGGCCCCACCCAGCCGATCTGGGCGTGTGCGATCCCGGCGTCCCGCTGATCACGCAGGCACCGCCGCAGCAGCACGCCGCCGATCCCCGAACCGGCCGCCGTCGGATCGGTGCCCATCGGCCCGAACCAGCTCGGCCGGGACGACCCCCACGCGGCGAAACCGACCACGGTGCCGTCGCGCCACGCCGCATGACACCCCGCTCCGGTACGCCCCACCGAGCCGGCCAGCTCGACGTCCCAGACACCGCCGAAGGTGTCCCGGGCGAACCCGGTCAGCGCCGGCAGGTCCTCCGGCTGCGCCCGGCGTACCGTCACCCCCGCGGCGGCGAGCCGCTGCTCCGCCCCGGCGGTGGAGCGCAGCGCCGGCGAGTCGTCGTACGACAGGTCGACGGTCATGTTCCAGGCGGTCCGGTCCTGGCGGTAGCCCAGCGCCAGCGCGGCGCAGACCGCCGGGGTGTAGCGGACGTCAACGCCCGGCCAGGCGTAGTACGGCGGGTTTCCGGCGAGCAGCACCTCCCGCGCGCCCCACTCGGCGAGCCGTCGTTCGGCGTGCGCCAGCAGCGTCCGCCCGACGCCGCGTCGCCGCTCCTCCGGCGCAACCACCACCAGGTCCACGCACCCGTACGCCGCCGTCCCGGGCGGATCCGGCCGCTCGGGTACGGAACAGACCAGTGCGCCGACCAGCGTCCTACCGCGTACGGCCAGCAGCCCGACCACCGGCCGACCGACCCGCGCCCGCCGGTAGAGGGTGTCCACGATGGCCTCGGCCTCGACGGCATCCTCGGGGAGGTCCAGTCCCCGGCGGCAGAGCGCGACCACCTCGGGCAGCCGGTCGTCGGTCAGCTCGGTCACGCTGATCCGGTCGTCGTCCATGGTCGCCGACCCTAGGCCATGGCACGGCAGCACGTGAACGACTGCCGCGGCGACGGCTGCCGGCCGGGGTGGGTTGGGTGGTTGGGTTGGGTGGTTGCAGGGGGCCCTTCCTACACAAAAAGCGGTAACAAGGGACCCCTCCTTACACCCGGGCGGCGCGGACGGCGGCGTAGGCGTCGACCAGACCGGCTCCGGCGACGTTGGCGGTGCCGCCGCACGATCCGGTCTCCCCGCCCGGTTGCGGCGACGTCTCCACCGGGGTGGCGGTCTCCCGCAGGATGCTCCGGGTGCGGTCCAGGTCACCGACGAGCGCCGGATCGGCCGACCACATCAGCGCCACCACGCCGGCCACCTGCGGGGTCGCCATCGACGTGCCGTCCAGCACGGAGTACCCGCCGCCGGGCATCGCGGAGCGTACCGCCGCGCCCGGCGCGACCAGGTCCGGTTTGGCGACCCCCGGCACCGGTCCCCGGCTGGAGAAGTCGGTGACCCGGCGGGACCGGTCCACCGCGCCGACCGTGAACACGTCCGCGTAGGGTGCCGTCGGGTCGTCGATCGACCCGCAGTACGGGCCGGTGTTGCCGGCCGCGGCCACCACGAACACCCCGGCCGCGTCGAAGGCGGCGGTGGCCGGTCGCAGCACGTGCGGGTCGCAGCCCTCGATCGTCGGACAGCCCCACGAGTTGGTCAGCACGTGTGGGGCCCGCTCGGGCCGGCCGTCGGTGAACGGGTCACCGCCGGGCGGGAACGGGGCCAGCATGAACTGGAGGCAGTCCAGGTAACGTGCCGGGCTGCCGAGGTTGCGGTCGAGGTTCACGCAGCCGGTCCAGTTCGCGCCGGGCGCGACCCCGATGCCGTTCCGCCCCACCGCGCTGCCCATGGTGTGGGTGCCGTGCCCGCCCTTGTCCCGCGGGGACCGGCTGCCCTCCCACGGGTCGTACCAGGAGTCGTCGCCGCCCCGGAACCCGGCCTGAAGCGCCGGGTGGCCCGCGTCCACGCCCGAGTCCGAGCTGCCCACGGTGATACCGGAGCCGTCCACGTCCAGCTCCGACCAGACCCGGTCCGCCCCGATCAGACGGATGTTCCACTCGGGACCGGTGGGGCCGGCGGCGTCGCCCCGGCTGGTGCCGGCCGGCGCGGGAAGCGGACGCAACCGTTGGCTGACCAGCACCCGGTCCACCTCGGGGCGGCTCGCGAGCCAGGCCCGCACCGCTGGACCGCCGTCCACCTCGATCGCGTTGACCAGGTAGTACGGGGTGTGGGCCAGTCGCAACCGGTCCAGATCCTGGCGCAGGTCGGCCTGGGTATGGTCGGCGGTGTCGACCAGCCGGCGGTAGACCTCGCGGACCCGGGCGTCCCGCCCGGCCACGCCCGGGGTGGCGGGCACGTCCCGCAGGTCGGCCTGCTGCCGCAGCACCACCAGCAGGCGTTCGCCGTGCAGCCCCGGCTGGCCCGGGCCGGCGTACACCAGGGCGCCCGCCACCGCGAGGACCGCGACGGCGGCCACGGCGAACCGCCGCCCCGGCACGCGGCGCGGCAGCAGCACGCCGTACCCCACCGCGAGCACGAGCGCGACGGCCAGCCCGGTCCCGGCGCTGACCATCACCCAGAACGGCACGTCCCGGGTGGTGCTCAGCAGCAGGCTGACCTCCTCCGGGTCGGTGAAGGCCAGCGGACCGAACACACCCAGCCCGACCAGCCACCGCACCGGGGCGCGGCCGGTCGGCCGCCCGCGTGGGTCGGTGGGCACCTGGAGTGCGCCGAGCACGAAACCGGCAGGTGGGAGGGTCAGCAGCGGGGCGAGCTGCGCACCGGAGTGGCCGGTGCCGGCGACGAGCAGTAGCAGCGTCACCCCGGCGACCAGGCCGCCGCACAGCACCAGCAGCGCCGGGCGGGTGGGCCGACCGGCACCGAA
Organism: Micromonospora inyonensis; assembly: GCF_900091415.1. NCBI lineage: Bacteria > Bacillati > Actinomycetota > Actinomycetes > Micromonosporales > Micromonosporaceae > Micromonospora > Micromonospora inyonensis. The sequence continues at coordinate 876,587 of NZ_FMHU01000001.1, read as the reverse complement.
GCGGGCCCAGAACCCGGCGTCGAGCAGGACCCCGGCGAGGAGACCGACCGCCGCCGCGGCCAGGGCGGCGAGCACCGTCTCCAGCAGCCCGCCGAGTGCGCCCACCCAGAGCCAGGGCAGCAGCAGGGCCAGGCCGGCGGCGACCGCGAGCGGGGTGACCCCGCCGGGGGATGGGCCGTCGGCGGGGGCCGGGGTGTCGGCGAGGGCCGGGGTGTCGCTGCGGAGCAGGCGGGCGGCGACCACGGCGGTCAGGGCGGCGACCAGGGCGAGCGCGGCGAGGTACGCCTCGTGGTGCACCGCCGGCACCATCCGGAGCAGCCCGAGCACGCCGAGCGCCACCGACCCGGCGAGCCAGGCCCGGCCGGTGGCGCGGACCGCCCCGGAGCGGGGCACCAGGGCCAGCAGCAGCGCGGGCACCCCGACCGCGACGAGGGTGACCAGGGAGACCACCGGCCAGAGCCAGACCGGCCGGTTGAGCCCGCTGGCGAGCAGCGCCTGCTCGGCACCCCACCCGACGACCTGGGGGAGCAGGACCACCGCGACCGTCCAGCAACCGGCCAGAACGGCCGCGACCACCGCCAACGGCCCGGGTGGGGCCGCCGCGAACGGGGGTACGGGAGGACCGGGCGGGTACACGGGCTGCATGCCCGTACGGTACGCAGGCGGGTCCGCGGCGTGCCGCCGACCGTCGGTCCCGGTTACCGTGAACGGGTGCGTGACCCCAACATCTCCCGTGCCGCCGCCGGTCAACTGTCGCCCGTCCGGCGGGCCGCCGACCTGCGCCGGCTTCGGGCCGAACGGTTCGACGTCCTGGTCATCGGGGGTGGGGTGACGGGTGCGGGTGCCGCGCTGGACGCCGCGTCCCGGGGCCTCAAGGTCGCCCTGGTCGAGGCGCGGGACTTCGCCGCCGGCACTTCCAGCCGGTCGAGCAAGCTGATCCACGGTGGCCTGCGCTACCTGGAGCAGTTGGAGTTCGGCCTGGTGCACGAGGCGCTCACCGAGCGGGGGCTGCTCGCCACCCGGCTCGCGCCGCACCTGGTCCGTCCGGTGCCGATCCTGGTGCCGCTGCCGGACGGCGGCGGGGTGCGCGACCTGCCGGCCCGCGCCTGGCGGCGGGCCTACTACGGCACCGGCGTGGCCGCGTACGACGTCTTCGCCGGCCTCTTCGGCGGCGGTCGGGGCATGCCGCTGCACCGGCACCTGACCCGGGAGGGCACCCGGCGGGTCTTCCCCAGCCTGCGGCCCGACAAGGTGGCCGGCGCGATCCGCTACTTCGACGGGCAGGTGGACGACGCCCGACTGGTGGTCACCCTGGCCCGCACCGCGGCGAGCCTCGGCGCGACGATGGTGACCAGCGCCCGCGCGGTCGGTCTGATCCGGCAGGCCCGGGAGGTGACCGGGGTGCGGGTCCGTGACCTGGAGGCACCGCCCGGCTCACCGGGCGCCGAGTTCGAGGTGCACGCCCGTACGGTCATCGCCGCCACCGGGGTGTGGAGCGACGACATGTCCCGGATGCTCAACGACGTGGGACTCCGCCCCGGGGTGCGGGTCCGCGCCTCCAAGGGGGTGCACCTGGTGGTGCCCCGCTCGGCGATCACCGGCGAGGCCGGGCTGATCCTGCGGACGCCGACGTCGGTGCTCTTCGTCATCCCGTGGGGCGGGCACTGGATCATCGGCACCACCGACACGGACTGGCGGCTGGACCGGTCCCACCCGGCCGCCTCCGCGCGCGACATCGAATACCTGCTGGAGCAGGTCAACCTGGTGCTGGACAAGCCGTTGACCACCGCCGACATCGAGGGCGTCTACGCCGGGCTGCGCCCGCTGCTCTCCGGCGAGGCGGATTCCACCTCGAAGCTCTCCCGCGAGCACGCCGTGGTCGAGCCGATGCTCGGGCTGCTGCTGGTGGCCGGTGGGAAGTACACGACGTACCGGGTGATGGCCGGCGACGTGGTCGACCGGGCCGCCCGCCGGCTCGGCAACGTCCGGCCCTCCCGCACCGCCGACCTGCCGCTGCTCGGCGCGGACGGGTACGCGGCGATGTGGCGGGACCGGGCCGACCTGGCCCGCCGCCACGGGGTGCCGGTCGGCGTGGTGGAACACCTGCTGGAGCGGTACGGCAGCCTCACCCTGGACCTGCTCGCCCTGATCGCGGCGGATCCGCTGCTCGCCGCCCCGCTCGCCGGTGCCCCCGAGTACCTGGCCGCCGAGGTCACCTACGCGGCCCAGGCGGAGGGCGCGCTGCACCTGGAGGACGTGCTGACCCGACGTACCCGGATCTCCTTCGAGACCAGCCACCGGGGGCTGGAGTCGGTGGAGCACACGGCCGAGCTGATGGGCGCGGTGCTGGGCTGGGACGCCGACGTGCGGGCCCGCGAGGTCGCGCACTACCGGGCCCGGGTGGAGGCGGAACGGCAGTCGCAGCGGATGCCGGACGACGCCACCGCCGACGCGGCCCGGCTCGGCGCGCCCGACGTCCGGGGCTTCGCCGCCGACCGGGGCACGGACAGCGACCTGAGCGGACTGCCCGCCCCGTACTGACCCTGCCGCGGGCCCCTGCGGTCAGAGCACCTTGCCCGGGTTGAACAGGCCGTCCGGGTCGAGCGCCGCCTTGATCGCGTGGTGCACCCGGACGCCGACCGGGCCGATCTCGCGGGCCAGCCACTCCCGCTTGAGCAGGCCCACCCCGTGCTCGCCGGTGCAGGTGCCGCCCAGTTCCAGGCCGAGCCGCATGATCTCGTCGAAGGCCCGGCGACCCCGCTCCAGGCTGGCCGGGTCGGCCCGGTCGACCACGATGTTGGGGTGCATGTTGCCGTCGCCGGCGTGCCCGACCACGCCGATCGGCACGTCACACTCGGCGGCGATCCGGGCCACCCCGTCGAGCAGCGCGGCGAGCGCGCCGCGCGGCACCGCCACGTCGTCGATCACCAGACCGCCGTTGCCCTCCGGGTACGACCGGGCGGCGAACGCCTCCATCGCCGGGTGCGCCAGTCGGCGGGCCTGGAGCAGCGCCGCCGCCTCCACGGCGTCGGTGGCGACGTACACCTCGGACGCGCCGGCTGCCTCGCAGATCTTCTCCAGCCGGGCCAGGTCCTCGGCGGCCCGGGGGCCGGTGTCGGCCGCCGCGAGCAGCAGCGCCTCGGCGTCGGTGCGCAGCCCCATCGGCTGGTACGCCTCGATCGCCTCGAGGTGGGTGCGGTCGAGCAGTTCCAGCAGGCTCGGGCTCAACCCCTGCGCGGCGATGCCGGCGACCGCCGTGCCGGCGTCGGCGGTGGAGTCGAAGACCGCCACCAGGGTCAGCGACTCCTCCGGGGCGGGGCGCAGCGCCAGGGTCACCTCGGTGATGATCCCGAGGGTCCCCTCCGAGCCGACGAAGAGGCGGGTCAGGTCGTACCCGGCGACGCCCTTGGCGGTGCGCCGCCCGGTGCGCAGCACCTCGCCGGTGGCGAGCACCACCTCCAGGCCGAGCACGTACTCGGTGGTCACGCCGTACTTCACGCAGCACATCCCACCGGCGTTGGTGGCGACGTTGCCGCCGATGGTGGACGACTCCCAGGAGCCCGGGTCGGGCGGGTAGTAGAGCCCCTCCCGGCGGACCGCGCCGGCCAGGGTGGCGTTGACCACCCCGGGCTGCACCACGGCGAGCCGGCTGACCGGGTCGATCTCCAGGATGGCGTCCATCGCCGAGGTGCTCAGCACCACCGCGCCGTCGACCGCGTTCGCCGCACCGGCCAGTCCGGTCCGTGCGCCCTGCGGCACCACCGGTACGCCGTGCCGCGCCGCCGCGCGGACCACCGCGACCACCCCTGCGGTGTCCCGCGGGCGGACCACGACCAGCGGGGTACCGGCGGCGCAGAGGTCGGCCTCGTCCCGCTGGTGCATCCGCAGCAGGTCCGGGTCGGTCAGCACGGCGGTCCCACCGAGCGCGGCGCGCAGTTCGTCGAGGAGAGGGGTGGCGGGCATGCAGGAGAGGTTAGCGTCGGCCCAGCTCGCAGACCACAGTGCGGCCAGCACCCGGACCGGCCCGCGCGGCGGACCGCAGGGCGGCCGGCGTCCCCCTCAGGCCCGTGCGGCGGACCGCAGGGCGACCAGCTCCCGGGTCAGGTTCGCCCGCGCCGCGGCCTCCCACCGCTGCGCCGGCTCGGGAAGACGGAACAGGGCCGGCAGGGCGAGCAGACCCGCCAGTACCCGGGCCCGGCCGGCCCGGAACGCCGGTTCGGGCACGTGCGCGTACTCCCGGCGGACGTGTGCGGCGTAATCGTCGTACCGCTGCGGGTCGGCCCCGAGGATCGCCAGGTCGGCGTCGCAGAGCAGGGCCCCGTCGCGGTCGTCGGGGGCGACCCCGTGCCCGGCGGTGAGCAGCACCAGCCGGCCGACCTCGGCCACCGCGCCGGCCGGCATCCCCAGAGCGGTGAGCAGGGTACCGGCCAGCGCGGCGCTGTCGCGCTCGTTGGCGTCCCCGGTGGCGTGCGGGTCGTAGACCGCGTCGTGGCACCAGGCGGCGAGCCGGACCAGGTCGGGCCGGTCGGCGTGCCCGGCGTACGCGTCGACCACGTCCAGCACGGCGGTCAGGTGCGTCACGGTGTGGTAGTGCCGTTGCGGCTCCCGCCACCGGGCGAGCAGTTCCTCCCCGGCCCGGGTCAACGCGTCCGTGTCCGGGGCACCCGCTCCCCGGGCCGCCGCCCGCCACCGTCGCACCAGCGTCTCCACGGATGCAGTGTGCCGTACGCCGAGATGTTTGCAGGGGCACGAGGTGTTTGCAGGGGCACCCTGCAATGCAGAAAGCGTGAGCAGGGTGCCCCTGCAAACACCCGGGGAGCGAGCGGCACCACCGCCGCCAGCGGCACGGTGGCAGGATTCACCCGCCCCGGCGCGGGTAGTCCCGCCCATGGCTGTTGCCCGTAACCGTCGCCGTGTCCTGAGGCATCGCACCGGGCGGCTACGGGACGGGCTGGTCGACGTCGACAGCGCCCGGATCGCCGGCGCCATGTCCGAGTTGCGGCACCGGGGGCACGCCACTCTCCGCGACCGGCTGCACCGGGTACGCAGCGCGATGGTGCTCGCCTTGCAGGCCGGGCTGGCGGCGGCGTTGGCCTGGCTGGCCGCGCACGAGCTGCTCGGCAACCCCGAACCGGTCTTCGCGCCGATCTCGGCGGTCGGCACGCTGGCCGCCTCGGTGGGCCAGCGGATGCGCCGGACGGTCGAGCTGATCCTCGGGGTGGCCATCGGGGTGCTCATCGGCGACGTGCTCATCTACTTCCTCGGGACCGGGCCCTGGCAGCTCGCCCTCGTGGTGATCCTCGCCGTCGTCCTCTCGACTTTCCTCGGTGGCAGCGCCGCGGTGGTCATCCAGGCGGCGGCGACGGCCGTGCTGATCGCCACGCTCAGCCCGTCCACCGAGAACCTGGAGATCCCCCGGTTCGTGGATGCCTTCGTCGGTGGTGGCATCGCGCTGCTGGTCACGGCGGTGCTGCTGCCGCTCAACCCACTCCGCGTGATCAACCGGGCCGCCCGCCCGGCCCTGGACCTGCTCGCCGACCAGCTCGACCGGGCGGCGCAGGGAATCCGGGACCGGGACCGGGACCGGTGCCAGGGGGCGCTGGAGCGGCTCCGGGCCAACCACGAGGAGCTGACCGCCTTCGCCGAGGCGATCGAGGGGGCGAAGGAGACCATCACCATCTCCCCGGCCCGCTGGCACCGGCGCGACGAGCTGGCCCACTACGCGGAGGCCGCCGTGCCGGTCGACCGGGCGATGCGCAACAGCGGCACGTTGATCCGCCGGGCGGTCACCATGATCGAGGACGGGGAACCGGTGCCCGACCCGCTGCCCGACGCGATCGGGCACCTCGCCGAGTCGGTCCGGCTGCTCCGGCACGAGTTCGCCGTCGGGGCGGAACCGCAGGACAGCCGGGAACGCTCCCTGCGCGCGGTCAGCGAGGCCGGCCGGGCGTACACGCAGGGGGTGGGCTTCTCCGGCAGCGTGGTGGTGGCGCAGGTGCGCACCACGGCCAGCGACCTGATGGTCGCCTCCGGCCTGGAACAGGAGGAGGCCAACCGACTGATCCGGGCCTCCTTCGGTGAACAGGAGAGCGCCGGGCGGCCCGCCCCGCCCCGGCCCGCCCCGCCCCCGCCGCCCTGACCACCGGGCTCCGGTGGCGCGGTGGCCACCCGCGTCCGACGGACGCGTCACCGGTACCGAATGCGCCCGGCCGGTCCGGTGCGGGGTGGCTACGCTGACCGCATGGCCGACACCCCGTCCGGCGGAGCCACCCCGGCTGCTCCCTCGCCGCCGAGCCCCGCCCTCACCCCGTTGGGCGGACCGCCCGGCGTGCCGCTGCCGTACCGGCGTCGCACCTGGTGGCGGTACGTGGTGCTGGCCGGCGCGATCCTGCTCATCGCCGCCTGCGCGGTCTTCATGCTGTTCACGCTCGGCGAGAGCCTGGGCGCGGAGGCGCTGCTGGTCGGCCTGGTCGCCGCGATCCTGCCGGTCCCGGTGCTGGTGACCTGTTTCCTGTGGCTCGACCGGTACGAGCCGGAGCCGCTGAAGTACCTTCTCTTCTGCTTCGCCTGGGGGGCGTTCGTCTCCACGGCGGCGTCGATCGAGGTCAACGGGTTCTTCGCCGACCGGTTCGCCGACTGGGGGCTGCCGGAAACCCTCACCGCCGTGTTCAGCGCCCCGTTCATCGAGGAACTGACCAAGGCCCTCGGGCCGATCCTGCTGCTGATCTTCCGGCGGCGGGAGTGGTCCGGCATCACCGACGGGCTGGTCTACTGCGGGCTCTCCGCGGTCGGGTTCGCCATGGTGGAGAACATCCTCTACCTGGGCGGGTACGGCTACCGCACCGGTGTCGAGGAGTACGGCCCGGCCACCGGCGCGCAGCAGGTCCTGCTGACCTTCATCGTCCGGATCCTGATTTTCGGGTTCGCCCACCCCCTCTTCACCGCGATGACCGGGGTGGGGCTGGGCATCGCCGCCCGGACCGCCGACCGTCGGGTCCGCGTGCTCGCCCCGATCGCCGGGCTGCTGCTGGCGATGATGCTGCACGGCGCCTGGAACTTCCTGCCGTCGCTGTCCCTGGCCATCGGGCAGCCCCTGGTCGCCCTCTACGGCTACATCGGCGTGATGGTGCCGATCTTCTTCGCCATGGTCGGGCTGGCGGTCTGGTTGCGGGCCTGGGAGGGCCGGCTGACCGAGCGCATCCTGCCCGACTACGTCCGTGCCGGTTGGCTCACCCCGCCCGAGGTGGCCGCGCTGGGCAGCCTCGGCCGCCGGCACGCGGCCCGGAGCTGGGCCCGCCGGGTCGGGGGCGACCGCGCGGTAAAGGCGATGCGGGAGTACCAGTTCTCCGCCACCCGGCTGGCCCTGCTGCGCGACGGCATGCGGCGGGGCCTGGACGCTCGTCCGGCCGACCGGCAGCGGGCCCTCGCCGAGGAGCGGCACCTGCTGGACACGATCAGCGCGTACCGGGCGTTCTTCGTGGGGCGGGATCCGTACGCCCCGGTCGGGATCTGGGACGGGGAGCGCTACCACCTGCGTTTCCCGGACGGCCAGCAGCGTCCGGTCGACCCGCCGGACGAGCCGGTGGTGCCGATCCCGGTGGTGCTCGCGCCACCGCCCCCGCCGGTCCACCTCCCCGGTCCTCCCGCCTGGTACGGCCCACCCCCGCCGGTCGCCCCCTGGCCGCCCCACCGCTGATCCGCCCCCGGGACGGCCTCGATCTGGTCGTCGGGGGCGGTGTCAGGTCAGCAGGCTGCTCAGGAAGTCGCCCAGGCCGGCGGCGATGGCCAGGAGGGCGACCCCGATGGCCTTGAACATCTCTGCCGCCCCCTGCGGCCGGAACGCCATGAAGTAGATCAGGAAGGCGACGCCTCCCCAGATCAGCAGCTTCTTCAGGAAAACCGGCATCGTCCCTCCCCGGGGCGTGGACGTGCCTGGCTTCCCGCCGTCGCAGGGCGCAAACGAGCACCGACCGGGCGGCTGCCCGGTCGGTGGGGGAGGACGTCGAGCTAGAGGTACAGGCCGGTCGAGTCGGGTTCGACCCGTTCGGCGGCGACGGCGTGCACGTCCCGCTCGCGGAGCAGGACGTAACCTCGGCCGTGCAGTTCGACCTCGGACCGGTCGTCGGGGTCGAAGAGCACGCGGTCGCCGGAGACGATGGACCGGACGTTGGGCCCGACGCCCACCGCGGTCGCCCAGGCGAGACGCTTGCCCACGGCCGCGGTCGCCGGGATCACGATGCCGGCGGTGGAGCGGCGCTCACCCTCGTTCCCCTCCAGCCGCACCAGCACGCGGTCGTGCAGGAGACGGATCGGCAGCCCGGGGTCACCATTCTGGTCAGCGGTCACGGGAGGAACGCTACCGTGTCCGGGCGTGCCCTCCCGCTGGTGGTTACCGGGTGCGGCGCGGGGGCAAGGTGTGGCGGACCGTGCCTACCGTGGCCTCGGCGACGGTTCCGGTTCAGTGGTTACCGTATGACAACAGTTGGTTACCTGGAGGTGCGCGTGAGCCGCTTGGAACGGGTACGCGGACGGCTCCGTCACGCGTACGAGTCGGGACGGGACGCGGTCCGGGCGGGTCGGGAACGCCACCGCGTCCGTGCCGACGCCGTCCCCGCCGCGCAGGGTGGACCGGAGTCGGGGGTCGCCTCGCCGGACAACCCGGGGCCGGTCGCCCCATCGTCGGCGGTGGTGGTCGGCGCGGAGACCCCGGCGGCACTGCACTCCTCCACCGCCAGCCGGGACGACGCGGACGTCCCGCACGCGCTGCGGATCGGGGCCGCCTGGTCGTGGCGGCTGCTCGTGGTCGGGCTGGTCGGCTGGGCACTGCTGAGGATCGTCAGCCAGATCCGCATCGTGATCATCCCGTTGGCCGTGGCGCTGCTGCTCTCGGCGCTGCTCGCCCCGGCCGTGGGCTGGCTGCTGCGGGCCCGCTTTCCCCGGTCGCTCGCGACGGCGGTGGTGCTGGTGGGCGGGGTGGCGGCGGTGGTCGGCACGCTGACCCTGGTGGTCAACGAGTTCATCAAGGGCGTCCCGGAACTGAGCAAGAAGTCGTCCCAGGGGGTCCGGCAGATCCAGGACTGGTTGAAGACCGGGCCGCTGCACATGAGCGACAGCCAGCTCGACCGCTACATCGACGAGGGTCAGCAGTGGGTGAACGACAACACCAACCAGCTGACCAGCGGCGCGCTCTCCACCGCCGCGACCGTCGCCGAGTTGCTCACCGGCACCCTGCTGGTGGTGTTCGCGACCTTCTTCTTTCTCCGGGACGGACGGGTCATCTGGCGTTTCCTGGTCCGGCTGCTGCCGGTCGCGGCCCGCTGGAAGGTCGACGACGCCGGCCAGGCGTCCTGGTCGACCCTGGTCGCCTACGTCCGTGCCACCGTGCTGGTGGCCTTCATCGACGCGGTCGGCATCGGCATCTTCCTCGTCGTCTTCGACGTCCCGTTCGCGTTCCCGCTGGCGGCGCTGGTCTTCCTCGGCGCGTTCATCCCGATCGTCGGCGCGACCCTCTCCGGGACGGTCGCGGTGTTGGTGGCCCTGGTCGACAGTGGAGTGGTCACCGCCCTGATCATCCTCGGCGTGGTGATCGGCGTGCAGCAGGTCGAGGGGCACATCCTCCAGCCGCTGATCATGGGGCGGGCGGTGGCCATCCACCCGCTCGCGGTGATCATCGGTATCGCCGCCGGTGTGGTGCTGGCCGGGATCACCGGTGCGCTGGTGTCGGTTCCGCTGATCGCGGTGCTGAACACCGCCGTGCGCCGGCTCGCCGCCCGGACGGTGCCGGACACCCCGCCGGACGCGGTGGTGGTCGCCGCCAAGGCCCCGTAGCCGCCCGCGCCGTAGCCGCCCGCGCCGCGAACCCGGGGCCGGCGTATCGCCTCGCCTCAGGAACGGCCGAGCCGCTCCAGGGCGCCCCGGGCGACCTCCGGGCGGGTGGTGTACCAGAACGGTGGCAGCGAACGGCGGAGGAAGGACCCGTACCCACGGGCCGTCTCCAACCGGGAGTCCAGCACGGCGACCACGCCCCGGTCACCGGTGGAGCGGATCAGCCGCCCGACGCCCTGGGCCAGCCGGATCGCGGCGATCGGCACGCTGACCGACGCGAAGCCGGACCCGCCCCCGGCGTCCACCGCCGCCGCCCGAGCCGCCGCGAGCGGTTCGTCCGGTCGGGGGAACGGCAGCCGGTCGATCACCACGAGCTGACAGGCGTCGCCCGGCACGTCCACCCCCTGCCAGAGCGACATCACCCCGAACAGGCAGCTGGACCGCTCCTCCTTGAACCGGCGTACCAGCAGGGGTAGGGACTCCTCACCCTGGAGCAGGACCGGCAGGTCGGTGCGGGCCCGCAGCAGCTCCGCCGCCTGCTGCGCGGCCCGTCGCGACGAGAAGAGCCCAAGGGTACGCCCACCGAGCGCGCCGACCAGCGCGAGCAGTTCCTCGCCGGCCGCCTCGGGCAGGCCGGAGACGCTGGGCCGGGGCAGGTGCGCGGCCACGTAGAGGATGCCCTGGCGGGCGTAGTCGAAGGGGGATCCCACGTCGAGCGACCGCCAGCCCGGCCCCTCGGTCGCCGGTTCGGCGGTGGCCGACGGGGCGTCCGCCGGGGCCCCCGCCCGGCCCGGAGCCGACCGGTCGGGCCGCTGGGTGGCGGTGGCCAGGGCGCTGGCCGCCGCCGACGGCGCGGTGGCCGGCGGGGCCTCCAGCCCGAGCGCCCGGGCCACCGTGTCGAACCGCCCGCCCAGGGTCAGGGTGGCCGAGGTGGCGACGACGGTGCGCTCCTCGTACAGGTGGGTGGCGAGGGTGCCGGCGACGGAGAGCGGCGCGACCACCAGGGCCCGCCGGTTGCCGTTCTCCGGCTTCTCCACCCAGGCCACGTCGTGGTCGGCCTCCTCCAGTAGCCGCTGCGCGGTGGTGGAGAGTTCGTCCAGCACCGCCTTGGCCTGCTGCTTGCGCACCGGGTCCGGGTCGTCGGCCTTGACGTCGCCGATCGCGTCCAGGGCGGCCCGGGTCGCCGCGTCCAGCAGGGTGCACGCCTCGCGCAGCGGCCCCGGCAGCCCGTTGGTGATCCGCCCCGCGGGTGCCTCGGTCAGCGCCACCGCCAGTGCGTCGCCGGCCTCGCCGAGCGCCTCGGCGGCCTCCGGCTTGAGGAGCGGCCGGGCCCGCCGGGCGGCCCGGTCGATCAGCTCGGGCACCAGCTCGGCCTGGGCCGCCGAGGAGACCCGGTCGGCCAGCTCGTGGGCCTCGTCCACGATCAGCAGCTTGTGCGGCGGCACGATGTGCCGCCCGGCCAGCATGTCCACCGCGAGCAGGCTGTGGTTGGTCACCACGATGTCCGCCTCCCGGGCCCGCGCCCGCGAGGCCTCGGCAAAGCACTCCGCGCCGAACGAACAACGGGAGGCGCCGACGCACTCCCGCGCCGGCATCGACACCAGCCGCCACGCCTGGTCGTCCACGCCCGGGTCGAGTTCGTCGCGGTCGCCGGTGTCGGTCTCCATCGCCCAGTCCCGCAGCCGCTGGATCTGCTTGCCGAGCCGCCCCGCCTCACCGAGCCAGCGGGTGCCACCGGAGCCCGCCGCCGGGGCGTCGAAGAGGGTGTCCACCGGCTCGTCCTCACTGGAGCTGTCCAGCCGCGCCAGGCAGAGGTAGTGGTGCCGTCCCTTGAGGACGGCGAAGGTCGGCTGGCGACCGAGCAGCGGCTCGACCGCCTCGGCGAGCCGGGGCAGGTCACGTTCGACGAGCTGCGACTGGAGGGCCAGGGTGGCGGTGGAGACCACCACCGGCCCGTCCACGGTCAGCGCCGGGGCGAGGTAGCCCAGGGACTTGCCGGTGCCGGTGCCGGCCTGCACCAGCAGGTGCTCCCGGGCGGCGACGCACTCCTCGATCGCGGTGACCATCTGCTGCTGCCCGGGCCGGGCCGACCCGCCGGGCACCGCGCCCACGGCCGCTTCGAGCAGCTCCGCGCCGCTCGGCCGGGCCCCCCGGCGCCGGGTGCGGGAGCTGGCGGAACTGGTGGCGGCGCGCGGCGGAGTCACCGTGCGACCGTACCCGTACCCGACGACACGGTTCGCGTCGATGACCTCGTGTCAGAGGTCACCGTCCGGAATCGGTCAGTGTCGGCGGGTTCCTTCCGTGGAGCGTCTCTTGGGGGGTACGGGATAGGCTGCCATTCATGGCGAGCGACGTTGTCCGTGTGATCTACCGGAAGTACGACGGCAGCGCCCACCGCGACTACCCGGCCCGGCGGCTCGCCGAGGACGACCTGGGCGTATGGCTCGGCGTCACCGCCGGCACCGCCTCGATCTACCACGGTCGCCCGTCGGTGGAGCAGATCCCCTTCGTCCTGCTGGTGCCGCACCACGCCTGGTGGACGGGGATGTTCAACCCGCCGCCGCGGACCAGCGAGGTCTACTGCGACATCGCCAGCCCGGCCCGGTGGGAGGGCACCGACACGGTCCACCTGGTCGACCTCGACCTGGACGTGGTGCGGCGGCGGGCCACCGGCCTGGTCGAGCTGCGCGACGAGGACGAGTTCGCCGAGCACCGGGTCCGGTTCGGCTACCCGGAGGACGTGGTGACGGCGGCGGAGGCCGCCGCACGCTGGCTGTTCGGGGCGCTGGGGGACGGCACCGAGCCGTTCGCCACGTCGTACCGCAAGTGGCTGGCCCTGGTGGTCTGAGCCGTCACAGCGGGGGCAAGGCGGTCAGCTTATCCGGGTTGAGCTGGTTGAACAGCCCGGTGATCCGACCCTCGTGTACGGCGAACGAGATCACTGTGCGGATCGTCCGGCCGTCGGAGTAGGGAACCTCGCCGTACAGGCCCACGGTGCCGTCGACCAGGACCGGCCGGAACCGCGTCCGGCCCGCGTACCGGCCGTCCGGGCCGAAGACGCCGAGCACGAAGCGGGCCACCGCGTCCGCGCCGAGGATCGGCCGCCGGGCCGCCGGGAAGTGGCCGCCGCTGTCGCCGACCAGCACCACGTCGGGCGCGAGCACCCGGAGCAGGCCGGCCAGCTCGCCGGACTCACTGGCGGCGAGGAACGCCTCGACCAGCCGGCGCTGTTCGGCCCGGTCGGCCCGGTGCCGTGGTACGCCGTCCGCGTCGACCGCCCGCCGCGCCCGGGACGCGAGCTGCCGGGCGGCGGCCGGGGTGGTCCCGAGCACCTCCGCGACCGCCTCGAACGGCACGGCGAAGACGTCGTGCAGCACCAGGGCCACCCGCTGCTCCGGGGTGAGCCGTTCCAGGACCACCAGCAGGGCGGTGCCGACCTGGTCGGCGCGGGTGACCCGCTCGACCGGGTCGGGTGCGAAGCCGTCGGCGAGCGGGGTCACCACGGGCTCGGGCAACCACTGCCCCGGGTAGGTCTCCCGCCGGTGCCGGGCGGAGCGGAGCACGTCCAGGCAGATCCGGGCGCAGACCGTGGTCAGCCAGGCGGGCAGCTCGTGGATCTGCGCGCGGGCGGCCGGGTCGGCGAGCGCGGCGGCGCACCGCAGCCAGGTCTCCTGGACGGCGTCCTCGGCCTCGGCGCGGCTGCCGAGCATCCGGTGCGCCAGCGCCGTCAGCCGTGCCCGTTCCGCCTCGAAACCGGTCGCCAGGTCGTCCACGTCGCCTCCTCGTCCCCGTCCGTCCCCACCCTGCCGTACCGGTGCCGCTCGCGGTCCGCCCGGGTGGCCGGCAACCGTACCGGCCGGGTCGTACGGGTGGCGGAGACGGCGCTCGACGGGCGGGCGGCGGCGGCCTGGGTGATGATCGCAGGATGAGCGCACCCGAAGTGTCCGACATCGTCCCTCCGGCCGGCGGTGCGATCCGGCAGCGGCTCCGGGTGGCGCCCGGTGGCGCCTCCCCGGTCGATCTCGCCGCGATCGATCCGCGCGCCACACCCGGCCTGCCCGGTCCCACGGTGACCGGTCCGGACCGCAAGTCGTGGTGCCGGGCGCAGGTGCGGCTGGTCGGCGCGGAGCTGGCGCGACAGCAGGAGATGCTCTTCGCCTCGGTCAAGGCCGACCCGGCCGACGACCGCCGGGTGCTGCTGGTGCTCCAGGCGATGGACTGCGGCGGCAAGGACGGCACGGTGAAGCGGGTGGCCGGCGCGATGAACCCGCTCGGGCTGCGGATCACCTCCTTCGGGCCGCCGACCGACGAGGAGTTGCAGCACCGCTTCCTGTGGCGGATCCGCCGGGCCCTGCCGCCCGCCGGACACGTCGGGATCTTCAACCGGTCGCACTACGAGGACGTGCTGATCGGCCGGGTCGAGACGCTGGCCCCGGAGGAGATCCTGCGGCAGCGCTACGACGAGATCAACGCCTTCGAGCAGGAGTCGGTCGCCGAGGGGGTGACCCTGGTCAAGGTGATGCTGCACATCTCGAAGGACGAGCAGCGTGAGCGACTGCTCCAGCGGCTGACCGACCCGAGCAAGCACTGGAAGTACGATCCCGCCGACACCGACGCCCGCGCCCGCTGGGACGACTACCAGGCCGCGTACGCCGAGGCGCTGACCCGCTGCGCGACCGACGCCGCCCCCTGGTACGTCGTCCCGGCGGACCGGAAGTGGTACCGCGACTGGGCGGTGGCCCATCTGTTACGTGAGACGTTCGCCACGCTCGACCTGGGGTATCCGCCGCCGACCGTCGATCTCGCGCGTGAGCGGGCGCGACTGCTGTCCGGGTGGGCGGATGAAGGTGAACGGCAGGTGAACGATGCATGAATGACGTCCGACCGGGGTGGGCCGGCATTTTCCGGCTCCTGAACCTTCCCTAGCATGCGCTGGGCAGTGCCTTTCCCCGGGCGCCCGTCACCCTTCCATCGACACGACGAGGTCCGTGCTGTGAAGTTTTCCTTCCGCCCTTCCGAGGGCGCCTTCTACGAGCTCTTCACCAGGGCCGCGCAGAACCTGGTGCGGGGTACGGAGCTGCTCAACGAGCTGGCCCTGCCGGGCGTCGACGTCCAGTCGGTCAGTGAGCGCCTGACCGAGGTGGAGCACGACAGCGACCAGATCACCCACGATCTGTACAAAAAGATCAACTCCACCTTCATCACCCCCTTCGACCGGGAGGACATCTACCGCCTCGGGTCGCTGCTGGACGACGTGATGGACCACCTGGAGGCGGTCGGCAACCTGCTCTACCTGTACGGCCTCACCAAACTGCCGTCGCTGCCGCGCGAGATGCACGAGCTGGTCAACGTCCTCGACCAGCAGGCCCGGCTGACCGCCGACGCGATGCCCCGACTCAAGTCGATGAAGGACCTCGAGGACTACTGGATCGAGTGCAACCGGCTGGAGAACGACGGCGACCAGGCGTACCGGATGCTGCTGGTCCGCCTCTTCTCCGGCGAGTACGACGCGCTGACCGTGCTGAAGATGAAGGAGGTCGCCGACGAGCTGGAGGCCGCCTGCGACGCCTTCGAGCACGTGGCCAACACCGTCGAGACCATCGCGGTCAAGGAGTCCTGATCCTGTGACTCCCGAACTCATCGCCGTGCTGGCGGTGATCGCGGTGGCCCTGGCGTTCGACTACACCAACGGCTTCCACGACGCCGCCAACGCGATCGCGACCAGCATCTCCACCCGGGCGCTGACACCCCGGGTCGCCCTGGCCATGGCCGCGGTCGGCAACTTCATCGGCGCCCACTTCGGCGCCGAGGTGGCCAAGACCGTCGGCAGCGGCCTGGTCAAGCTCCCCACCGGTACGGCCAGTCTCGGCATCGTCTTCGCCGGGGTGATCGGCGCGATCACCTGGAACCTGATCACCTGGTACTTCGGGCTCCCGTCGTCCTCCTCGCACGCGCTCATCGGTGGCCTGGTCGGCTCGACCATCGCCGCCTCCGGCACGGTGCTCTGGAGCGGCATCGGCGAGAGCGTGATCATCCCGATGGTGCTCTCCCCGATGATCGGCTTCCTGCTCGGCTACATCGTGATGATCGCGGTGCAGTGGATCTTCCGGAAGGGGCACCCGGGCAAGCTGAACCGGGGCTTCCGCTGGGCACAGACCGCCTCCGCCGCCGCGATGTCGGTCGGGCACGGCATGCAGGACGCCGCCAAGACCATCGGCATCGTGGTGCTCGCCCTCTACGTCGGTGGATACCAGGACGACCCCGGCTTCATCCCCGAGTGGGCGTTCTGGACGTCGGCGGCGGTGCTCGCCGCCGGTACGTACGCCGGTGGTTGGCGGATCATCCGTACCCTCGGTCGGAAGATCATCGACCTGAAGCCGCCGGAGGGCTTCGCCGCCGAGACCGTCGCCAGCGGCGTGCTCTACTTCAACGCCCTGGTGCTCGGCGCCCCGATCTCCACCACCCACACCATCACCTCGGCGATCATGGGTGTCGGCGCGACCAAGCGGCTCTCCGCCGTCCGCTGGGGCGTGGCCGGCAACATCGTCGGCGCCTGGATCCTCACCTTCCCGGCCGCCGGCAGCATCGGCGCCCTCATGTACTTCCTGGCCCGCCCCCTCTTCAGCTGAGGCCGCCGGGCACGGCTCGGGTGCTGCGACGCACGGCTCGGGTGTCTGCAGGGGCCCCTTCCTATCGCATTTTGATGAGGAGGGGGCCCCTGCAACCACCCGAGGAGGCTACGACCGGCCCGGATACACCACGCCGATCTGGGCGCGGACGTCGTCCAGCAGGCCCATCACCTCGAGCGTGGTCGCGTGCGGCACCAGCGGGCTCTCCAACAGCCCCTCGGCCAGGCAGCGCTGCACCTCGATCGCCTCGTACTGGTAGCCGTTGCCGACCAGCTCGGTGCGGATCGTCTCCGGCTCCCGACCGGACCGGTGCAGGGTCAGCGAGTCGGGACGGAAGAACAGCGACGGCAGCTCGATCCGGCCGGTGGTGCCGGTGATCGAAGCGGTCACCGCGCTCGCTCCGAGCAGACCGCAACTCAGCGTGGCGACCGCCCCGGAGTCGTACCCGAGGACGATGCCGGTGTTCTCGTCCACGCCCTCGGGACTGATCTTCGCCCAGGAGCGCACGTGGTCGGGCGCGCCGAGCAGCAGGTGCGCCAGGCTGACCGGGTAGATACCCACGTCCAGCAGAGCGCCGCCACCGAGCGCCAGGGCGCGCAGCCGGCTCTCCGGCGGGAACGGCCCCTCCATGCTGAAGTCGGCCCGGAGCCCGGTGACCGTACCGATCGCCCCCTCGGCGACCAGCTCCGCCATCCGCAGGATCAGCGGGTTGCACCGCATCCACATGGCCTCCATCAGGAAGACGCCACGGGAGCGCGCGGTCTCGACCAGTTCGGTGCTGTCCGCCAGGTCGAGGGTGAACGGCTTCTCCACCAGCACCGCGCGACCGGCGTCCAGGCAGGCCAGAGTCGCCTGGTGGTGCGCGGCGTGCGGCGTGGCGACGTACACCACGTCCAGGTCGGGATCGGCGGCCAGCTCCGCCCAGGAGCCGTACGCCCGGGCGACGCCGTGCTTCGCGGCGAAGCGCTCGGCGCCCTCGGCGGTGCGTGAGCCGACGGCGACCAGCTCGGCGTCCGGCACCAGCGTGAGGTCCTCGGCGAAGCGGGCGGCGATGTTTCCGGTGGCCAGGATGCCCCAACGTGTCATGCGACGGGACGCTAGCGCAGATCGGCCCCGGGCAGCACCGTCGATCCGTCCGCCGGGACGACGGCGCCCGCCCAGGCGGGGCGCTGGGGGTTTGGTGGTAGCAGGGGTCCCCTGCTACCGCTTTTTGAGGAGGAGGGGTCCCCTGCTACCACCCAGCGGTGGTCGTCGGGGCCGCGCGCGGGGAACTAGGCTCGCGCCATGACGATCGACAGCGGCAGCTTTCCCGCCCCGGCCGTGCTGGTCGAGCACGCCCGCCGGTTCCGCGCCGAGGGTGGCACCCCGGCGGTGCCCCGGGTTGCGGCCACCGTGCTGCTGCTGCGTCCGGCCACCGACGGCTTCCAGGTGTACGTGATCCGCCGGGTCGCCGCGATGGCCTTCGGCGGGGTGTACGCCTTCCCCGGCGGCGGCGTGGACCCGTCGGACGCGCAGGCGCACCCGGGCTGGGCCGGCCCCGACCCCGACGAGTGGGGCGGGCGGCTGGGGGTCGCGTCGGAGGCGGCCCAGGCGGTGGTCTGCGCCGCCGCCCGCGAGGCATTCGAGGAGGCGGGAGTGCTGCTCGCCGGCCCGGATCCGGCGACGGTGGTCGGGGACGTCAGCGGCGACGACTGGGAGGCTGCCCGGGTCGATCTGGAGAAGCGGCGGACGCACTTCGCCGAGTTCCTGACCGGCCGGGGGCTGACGCTGCGGTCGGATCTGCTGCTGCCGTGGAGCCGGTGGATCACTCCGGAGTTCGAGCCGCGCCGCTTCGACACGTACTTCTTCGTGGCCCTGTTGCCGGAGGGGCAGCGGACCCGGGACGTCTCGGGGGAGGCGGACCACACGATGTGGGTCCGCCCGGCGGACGCGCTGCGCCGGGCGGCGGCGGGGGAGTTGACCAT
Source organism: Micromonospora inyonensis (assembly GCF_900091415.1). Lineage (NCBI taxonomy): Bacteria > Bacillati > Actinomycetota > Actinomycetes > Micromonosporales > Micromonosporaceae > Micromonospora > Micromonospora inyonensis. The sequence continues at coordinate 858,169 of NZ_FMHU01000001.1, read as the reverse complement.
GCTGCCGCCGACGCTGCTCACGTTGGAGCAGGTGGCGGCGGCCGGGGACCTGGACGGTGTGGCCCGTGCCGCAGCGGGTCGGGACGCCGCCACGCCGGTCACGCCCCGCCTGGCCGACCTCGACGGCGACACGCCCTACTTCACGCTGGACTGACGGGCGGGGACGAGCCGTACCGGCGGAGGCGGGCGCGGCCCAGCTGGCCGCTGCCCGGCCGGGGGCGGCAGGCGACTCCGGGTGCCGCCGTTGCCCGGCGCCGCCGCGCTCAGTGAGGGGGCATGGGACTCTCCCGCGACCTGCCGTGGGCGCGGACCGCGTCGGCGATGGCGACGCCCAGCAGGACGGCCAGGGCGGCGACGGTCGCCGTCAGCAGTGGCAGCCGGACCAGGATCGGGCTCATCGCGGCCAGGACGAGAATGCCGATGATCCGGGCGGGGGACACCCGCCCGAAGATGTCGTACTCGAAGCGGGCCCGGCCGGCCAGGAACAGCGCCGGTCCGCCGAGGACGGCGGCGAGCCACACCGGGTTCGCCATGTCGTACGGGTGGTCGATGACGAGTCCGTAGCCGACCGCGGTGGCGACGACGCCGACCACCATCGTCAGATGGGTGACGAATCCGTACGCGACGAGGCGGGCCGGCTGGGTGGCGGTGGCGACGGCGCTCTTCAACACCGTTCCCGCACGGTAGAAGTAGATGCGCCAGAGCAACGCCGTGGTGATGAAGGCGCATCCGAACGCCACCGTTCGTCCCGCACCGAACGGGTTGCTGCTGAAGGCCAGCCCGCTCAGCAGGATCGACTCGCCGAGGGCGATGATGAAGAACTGGCGGTAGCGGTCGGCCAGGTACTCGCCGACCAGGTCCCAGTCGTGGATGCGGCTGCGGCCCAGTCTCGGCGTGGGCCAGCCGAGGACCAGTCCGACGTACTCGATGGTCAGCCCGAGCGTCCACAGCCCGCCCCGGGCGAGGCCGGTGGGAGCGACCGCCCCGGCGATCCACGGCACGGCGGCGACCACGGACCAACAGAGGATCCGCGCCGGGATCGGCGGTGGGACGAGGGTCTGGTGGACGGGCCTGCGCTGAAAGAGCGCCAACGCCAGGGGACGGCCGACCTGGATCGCCACGTACGCGCCGACGAAGTAGCCGCCGTGCCCGTCGTACGCCGCTGGTGCCGAGACTCCCATCACGACGCTGCCGAAGGCGATGCAGAAGATCACCGCCTGGATCTCCGGGCACCGCGGGTCGAACCTGCTCGCCGACAACGCCGCGAAGAACCACACCAGCCACATGGCCAGGAACAGCAGCAGCACCTCGCCGACCCCGGGCAGGACGAGGTGCTGCTCGTCGGTCAGGTGGTGGATGGCCTCTTCGGCGATCCGGTTGAGCGCGAAGACGAAGACCAGGTCCAGGAGCAGATCCAGGATCGTGGACTCGTGTGGCCCCTCGCCCCCGCGCAGCGGCGTGCCCTGTCTAGGCGTCATCGGCCGCCCGTTCTGTCCGTCTTGTAACTTTCATGATAGGCGGGTCGGCTCGACCCGTCAGGTGGGCTCCTGGGAACGCTGGCACCGTGGTCGACCTGGCGGCGTGGTCCTGTGGACGGGGCAGCTCCGAAGGACGCGTGAGCCGCACCCTCCCGGCCCCACCGTTGCCGTCGTACCGCGTCGACTGGCTTTCCTGCCGACGGCGGGGGATGGTGGTCAGGACTGACGAATCGGCGGCCGGTACCCACCGGTCGACGACGAGCCTGGCGGGGGGAGAGAGCGATGGGTAGCCACCTGGAGCAGCTCGACCGGCTCTCCGGGCTCCTCGCCACGGTGAGCCGGGACGCGGCGGGCACCATCGGCCGGGCCAGTGTTGCCCTGCTCGACATCGACCCGGACCGGGCGCGGGCGGTGCTGGCCGAGGTCGCCGAGCGGGCGGCCACCCACCGCCGGATCGACGAGCTGGTGCCGCTGGCCCTCGTCCGGCAGCAGCCGGTCGCCTCCGATCTGCGGCTGGTGCTGTCCGCGCTGCGGATGAACACCGAACTGCACCGGATGGACGCGCTCGCCGCGCACATCGCGAAGCTCGTGCTCGCCCGCCACCCGGCACCCGTGGTCCCGCCGCCGGTCCGTCCGCTGATCGGCGCGATGGCGGAGACCACCGCGCGGATCGCCGACAAGGCCGCCCTGGTCCTGGTCACCCGGGACCGGCTCGACGCGATCCAGCTCGGCCTGGACGACGACGAACTCGACGTGCAGTACGAGCGGCTCTTCACGGTGCTCACCGACGCCTGGCCGTACGGGGTGCAGGCGGCGATCGACGTGGCGATGCTCGGGCGGTACTACGAACGCTTCGCCGACCACGCGGTCAACGTCGCCCGCCGGGTGGCGTACCTGGTCGGCGGCGACATGGCGCGCGGCGTCCTCTGACGACCACGGGTCGCGCCGGTGGTCGGGCGGCCGGACGCAGACGCCTCGATTCGTTCACATAGCGGACAACCGCGCCTCGGTCGACGGCAACATTCTCCTGGCGACCTGTTCACCTTCGGTTAACCAAGCTCCGGGGAACCGGCTACCTGGCCCGCTTAGCGTCGGCAGCGGTCAGGCCCCGAGAGGTCCGGCCCAACCCCAAGAGAGAGGCAATTCTGAGGTGAACCGCAACGTGCTCTCCCGGCGCGTCCTTGCCGGCGTCGCGCTCGCCGCGCTGGCTCTCACCGGCTGTGGCTCCAGCGACAACGACAACGACACCCCCGCCGCCGCCGGCAAGAGCGGCGGAAGCGAGTACGCGAGCCTTTCCGGTGAGCTGAAGGCCTCGGGTGCCAGTTTCCCGGACGCCTACTACCAGGAGGTCATCACCTCCTTCAAGGATGTCGCCCCGGACGTCACGGTCAACTACAACGCGACCGGCTCGGGCACCGGCAAGAAGCAGTTCGGGCAGAACCTGGTCGACTTCGCCGGCAGTGACAGCCTGGTGAAGGAGAGCGACGGGGTCGCCGCCGGCTCCTTCCTCTACGTGCCGACCGTCGCCGCCCCGATCACCGTCAGCTACAACCTGAAGGGCGTGGACAAGCTCCAGCTCAGCCCGGAGACGCTGGCCAAGATCTTCCAGGCCGACATCAAGACCTGGAACGACCCGGCGATCGCCACCGACAACCCCGGCGTGACCCTGCCGAACACCCCGATCACCGTCGCGCACCGCTCGGACGGCTCGGGCACCACCAACAACTTCACCAAGTACCTGGACGCCGCCGCCAAGGGCGTCTGGAAGCTCGGCAGCGGTGACACCGTGGCCTGGCCGTCGACCACCCAGGGCGGCGAGAAGAACACCGGTGTGGCCCAGATCGTCAAGCAGGCCAACGGCGGCATCGGCTACGTCGACCTGAGCGACGCCAAGGCCAGCCAGCTCACGTTCGCCGCGATCAAGAACAAGGACGGCCAGTTCGTCGTTCCCTCGCTGGAGGGCACGACCGCCGGCCTGGAGGGCGCGGAGATCAGGGAGGACCTGAGCTACAACCCGCTCAACGCCGCCGGCGCCGCCGCGTACCCGATCACCGCCCCGACCTACATCCTGGTGAAGACCAAGTACGACGACGCCAAGAAGGCCGAGCTGGTCAAGGGCTTCGTGAAGTACATCCTGACCGACGGCCAGGAGCTGGCCAAGGACGTCGACTTCGCGCCGCTGCCCACCTCGCTCAAGGACAAGGCGCTCGCCCAGCTCGACAAGATCCAGGGCTGATCCGAGCCGAGAAACGCACCGTCCACGCCGGGACGGGACCGGAACCCCGGTCCCGTCCCGCCGGGGTAGCCGCGCCGCCACTGGAGTTGAAGGTGACCATCACAGAGAACAAACCCGACACCCGGCCGACCCTGACGCCACAGCGGGGCGGCCTTCTCGCCGATCGCGCGTTCTCCTGGTGGACGCTCGGCACCGGTCTGCTCGTCCTGGCCATCCTCGCGCTCATCCTGGTGACCACGGTGCGGGAGGCCTGGCCGGCGTTCGCCGAGATGGGTTTCCGCTACGTCACCGAGGACACCTGGGACCCGAACCCGGGGGCCGGTGAGGCCGTCTTCGGCGCGCTGGCCTTCATGTACGGCACCGCGATCTCCTCGCTGATCGCGCTGGTCGTCGCCGTGCCGGTGTCGATCGGCATCGCGCTGTTCATCACCGAGCTGGCGCACCGCCGGCTGCGCGGCGCCGCGATCACCGTCATCGACCTGCTGGCCGCCGTACCGTCGGTGGTCTTCGGCCTGTGGGGCATCCTGGTCCTGGCACCCAAGCTGGTGCCGTTCTACCAGTGGCTGCACGACGTGTTCGGTGGCGTCCCGGTGCTCGGCAGTGTCTTCGGCGAGGCGGCCAGCGGCCGGAACTTCATGACCGCCGGCCTGATCCTGGCGATCATGGTCACCCCGATCATCACCTCGATCTGCCGTGAGGTCTTCGGCACCGTCCCGCAGGCCGACAAGGACGCCGCCCTGGCGCTCGGCGCGACCCGCTGGGAGATGATCCGGGGCGCGGTCTTCCCGCACAGCTTCGGCGGCATCGTCGGCGCGGTCATGCTCGGCCTGGGTCGCGCGATGGGCGAGACCATCGCCGTCGCGCTGGTCATCGGTGGAGCCACCAACATCTCCGCGAACCTCTTCGAGCCGGGCAACACCATGGCCGCCGTGATCGTGCAGCAGTTCGGCGAGTCCACCGGCACCTTCACCGCCGCTCTGATCGGGCTCGGCGTCGTCCTGTTCGCGATGACCGTCGCGATCAACCTCACCGCCCAGGCGATCGTCCGCCGGGCGGAGGCCCGCATGAGGGGAGGCGTGGCGTGACCGCCACCGTCGAGCCGGCCACCCGCACCCCGGTCGTCCCCGACCTGTCGGGGCGTGCCCTGTCCACCCGCCGCCGGATCGTCAACCACCTGGCCAGCGGCGGTATCTACCTGGCGGTGCTGCTCGCCGTGGTGCCGCTGGGTCTGGTCGCCTGGACGGTGATCAGCCGGGGCAGCGGGGTGATGAGCCTCGACTTCCTCACCGAGGACATTCCGAACTCGTATCGGCGCTCCGGGCCCGGCATGGGCCCGGCCATCGTCGGCACCCTGATCATCACCGGCATGGCGTCGCTGATGGCGATCCCGCTCGGGGTCTTCGGCGCGATCTACCTCAACGAGTACGGCAAGCAGAAGCCGCTCGCCCGGATCATCCGGATCATGGCGGACGTGATGACCGGCGTGCCGTCGATCGTCATGGGTCTGTTCATCTACATCGGCTGGGTGCTGCTGGTCGGCGAGCAGTCCGGCTTCGCCGGTGCGCTCGCGCTGGCCTGCCTGATGCTCCCCGTGGTGATCCGCAGCAGCGAGGAGATGCTCCGGCTCGTCCCGGACGAGCTGCGCCAGGCGAGCCTGGCGCTGGGCGCGCGTAAGTGGCGGACCATCCTCACCGTCGTGCTGCCCGCCGCGATCTCCGGCATCACCAGCGGCTCGCTGCTCGCGGTGGCCCGCGCCGCCGGGGAGACCGCGCCGATCATCATCGTCACCGGCATCACCTTCGCGAACAATCCGAACCTCTTCGAGGGCACGAACACCGCCCTGCCCGCGCAGATCTTCCGCAACGCCAGCCAGCCCTTCGTCGGTGCCCAGGACCGGGCCTGGGGGGCGGCTCTCACCCTGATCGTGATCGTCGTCCTGTTCACGGTCGTCGCCCGTCTCATCGCCAACCGCTTCGCCCTGAAGGAGCGCTGAACCATGGCCCAGCACCGCACCGTGAGCGACCACCGTCCGTCCGTCGCCATCAGCGCGCCCGGCGAGGGCTGGGGCGACGCCGGCCCGCACGCCGCCGGGGACACCACCGTCATGGAGCTGCGCGACGTCAGCGTCCACTACGGCAGCTACGAGGCCGTCCGGGGCACCACGATCCCGATCCGGCAGAACCAGATCACCGCGATGATCGGGCCGTCCGGCTGCGGCAAGTCGACCATCCTGCGTTCGCTGAACCGGATGAACGACCTGATCCCCGGTGCCCGGGTGACCGGCTCGGTGACGTACCACGGCCAGGACATCTACGCCAAGGGCGTCGACCCGATCCAGGTGCGCCGCCGGATCGGCATGGTCTTCCAGAAGCCCAACCCGTTCCCGAAGTCCATCTACGACAACGTGGCCTACGGGCTGCGGATCAACGGGATCAAGGGCAACCTCGACGACCAGGTCGAGGAGGCGCTGACCGGCGCGGCCCTCTGGGACGAGGTGAAGGACAAGCTCCGCAAGAGCGGCCTGGCCCTCTCCGGCGGCCAGCAGCAGCGGCTCTGCATCGCCCGGACGATTGCGGTGAAGCCGGACGTGATCCTGATGGACGAGCCCTGCTCGGCCCTCGACCCGATCGCGACCAGCAAGATCGAGGACCTGATGTACGAGCTGTCGAAGTCGTACACGATCGTCATCGTCACCCACAACATGCAGCAGGCCGCCCGGGTCAGCCACTACACGGCCTTCTTCACCGCCGAGGTGGACGAGCAGCAGGTGCGGCACGGCCGGCTGGTGGAGTTCGACCAGACCTCGAAGATCTTCACCAACCCGGGTGACAAGCGGACCGAGGACTACATCACCGGACGTTTCGGCTGACCGGCACCGTGCCGACCCGGGCTCCCCGGGCCGTCGGCCGGAACCGTCGATCCGAAGGAAGGTGATGTGGTCACTCACGACGTCGGCGCGGACCTCGTGCACATCGCCGTTCCGGTCGCGTACGTGCGCCACGTCGCCGCGCTCCTGGCGGAGCTGGACCGGCAGGGCGGCGACGTCCGCCTGCCGGCCCGGCCACCCGCCCGGCCGGCACCACCGGAACTCGCCGGCAAGTGGTCCGTGGCGGATCTGCGGCGGTTCGCGACCGGACGGTCGAAGAGTCACGACACCGTGCTCAAGGTCCTCGACCTACTCGCCGTGCGCCCCGGCGAGTGGTTCTCGGCGGAGGCGATCTGCGTGGAGGTGGGCGTCTCCCGGCACCGGTTCGGCGGCGCGCTGGCCGGGATGACCCGGATGCTCCGCGCCCACCCGACCTTCCGGGAACTCGGGCCGCCGATGAACCGGTACGTCACCGGCAGCCTCGACGACCGGGCCGGCACCTTCTACTGGATGACGTCGGAGCAGGCCGGGCAGTGGAAGCTGGCCCGAGCCGGCGAAGCGGTCAGGCCCGGTGGTAGTTGACGTGCGCGCACCAGTGGGCGAAACCGAGCCGCAGGTAGAGCGCCACCGCCGCGGTGTTCGACTCGTCCACGTAGAGCATCACCCGGTCCAGGCCCCGCCGCTCGCGCAGGTATGCCAGACCGGCGGCGGTGAGCACCCGGCCCAGCCCGCCCCGGTGCGCCGTCGGGTCCACCCCGAGCACGTAGACCTCCCCGATGGGGGTCGAGCCCGCCCGCTGGTGGACCTTGGTCCAGTGGAAACCGAGCAGGCGCCCGGTCGACTCCTCGACGGCGAGCAGGAAACCGGCCGGGTCGAACCACGGCTCGGCGAGGCGGAGCCGGAGGTCGTCGGCGGTCCACCGGCCCTGCTCGGGGTGGTCGGCGAAGGCCCGCGCGTTGAGCGCCAGCCAGGCGTCGTCGTCCGAGCCGGGTTGGAAGGCGCGTAGCGCCACCCCGTCGGGAAGCTGCGGTGCGGACGGCGACCCGGTCAGCGACCGGCGCATCTGCCACAGCACCCGGGCACGGACGAAGGCGAGGTCGACGGCGAGTGCCGCAGCGGCCGGATGGTCGCCGTGCGCCCAGGCCCGGACCGCCGCCCGGCCGACCGGGGCCGCCGCGTCCGCCTCGGACAGAGCCGCCGTGGCGAGCGTCCGGCCCAGTCCGCGCCGCCGGTACGCCGGGTGCACCACCAGGTCGAGGCCGGTCCCCTCGGCCGGCGCGGTGACGTCGAGGTGTGCGTACCCGACGAGCAGCCCCTCGGGCGTCCGCGCGGTCAGGTGCACGGCGGCGGCCTGCGGATCCCGCAGCCGGAGCAGCACCGCCTCGTCGAGCGGTTCCGCGCCGTCGGCGTCCCCGGCAATCCGTGCCAATGCCAGCACGTCGGCGATCCCGGTCGCGTCCAGTCGCACGTTCCGGTCCACCCGCGCGGTCGTCACCGCGTCACCCCGCACCCCGTCTGCCACCCCGCCACGGTAACGGTTCCTGCTCTCGCCCTCCGCCCCCGGCGGTAGGAGGGGCCCCCTGTTACCGCTTTTTGTCGAGGAAGGGCCCCCTGCAAACACCAAGCCCATGCCCAAGCCCAACCACCAACCACCAAGCCCCGGCGGGTTACAGGTCGGGGGGCAGGGCTACGACCTGGAAGCGGCTGGTGAGGTTGGGCAGGATCCGGTACAGCGCGTCCACGGTGCCCTGCCGGTCGCCCCCCGCGTCGTGCAGCAGCACGATCGAGCCGGGCACCGTGCCGGCGGTGACCGTGTCGGCGATGCTGGCCGCGCCCGGCTTCCGCCAGTCCGCCGGGTCGACCGTCCAGTGCAGCGACACCATGCCGAGGCTCCGGGCCACCGACACCACCGGGTACGTCCAGGCGCCGCCGGGCTGCCGGAAGTACGCGATCCGCGCCCCCGGCACAGCCGCCCGGATCGCCTCGTTGGTGCGCAGCAGGTCGGCCTGGATCGACTGGTACGAGCGGCTGCCGAGCAGCACGTCGTGGTTCCACGAGTGGTTGCAGAGGGTGTGCCCCTCGGCGGCGATCGCGCGTACCAGGTCGGGGTGGGCCCGCGCGTTCTCGCCCACCAGGCAGAAGGTCGCCGTCACCCCGTACGCGCGCAGTGCCGCGAGCGCCTGCGGGGTGTAGTCCGGGTCCGGTCCGTCGTCGAAGGTGAGCGCCACCTGCCCGGTGCCGGTGGTCGCCCGGGTGCCGTAGGGGCCGCCCTCGTCGGTGCCGTCGGGTGGTGGCTCGTCCACCGGCACCGTCGGGCCGGGGGTGCGTTGCGGAGGCACGTTGGTCGCGGGTGGCTGGTCGGCGACGTGCGGCTGGTCGCTCGGTGCGGTGACGTCCGGGGTGTCCACCGGCCCGATCAGGCTGCGTCCGAGGGCGTACGCCGAGCCGAGCAAGGCGGCGACCACCAGCACCACGATCCCCAGGGTGCGGGGCGGCGACACGGCGGGCATCAGGCGCCCCGGCCGGTCGGTGCGTCGGGACGACCCGACGGGCGGGGCGGGTTGCGCCCATCGGCGCAGGTGTCGACGACGACGCCACCTGTCGCTCGTACGGTCGTCGTGCGCACCCGTCGCCCCCTTCTTCGGCTGGTCCGCCAGTCACACTAGGACCGGCCAACCGAACAAGAGGGCTATTTGTCTACTAACCCCTAAAAGGGGGGAATATCGGTCATGCGGGCAAGGGTGCGTGCTCGGCGTCCGGCAGCGAACGCGACGGCGGGACGACGAACTTGTAGCCCACCTGGCGGACGGTGCCGATCATCGACTCGTACTCCGAGCCGAGCTTGGCGCGCAGTCGCCGGACGTGCACGTCGACCGTGCGGGTGCCGCCGAAGTAGTCGTATCCCCAGACCTCGCGCAGGAGCTGGTCGCGGGTGAACACGCGACCCGGGTGCTGGGCGAGGAACTTCAACAGCTCGAACTCCTTGTAGGTCAGGTCGAGCGGGCGTCCCTTGAGCTTGGCCGCGTAGGTGTCCGGGTCGATGGTCAGCTCGCCCGCCCGGATCGAACCCCCGGTTCCGGCGGTGGCGTTCCTCAACCGGCCGACCACCAGCCGCAGCCGGGCCTCGACCTCGGCCGGGCCTGCGGTGGCGAGGATGACGTCGTCGACCCCCCAGTCGGCGTTGAGCGCGATCAGCCCGGCCTCGGTGACCACCGCGACCAGCGGCACCCCCAGGCCGGTGGCGTGCAGCATCCGGCAGGTCGCCCGGGCCTCGCTCAGCTCGGTACGGGCGTCCACCAGGACCGCGTCCGGGCTCGGCCCGGCGACCAGGGTCCGCACGTCGCGCGGCGCGGTACGGACCGAGTGGGGCAGTAGGTCAAGTGCCGGCAGTACGGCGGATGGTTCACCTGCGCGTGCGGTCACCAGCAGCAGGATCTCCACACGATCACCTCCGTCCCGGCGGCGGTCAGCCGCAGGCGACCAGCGACGGCACCCAGGGCGGGGCGCGGCGCTGAGAACTCGTGGTCCCGGCGTCGCTGGCGGGCGGGTCAGGGCTCGAGCCTAACCGATCGCCCGTGGTCAGCCCCTGAGTCGTTTCCCCTTTGCCGGGGATGCCCACACTTGCGGCACAGGTTTTAACGTCCGTGAAACGGCGTCCGCCCCGCACGTGGTCGGGTCTGGCACGATCGTGTCGTGTTTGCCTCCGCGTCTCCCGCCGCCGGTCCCGACCCCTGGTCCGACGACGGCCCACCGGCCGGTTTCCCCCCGCCGCGGGTCGGGCCGGGCCTCGACGACCTGGTCGGCCCGCGCAAGCGGCGCGGCCCCCGCCGCTTCCGGCCCGGCGATCCGTTGGCACGTCGCCCGGACGACGAGGCCGACGACGAGATCGACGAGGAGGAGATCGAGCCGGTCGAGATCGACAAGCGGCTCTCGCTGACCATCGCCGGCTTCGCCGTGCTGCTCGGGCTCGGCCTGGTCCTCGCCGCGCAGACCTCCGGCCCCGGCCACCGGCTGCCCTTCGCCATCGTGATCTTCGGCGTGCAGCTCCTCTTCGTTCTGGCCTGGACGATGGCGACCCGTCCGCCGGCCCTGCTGGTGGTCGCCCTGGTCGGCGCGGCCACCGCCGGGGTGGCCGACACCGTCGCGCTACAGACGGCTGAAGCCCGGCTGATCCCGCTGCTCTACGTCGCCGCAGGCAATCTGGTGGTCGCCCTGCTCGGCCAGCTCGTCCGTCGGGTCGACCGGCGGCGGCTCACCGACTCGTTCGGCACCACCCTGCTCATCGTGGCCGGCGTGGCCGGTTTCGCCACCCTGTTGCCACTGAGCCGGATCCCGGCCGGCACCCAGACCATCACGGTCAGCCTCACCGCCACCGCGCTGGCGCTCACCGTGGCGCGGATCACCGACGCGGTGCTGCCCTGGCCCCGGCTCGCGCCCCAGGTGCCCCGGGGCGCGGCCGGCGTGGTGATCGGCGCGATGCTCGGCACCCTGGCCGGCAGCGTGCTCGGCAGCTTCCTGGTCGGCTTCACCCCGACCAGCGGCGCACTGGTCGGCCTGGTCACCGCGGCCACCGCCGTGCTGGCCGACCTCGCCGTCGGGTACGCCGAGGCGGGCCGGCTGATGGCCGGCGAGCCGCCCACCTTCTGGATCGCACGGCACATGCAGGGACCGCTCGGCGGCATCGCCCTCGCCGCACCGGCCGCCTATCTGGTGTGCGTACTGTTCCTCTGACCCGCGTCCTCTGCCGCACGGTTGAGGCGTGGGCCCATCGGGTACCACCGGTGTGCCCCCGAGGCGACACCGGACGTGAGAGTGGAGGCGGCGTGACCGAGGCCCACCCGGCTTACGACGAACGGCCCCGTCGGCGGGGCCGCAAGGTCCTCATCGGACTGCTGGTCCTGCTCCTGATACTGGTCGGACTGGTCGTGGTGGCCGACCGGATCGCCGCCGGGGTCGCCGAGGACGCCATCGCCGACCAGGTCCGCCAGGAACTGACCCAGCAGGACGCCAGCGCGCAACCGCCGAAGGTCGAGGTCGGTGGCTTCCCCTTCCTCACCCAGGTGCTCGGCGGGAAGTACGAGCGGATCACCATCCGGCTGCGCGACGTCCAGGGCACGGTCGAGGGCAACTCGGTCAACCTGCCGGAACTCGACGTGGACGCCCGGGGCGTCACCGCGTCGCTGGACACCATCCGCTCCGGTCAGGGTGACGTGGTGGCCGAGCGGGTCGACGGCACCGGAACGGTCAGCTACGACAGCCTGGCGGCGTTCCTCGACCGGCCCGGTCTCAAGCTCGGCGAGAAGGACGGCAAGCTGGCGGTCACCGCGCCGGTGGACATCCTCGGGCAGAAGCTGACGGTGACCGGAAACGCCGAGGTCAGCGTCAGCGAACAGGGCAAGGTGGCGCTGCGCTTCAGCGACCTGGACGCCGAGGGCCTGCCGAACGTGCCGATGGCCCGGGTCCTGCTCAACAACTACGCGCGCAGCATCTCGATCGACGTTCCCCTGCCCGACCTGCCGTTCCAGCTCACCGTGCGGGAGGTCCGACCGCTGCCGGAGGGGCTCGCGGTCACCGCCGACGCCCGGGACGTACCGATCAGTTCGGTCGGCTGAGTCGCCGCGCCGTGGCCGGTGCGGCCGGCCACGGCGGCCGTTGCCCGCGCCGCGCCGCGGCCGGCGGGGCCGGAAGGATCGCCGGGTGTGGTGCGAACCACGCCCGGAACGCCTGCTCAGGCGTCCCGGATGCTGGTCGGGCCGGTGGCGGGGCATGGGAACGCTGGTAGGCTCCCAGGTCATGGGGACGCTCCTCACCAAACGGCGCGCGGTCGACCTGTGCCGCGTGGCCACCTGCCTGTGTCGCTCCGTCATCTGACGGCGGAGCTGCAACCGGCTGTGTAGCGGCCACCGGCGGGTTTCCCTCCTCACCCCCGGTTCTCCTCGTTCGCCCGGCAGTGGCGCCGTCGCATCCAACCCGAGATCCGTCCATCCTGGGTCCCGCGCGCGGTGCGGCAGACACCGACCTTTCCCCGCGCGTCGACTCACCCGCAACCCTCACCAGGGAGTGATCCGATGAGTCGCGACACCGCGCTCGTCTCGGCCGAATGGGCCGAGAAGAACATCGACGCCCCGGGCGTCGTCTTCGTCGAGGTAGACGAGGACACCTCGGCGTACGACACCGGCCACATCGCCGGGGCGATCAAGCTCGACTGGAGGACCGACCTCCAGGACCCGGTCCGCCGGGACTTCGTCAACAAGAGCCAGTTCGAGGCGCTGCTCTCCGAGCGGGGCATCGCCAACGACGACACCGTCATCCTGTACGGCGGCAACAACAACTGGTTCGCCGCCTACGCGTACTGGTACTTCAAGCTCTACGGCCACGGCGACGTCAAGCTGCTCGACGGCGGTCGCAAGAAGTGGGAGCTGGACGCCCGGCCGCTGGTGACCGACAAGGTCGAGCGCCCGAAGACCCAGTACGTCGCGCAGGAGCCGGACAACTCCATCCGGGCCTTCCGCGACGAGATCGTGCCCGCGATCGGCACCAAGAACCTGGTCGACGTGCGCAGCCCCGACGAGTTCGCCGGCCGGCTGCTCGCCCCCGCCCACCTGCCGCAGGAGCAGGCGCAGCGGGCCGGGCACGTGCCCACCGCGATCAGCGTCCCGTGGTCGAAGGCGGCCAACGAGGACGGCACCTTCAAGTCCGACGACGAGCTGCGCAAGATCTACGCCGCCGCCGGGCTGGACGACGGCAAGGAGACCATCGCCTACTGCCGCATCGGCGAGCGCTCCTCGCACACCTGGTTCGTGCTGCAGGAGCTGCTCGGCCACCGCAACGTGAAGAACTACGACGGATCCTGGACCGAGTACGGCTCGCTGGTCGGCGTGCCGGTCGCGCTCGGCGACGAGCCCGGGGAGGCCTGAGCCATGACCGCACCCACCGCTGCCGGTTGCGCCGCACCGGACCAGGCGGCTCCGCTGCCCGCGAGCCTGGACCTGGAGAAGGAAACCGTCATCACCGGCGTCGTACGGTCCGAGGCGGGCGAGCTCGTGCCGGGCGCGTACGTCCGGCTGCTCGACTCGACCGGTGAGTTCACCGCCGAGGTGGTCACCTCGGCCGCCGGCCAGTTCCGGTTCTTCGCCGCGCCGGGCACGTGGACGCTGCGTGCCCTCTCCCGGCACGGCAACGGCGACACCCCCGTCGCCGCCGCCCGGGGCATCAACGAGGTCGCCGTGACGGTCGCCTGACCCGCGTCCTTCAGCTGCCGGAAGGGGTCTCCACTGTGCCCGGAGGCCCCTTCCGGCATGTGCGGCCCCTTCCGGCATGTGCGGCCCCGGGCGGGTCCGGGTGGCCGGCGCCGCTGGTACACCCCGGCGGACCGGTGGCGGCTCACGGCGGTAGCCGCAGGCGCGGGGTGCAGTCCTCCGCGTGCCCGGGGCGGAGCACACAGCGTCGTCGGTGCGGCAGCCGTCGGTCGCAGAAGACGGCCTGCTGCGCCGCAGGATCGCCCTCCTCGGAGACCGTCGTCTCGCCGAGCACGAGCTGTGGCAGGAACGCCAGGGACCGGGTGAGCGCGCGGGCCAGCAGGTGCGCGGCGGCCAGGTCGGCCGCCACGACCGTCAGGTGTACGACGAACCGCCGGTCGTCGTCGCTCACCGGTGCACCCGGGGCGCGAAGCGTGACTGCCAGTCCCGCAGCGACTGCTTGATGCGGGCGTTCTCGTTGCGGATCTGGTCCAGTTCCGCGTGCAGCGCGGCGAGGTCGTCGGCCACCCGGTGCAGGAAGGCGGTCACCTCGCCGGGGTCCAGGCCCCGCCGGACCAGCGGAAACTGTCGATCCCGAATCCGCCCCGCACACAGCGGCCGGTACGCCGATGAGCGGTAGTGCCGGCCGGGGTTGCTCGCGCCGACCGGGCGCACCGGAGCGGGTGGCCGGTGCCGGCCGGTCGCGGCTCTCGGACGGGACTTGCGGCGGAAGCGTCGGAACAGGTTGCGCACGGTCGGACCACCCTTTCCCGAGGGCCCCTGCTCAGGGGATGCGTCGCTGGGGTCGGGGCGGGCCGTCCTGCCGTTGCGCGGCCCGCCCCGACGGGGGGATTGAGTCCTGCCCGTTGCCACACGAGGAAGGCCTCATCGCCAACTTATGCGCATAATGCGCAAGGGTCAACCATGACGCACGGTGTTTTCTTGGTCGCTTGTCGATGGCGTGCTGGTCGTGATCAAATCGGACTGCCACGCGAGGAGCGCCATGCCTTCTATGTCCGATTATCTCCGCATATCCCACCAGATTATGGATGATGTTCGATCCGGTCGGCTCAATCCTGGTGACAAACTTCCCTCCATTGCCCAGCTCTGTGAGCACTACAAGGTCGGTGCCTCGACGATCCAGCAGGTCTACATCCGGCTCGAAGCGCTTGAGGTGATCGACCGTCGCCAGGGCAAGGGGGTCTTCGTTACCGATCCGGTTACGTGGATGCGGAAGCCGTGACGGTGGGGCGTCGAGGGTCCGCGACCGGGCACTCGTGGCCGGCTGGAGTGGAATCCGGTCGGCGTGTCGTGTAGCTGAGCTGCCAGGAACCCGCGGCGGGGATTCTCGCGGCGCGTGAGGCCTGGAGCCTGGGGGTGGTTACTCGATGCTCGGTTGCGGTGTGGTCGTGAGGATGAGGTCCAGGCCGCGTTCGAAGAGGTCGTCGTCGCTCCAGCGGTCCGTGTCGAGGTGGCCGGAGGAGTTGAGCGTCGGGTAGTCGGCAGGGTTCGCGGTGATGTGTCGCCGGGCTTGCGACTGTGCCTGGGGGTCCGCGCTCCGACGCCAGGTGGCCTCGGTGAGCGCCGCGCCGATCACGTAGTTGGCCAGCGCGCGGGTGGCCACGGTCAGTTCGGGGTCGGCGAGGCCGCCACGGGTCAGCGCCGATTGCAGGTACTCCGTGCGGGCGAGGACGTTCGGACCGAGCATCGGTCGGCCGATCAGGCCCGGAGCCCACGGGTGACGGAGCATCGCCGCGCGCCAGTCACGGATCAGGCTGCGGGCGTCGCCGCGCCAGTCTTCGGTGGCCGCCGGGAGCGGCACGTCGCCGAACACGTGGTCGAAGGCCAGGTCGAGCACGTCCTCCTTGGTCTTCACGTGCCAGTAGAGCGCGGTCGGGGTGACGTCGAGCAGATTGGCGAGCCGACGCATGGTCAGGCCGTCGATGCCGTGCCGGTCGAGCAGGGTCACCGCCGCGTCGACGATGCGCTCGCGGCTCAGCGGGGTCGGGCGGGACCGGGCGGGTTCCTCGCGCAGCCACACCGAGCCGGGGTCCGCGCGGCGGCGTTCCCCCGAAGTGCCGCCGTGCGGCTGGTCGAACTCGGTGTCGGTCACGCCAGGACTCCAGACAGGTGTGCGGGTGGAAATCTACGGCCGGCTCCGGGGCGGAACTGTCGGACCGGGGCCCGACCAATTTAACGTTGGTAAGTTACCTTAACGGCGTACGAGGATCCGGTGTGGAGGGGGAGGGCCATGCCTCTGATGCGGATCCAGTTGGAGAGCGACCGCACCACCGCCCGGCGGGTCATGGAGCTGCACCTGGCCGGCAAGATCCATCGGGAGTCCCGCGACGCCGCGCGGAAGGAGGTCTGGCGACGGGGGCGTACCCCGGCCGGTGAACCGGTCTTCGTCGGCGTCACGAACGGCGAACCCGTGCGACTGCTCTACGACGTGGAGGCCTACTGGGACACGACCCGTTGACGGCACGCGTGACCCGCGCCGCTGCGCTGGCCCGACTCGCGTTGTCCGGTCGAGGTCGGCCGAGATCCGCCGCTCCGGTCGGCTCCTTACCGACCGACGAAGTGCGTGCTGGGCATCGCAGGGCGGTGGTGTCCGATCGGGGTCCTTTCGAGCTGCCCCGTCCGTGCGGGCAGCTCTACAGCGTCCGCAGGGGCATGTCGCCGGGCCCGGAACTCGCCGTCCGGGCCGAGGGCAGGTCCCGTCGCCGGGCGGGGGTGAGCTGCCGGCCGAGAGCGGGTGGTGGGGCGCGGTGGTGCCGGCCGCGCCCCACACATGTTCAACCCGCGGACAACCCTCCGGGTCACGCCCGCGTGGCCGGGCCGGGGCGACGTGACACCATGGCCGCGTGACCGGTCCTGTCCAGACGGGGTACGCCCCACCCAGTGGTCCGCCCAGCCTGCCCGCGCGGGGGTGGCCCCGCTGGCTGATCGTCGCCACCCTGTTCTGGGCGCTGCTGCTGGCGGCGCTGACCTGGCTCTCCGTACGTGACGACGGGCCGACGGTCCGCGAGCAGCGCACCCTGGCCGAGGCCGGTCCGGTGGTGGACCGGGCGATCGGTGACCTGGTCGCCGCCGCCGGTCCGGAGGCACTCGTCGAGCTGGCGAAGCCGGTGGTCGAGCGTGGTTGCCGCGTCACGCCGTTCGCCGATGGCGGCACCCTGGAACGCGTGGTCGACGTCCGGGTCCCCGGCGAGGAGCCGCGCGCCCTGCTGGACCGGCTCGCCGGGGCGCTGCCGGACCGCTACCGCGCCGCCGTGCTGCTCACCCGGGAGGGCTCCCGATTGCGCGCCGACGCGGGGGATTTCGTCACGGTGCGGGGTCAGGAGACCGAGGAGGGCACCGTGCGGCTCACCGCCGACAGCGGGTGCCGCCCGCTCGGTTCCGGGTACGGGCCGACGCCGGTGACCGGCGCGGACGCCGAGGCCGGCGCGGTCGCCGCAGCCCTGCGGGCACTGGGCCGCCCGTCCGCCGGAGGGCCGGAGCTGGTCGCGGCGCCCTGCCCCGGCGGCGGCAGCGCCCGCACCGTGCGGGCCACCGCCGGCCCGGGGACCCCGACCTCGGCGGCGGCCGTGCTCGCCCCGCTGGCCGCCGGTGCCGCCCTGGTCGACACCCCTGATCTGTACGCCTACCGCGTCGGTCCGGTCACCGTGCAGGTCCACCCGGCTGCCGACCCGCTCGCGGTCACCGCCTCGACCCCGTGCCGCTGAGCCGGAGACCCCGGCCGGACCGTACGCGTCAGTCGGTGCGGCTGCGACCCAGCGCGGTCAGGTCGCGGTCGTAGCCGGCGAACGCTTCGGGCAGCCGGCCGTTGGAGTAGGTTGTACCGCCCCTGCGGTCCGGGCAGGTCAGGGCAGGATCGGCGGCCCGCTCGTCCGTCGGTGCCGCCCGGCGCGTGCGCGCCCACCCGGGCGGGCGGGGGCGGCCGGGCGGGCGGGGGCGGCCAGTGGGCGGGCTAGTAGACCAGCGCCTGGGCGCCCTCGGCCATCGCCTCCTCGACGAAGACCGCCGCCCCGGCGATCCGTACCCCCGGCAGCACGTCGCCGGGGCCGATGTCCCGACGGGCGGCGCACTGGGTGCAGGCGGTGACCTGCCCCGAGGTGAGGATCACGTGCAGCAGCTCGGCCAGCGGGGCGGAGTGGGGCAGCTCGAACTCCTGCGCCCGGCCGGGAAGGGCGAACCAGGTCGACTCGCCGGTCAGCCAGAGCGAGACCTCCACCCCGGCCGCCACCGCGGTGGCGGCGACCGTGAACGCCTGCGCACACCGCTCCGGGGCGTCCGCGCCCGCGGTCACCTTGACGACGAGAGAACGTGCCATGGGGGCCAGCATAGGATGACCGCCATGGTCACCGAGATCGGGTTCGTCAGCCTGCTGGTCGCGGGCCTCGGCGCGCTCGCCGGTGGCCTGGTCTACGTTGCCGTACGCATTTCGAGAGGTCATTGGTGAGCGCGAGGAGTGAGTCGGGTCTGCGAGCCCCGCAGTCGCGAACGAAGGTGGTCCGGTGAGCGACAGCGACAACCCCCTGGCCCCGCCGCCGTGGCTGAACGCGCCGCCGGTCGACCCGTACCCGTACGAGGAGAGCCACGACCTGCGGGTCGGGCCGAAGCTGCACCCCACGCTGGACGGCCTGCTGCCGTACGTCGGGGTGTGGCGGGGACGGGGCCGGGGCGGTTTCCCCAGCATCGAGGACTTCGACTTCGCCCAGGAGATCCGGATCAGCCACGACGGGCGGCCGTTCCTGTTCTACGAGTCCCGCGCCTGGATCCTCGACGAGCAGAGCCAGCCGGTGCGTCCGGCCGGTCGGGAGGTGGGCTGGTGGCGTCCGGTGCTCGACGGTGACCGGGTGACCGACGAGCTGGAGGCCCTGATGACCGTCCCGACCGGGGTCATGGAGCTGCACATCGGCAAGCGCCGGGGCACCCAGCTGGAGTTCGTCACCGACGCCGTGGTGCGCACCGCCACCGCCAAGGAGGTGACCGCCGGCCACCGCCTGTTCGGCATCGTCGAGGGCGCCCTGTTGTACGCCCAGGAGATGGCGGCCGTCGGCCACTCCCTCTCCCCCCACCTCTCCGCCCGCCTGACCCGGGTCGCGGGCTGACGCCCGGCCGGGGCCGGACGGTCGACGAACCGTCGGCGGCGCGGGGCTCAGGGATGGGGGAGGAGCTGCTGGAGCCGTCGGGTGTGCGGGGACGGGAAGGCGCGGTGCCCGGGGATGCCGTCCAGGGTGCGGATCTCGGCGACTCCCCGTACCGACGAGGTGAGCCAGGCGGCGTCGGCCTCCCGCAGGTCGCCGGGGCTGATCATCCGCTCCGCCGACGTGAACCCCAGCTCGTGCGCGTGTGCCAACAGCCAGGCGGCGGTGACGCCGGGCAGGATGCCGGTCCGGGTGGGCGGCACCGTGCAGAGGGTGTCGCCCTCCAGCCAGACCAGGTTCGCCGTCGGCCCTTCCAGGGCGTACCCGTCGGTGGAGACCCAGAGCACGTCGTCCACCCCGTGCGCGACCGCCCACCGGCGCGCGGCGCTGCTCAGCGCGTACGAGGTGGACTTGAACCCGGCCGGCAGCCAGTCCAGGCCGGCGCGGCCGTCGGCGGTCACGCCCAGCGGCAGCGTCGCCACCGCGATCCCGAGGTGACGGGCGCGCCGGGTCGGCTGCGGCACCTCGCCCAGCGTGGCGTAGACCGTCGGTGGGCCGACGCCCTCCGGCCCCCGGGTGCAGACCAGCCGGAGCGACCCCTCGACCCCGGTCGGCCAGTCCACGGTCACCGCCGCCAGCAGGTCGAGCAGCGCGGTGGCCGGCGGTAGCCGGAGGCCGAGCAGGCTCGCCGCCCGGGTCAGCCGGGCCAGGTGTTCGCCGACCAGCCACGGCCGCCCGTCCCACAGGTGCATGGTCTCGAACAGCCCGTCCCCGTGCAGCACCCCGAGGTCGTCGCCCCGCAGCACCGGCTCACCAGCCGGCACGAGTCCCCGGCCCAGCACCGCCACCCGGGGCGGTCCCGCCTGGTGCGTCAGTTCCGTCGTCCCGCTCAGTTCGGTCACGGATGCCGAGCGTAGCGGCGTACCGTCGCCGTGGGCCGGACCCACGCGGAGGCCGCACTATGATCGGACGGTGTCCGAAGCCTCCCTCGCCGAGCTGTTGCGCTCCCGCGGGCTGCGGCTGACCCCGCAGCGGCAGTTGGTCCTCCAGGCGGTGCTGGACCTGGGGCACGCCACACCGGAGCAGGTGCACCACGCCGTCCGCGAGGTGGCCGCCGGGGTCAACATCACCACGATCTACCGCACGCTGGAGCTGTTGGAGAAGCTGGGGCTGGTCAAGCACACCCACCTCTCCCACGGGTCGCCGACCTTCCACGCCGCCGGTGAGCACCAGCACGCCCACCTGGTCTGCCGGGAGTGCGGCAGGATCGACGAGGTGGAGCCGGAGCTGCTGCGCCCGGTCGCCGACCGGCTGGCCGCCGAGCGCGGCTTCCAGGCCGACATCGGGCACGTGGCGCTCTTCGGCGTCTGCGGGGAATGCGGGAACGCCGAGCACGGAAACGGGGAGCAGGAATGATCGAGATCGCGGGGGCCGTACCGGTCGAGGCCATCGACACCGAGACCCGGGACCAGCCCGATCCCGCCCACCGGGCGGCCGGGGTCCACGGTGTCGCCGCCCACTACGGCGACCCGCTGCGGGAGCAGCGCACCCTCGCCACCGGGGTCGGCCTGGTCGACCGTTCGCACCGGGGCGTGGTGGCGGTTCCCGGCGAGGAACGTGCCGGCTGGCTGCACACCCTCACCACCCAGCACCTGGCCGACCTGACCGCGGGCGAGGGCACCGAACTGCTCGTGCTCTCCCCGCACGGCCACGTCGAGCAGCATGCGATGGTCGCCGAGGACGGCGGGACCACCTGGCTGGACACCGAGCCGGGGGCCACCGCCGGCCTGCTCACGTACCTGGAGCGGATGCGCTTCTTCAGCAAGGTCGAGCCCCGCGACGCGACCGCCGAGCGGGCCCTGCTCTCCCTGGTCGGCCCGGACGCCGCCGAGGCGCTCGGCGCGCTCGGCCTGACCGGGCTCGCCGAACCGGACGCCCTCGCGGTGCCGGGCCCGAAGTTCCCCACCGGCTCCGTGCCGCCCCGCCCCACCGTCCGGTACGACGTCCGTCCGCTGCCCGCCGGTGGCTGGGCGCGGCGCGGGCCGCTCGGCGTGGACCTGCTCGTCGGCCGGGAGACCATGGACGACGTGGTCGCCACGCTGCGGGCCGCCGGGGTGCCGGTGGCCGGCCTGTGGGCGTACGAGGCGTTGCGGGTGGCCGCCCGGCGGGCCCGGGTCGGCGTGGACACCGACCACCGGACGATCCCCGCCGAGGTGGACCTCATCGGCCCGGCCGTGCACCTGGCGAAGGGCTGCTACCGGGGCCAGGAGACGGTGGCCCGGGTGCACAACCTGGGTCGTCCGCCGCGTCGTCTCGTCCTGCTGCACCTGGACGGGGTGACCAGCGACCAGCTCCCGGCCGCCGGCACCCCGGTGACCCAGTCCGACGGACGGGCGGTCGGCTTCCTCGGGACCGCCGTGCAGCACTTCGAGCTGGGGCAGGTCGCGCTCGCCGTGGTCAAGCGGAACGTGCCCGACGACGCCGCCCTCCTGGTGGGCGAGGCGGCCGCCGCCATCGACCCCACGCCGTAGTCGCAGTTGTCGACCCGGCCCGACCAGCGGTCTAGGATCGCCGGCATGACGACAGGGACGTTGATCACGGTTGCCCCGACCGGTGCCGAGTCGGCCAAGGCGGAGGTGCCGGCGCTGCCGGTGACCCTCGACGAACTGCTGCTGACCGCCAAGGAGTGCGAGGCGCTCGGCGCGGCCGTGATCCACGTCCACATCCGCGACGACGAGGCGAAGCCCACCCTCGACCCGGGGCGGCTGCGGGACACCGTCGCCGCGCTGCGGGAGAACACCGACCTGATCGTGCAGCTCTCCACCGGTGGCGCGGTGACCGACCCGGAGGCCGTCCGGCTGGCCGTGCTCGACGCCCGACCGGACATGGCCTCCTGCACCATGGGCACGGTCAACTTCGGCGACGACGTCTTCCTCAACCGTTGGGAGTTCATTGTCGACCTGCACACCCGGATGCAGGAGCGCGGCGTCGTCCCCGAGTACGAGATCTTCGACCTCGGCCACCTGACCGCCCTCCAGCGCCTGCTGGGCAGGTACGGCCTGCCGGCCGGCGGCCACGTGCACGTCGACTTCGTGATGGGCGTGCCGGGCGGTATGCCGGGCACCGCCGAGGCGCTGGTCGCGTGCCGCCAGGCGGTGCGGGACCTGCCGGAGGGCACCACCTTCTCGGCCACCGGCATCGGGCGCAGCACCATCCCGGTGATGCTGGCCTCGCTGGCCACCGGCGGTCACCTGCGGGTCGGCATGGAGGACACGGTGACCTACGCCAAGGGGCAGCCGGTCGAGTCCAACATGCAACTCGTCGCCCGCGCGGTCGCCGCCGCCCAGCTCGCCCAGCGCCCGCCGCTCACCCCGACCGGGGCCCGGCAGCTCCTCGGCGTGTAGTCCCAGGTGGGGGCCGGGTGGACGGAGGCCGGGACACCGGTACCGTTCCACCCCGTGAGGACGTACGCAGGTGGCGCGCTGCTCGCCGAGGTGGTCCGGTCGGGTTTCGTGGAGGGCCTCCACCGGGGCTCGGTGGTGGTGCTGGACGCGTCCGGCGCGGTCCTCGCCGCCGCCGGTGACGTCACCGCTCCGGTTTTCCCCCGGTCGGCGAGCAAGCCGATGCAGACCGTCGGCATGCTCCGGGCCGGGCTGCGGCTGACCGACCCGGCGGACCTGGCCCTGGTGTCGGCCAGCCACGCCGGGGAGGACTTCCACCTCGCCCGGGTGGCCGCGCTGCTCGCCTCCGCCGGGCTGGACAGGTCGGCGTTGGCCTGTCCGCCCGACCTGCCCCTGGACGAGGCCGCCCGGAACGCGGTGCTGCTGGCCGGCGGTGGCCCCGCCCGGATCGGGATGAACTGCTCCGGCAAGCACACCGGGATGCTGCTCACCTGTCTCGCGGCCGGCTGGCCCATCGAGGGGTACCCGCTTCCGGGGCACCCGCTGCAACAGCGGATCCGGGCCACCGTCGAGGAGTTCACCGGAGAGCCGGTCGCGGCGGTCGGGGTGGACGGCTGCGGTGCCCCGGTGCTGGCGGTGTCCCTGACCGGGCTGGCCCGGGCGTACCTGCGGCTGGTGCATGCGGAGCCGGGCACGCCGGAGCGCGGCGTCGCCGACGCGATGCGCGCCCACCCCGAGATCGTGGGCGGTACCGGGGCGGAGGACAGCCGACTGATGCGCGGCCTGCCGGGCACCCTCGCCAAGATCGGCGCGGAGGGGGTCATCGCCGCCGGCCTGCCCGGCGTGGGCGCGGTCGCCGTCAAGATCGACGATGGGGCGGCCCGCGCCCGGATGCCCGTGCTCGTGGCTGCCCTGCGCCGGCTCGGTCAGGACGCCCCGATCCTGCACGAGTACGCCCGACTTCCGCTGCTCGGTGGCGGCGTGCCGGTCGGCGTGGTCCGTCCGGCCTGGTAGCCGGCCCTACCTCCCGGCTTCCGCGAGGAAGTCGAGCAGGGCGGCGTTGACGGCGGCGGGCCGTTCCAGCGGGAGCAGGTGGGCGGCGTCCGGTACGTCGGCCAGGCGCGTCGCGTCCGGCGCGGTCGCGGCGACCAGGTCGGCGAGGCGGCCGATGTCCGGCAGGTCGGCCGCGCCGGCCGTGGCCAGAACCGGCATGCGCAGCTCGTGCAGACGTCCGATGGCCGGTGGCTCGGGTACGGCCACGTCGACCGCGCTGAGCGCGTGTTCGGTGGCGAGCGCCCGCTCGTCCATCTCGTGCGCGAAGCGCAGGAGGGCAGGATCGACGTCCTCCGGCCGCCGGTGTGGGCCGACCACCCAGAACCGCACCTCGGCGGCCGCGCCGGCCGCGTCGTCGTCCGGCTCGATCTCGCCGACCAGGGAGTCCCACAGGTCGTTCGTGTCGTCGGACCACTCGTGCCCGGTCACCGCGGTGCCGAGGAGTGCCAGCGCGGACACCCGGTCCGGGTGGGTCAGCGCGGTGTCGATCGCCACCGCTCCGCCGAACGAGCAGCCGACCAGGGCGGCCCGTTCGACGCCCAGCGCGTCGAGGAGGCCGACCACGTCCGTGTGGTGGGCGAAGGGGGTGGGGGGCAGCTCGGACTCGCCGTATCCGCGCAGATCGGGGGCGATCACCCGATGCCGGGTGGCGAGGGCGGGCACCTGCTCCCGCCACATCCGTCGATCCGCGATCCCCGCGTGCAACAGGAGGACCGGGGAGCCCTTGCCGGTGTCGTCGTACCCGAGTCGGGTGCCGTTCACTTCGATCATGGCCACCGGGGGACGTTACCGGACCGGCCCGCGCCGGTCGCGGGCGAGCGGCCCGTCCGCCCCGCGGAACGATCTGAGACGTCGCTAACTTTGGTTAGCGTTCTGCTTGCAGGAGCTAGCGCAAGGGGTTAGCGTCGGGGCATGGCCACCCCGAAGGACCTTCCCCGCGACGTCGGCGGATTCATCCGTGACCTGCGACGCAACGCGAAGATCTCGCTCCGGCAGCTCGCCGAGCAGGCCGGGGTGAGCAACCCGTACCTCAGCCAGATCGAGCGCGGTCTGCGTAAGCCCAGCGCCGAGGTGCTCCAGCAACTCGCCAGTGCGCTGCGGGTCTCCACCCCGGCGATGTACCTGCGGGCCGGACTGCTCGACGACCGCGAGGGGCAGGGGGTGCTCGCCGCGATCGCCGTCGACCCGGATCTGACGATGGCGCAGAAGCAGTCGCTCACCCAGATCTACGAGACGTTCCGCCGGGAGAACGTCCGGCTCGCCGAGGCGACCAGCGCCGCCGAGCAGAGTGCTCCGGCCGCGACCAGCGCCGCCGAGCCGGGCGCTCCCGCCGCGACCAACGCCGCCGAGCCGGGCGCTCCCGCCGCGACCAGCGTCGCCGAGCCGGGCGCTCCCGCCGCCACCGGCACCGGGGTGGCCTCCGACGCGGCGGCCACGGTCAACCTGGCGGCCACCGGCCCGACCACCGACAGCGGCACTCCGACCGAGGCGGTGCTGGAGTCGGTCGCCGTCACCGAGGCCGGGCCCGCCCCCGCCCCGGGCGACCGCCCGGCCCGACGGACCCGCGTACACGCCACCCCCCGGAAGACCACGAAGAAGGCGACCGCCCCGGCGGTCGAGGAGGAGGAGCCGTCATGAGCCAGCCGAAGACCAGTCGCATCCCTGCTCCGATCTACGCCGCCGCCGGTGCCGGCGACCTGGCGCTCGAGCAGCTCCGCAAGCTCCCGTCCGTGGTCGACGACCTCCGCGGCCGGGTGGTCAACGACCTCGGCGGCAAGGCCGTGGTGACCGGCTTCGAGCTGCGGCAGAAGGCCACCGAGACGCTGAAGACCGCCAACCTCACCGCCACCGGCCTCCGCGAGAAGGCGGTCCCGGGCGATCTCGACCTGGTCAAGCTGCGCGAGATCGCCGGCCGGAACGCCGCTGTCGTCCTGGCTGGCGCCCAGGCCGCCCAGGAGCGGGCGCTGGCCGCGTACGGCGCACTGGTCGCCCGGGGCGAGCGGGTCGTCGGTGCCGGTGTGCTGGAGGCCGCCGAGACCGTGAACGCCGACATCGAGACCACCGAGGCCAGCACCGCCACCGGATCCGGGGCGGCCCCCGCCGCGGCGCTCGGAGCGGCCACCGCCCCGGTCACCCAGGTGACCGCCGTCGAGGCGTCCGAGGTGACCGTCACGCCAGCCGACGTGGCCGAGGTGGTCGAGGCCAAGCCGGCCGCCGCCAAGCGGACCCGGGCCACCAGGGCGGGCAGCACCACCGACACCCCGTCGGCGAAGCTGCCGAAGGCGACGAAGCGGAGCCGCCCGGCCGTCGACTGATCCGGCGGCCCGCCCCGGCAACCCGCTGCGTACGGCACCCGGCGGCAACCGGACAGTTACTCCACCCGCGACCCCGGCCGTCCTGTCGGACGATTCCGGGGTCGCGGGCATAAGCTTGCCCACATGGCCAACGCCGCGCCGATCTTCTTCCTCGACGTCCGTTCCGTGATCGAGCTGATCCTGCTCGTGTTCGCGCTGATCCTGCAGGGCGTCGCGCTGGTGCACGCGATCACCCAGCGCGCCGACGCGTTCGCCGCGATCGGCACCCTGCCCAAGGGCGGGTGGATCGCCATCCTGGCCGTCTGCCTGGCGCTCACCCTGCTCGGCTTCGGCCCGCTCACCCTCTTCGGACTGGTCGGCATCGCCGCCGGGCTCATCTACCTGCTCGACGTCCGGACCGGGCTGCGTGACCTCTCCGACGGCAAGGGCTTCTGGTGAGGGATTTCCGCTGGCCACCGCCGCCCGACGGCGGGCCGCGGACGTGGGGGCCCGGTCCGGGCGGCCCGCGTACCGGCCGGCCGGCCCTGCCGGAGCCGGAGACGGAACTGGTCACCACCCCGCACGGCGTCCGGCTGGAGCGACTGGTGACCGGGGCGGGCGAACCGACCACGGTCTTCGCCCATGGCCTCGCCAACGGCATCGCCACCACCCGGCCCTTCGGCAGCGCGGTGGCCGGCCGCCGGGTCTTCTTCCAGTTCCGGGGCCACGGCCGCTCCGACACGCCGCCCGGTCCGTGGAGCTACCTCGACCTCGCCCGGGACCTGCGGGCCGTCGCCGACCTGAGCGGGGCGACCCGGGCGTTCGGGGTCAGTCTCGGGGCGGGGGCGCTCTGCCGGCTGCTGGTGGAGAGCCCGGAACGCTTCGAGCGGCTGGTCTTCTGCCTGCCGGCGGTGCTGGACCGGCCCCGGGACACGCGGGCCCGTCCGTGGCTGGCCGAGCTGCTGACGGCCGTCGAGAGCGGGGAGGCATCGGCCGTGGCGGACGTCGTCGCGGTCGAACTGCCCCCGGCCGTCCGCAACACCCCGGCCGGGTGGGCGTACCTGCGGCAGCGGCTGGACCACCTGCTCCGCGACGGCCTCGCGGCCGAGCTGGCCGGGCTGCTGGAGCAGGCCCCGCTACGGGACGCCGCAGCGCTCCGAGCGGTCACCGCCCCGGCGCTGGTCATCGGCTGCACCGGGGACGACCGGCACCCGGTCGAGGTCGCGGAGGCGCTGGCCGGCGCGTTGCCCGGGGCCACCCTGCACGTGTACGACCGTCCCGGCGTCCTCTGGACCGACCGGGCTGACCTCCGGGACCGGATCTCGACGTTCCTCAACGACTGACGATCATCGGGAAAAGGCGACTCCGGCTGTCAGGTACCGCTGACAGGGTCGGAGCATGACGAAACCGCTGACAGGGAAGACCGCGCTGGTCGCCGGGGCGACACGGGGCGCCGGCCGGCAGATCGCGGTGCAGCTCGGCGCGGCCGGGGCGACGGTCTACGCGACCGGCCGGAGCAGCCGCGCGGGCCGGTCGGAGCTGGACCGGCCGGAAACCATCGAGGAGACCGCCGACCTGGTCACCGCCGCCGGGGGCACCGGCATCGCCGTCCGCGTCGACCATCTCGTACCCGATCAGGTACGCGACCTGGTCGCCCGGATCGACGCCGAACAGGGCCGGCTCGACGTGCTGGTCAACGACGTCTGGGGCGCGGACCCGTTGATCACCTGGGACCGGCCGGTCTGGGAGCAGCCGCTCGACGCCGGCCTCCGTACGCTCCGGCTGGCGATCGACACGCACATCGTCACCAGCCACTTCGCGCTGCCCCTGCTGATCCGTCGGCCGGGCGGGCTGGTGGTGGAGATCGGAGACGGGACCACCGCGTACAACGACGGCAACTACCGGGTCTCGTTCTTCTACGACCTCGCCAAGACCGCCGTCAACCGGTTGGCGTTCGCACAGGCCCACGAGCTGAAGCCGCACGGTGCCACCGCGGTCGCGCTCACTCCGGGCTGGCTGCGGTCGGAGATGATGCTGGAGCACTACGGGGTCACCGAGGAGAACTGGCGGGACGCGCTGGCCCGGGAGCCGCACTTCGCCATCTCGGAGACACCGGCCCTCGTCGGGCGGGCCGTGGCGGCCCTGGCCGCCGACCCGGACCGGGCCCGCTGGAACGCAAGGTCCGTCTCCAGCGGCGAGTTGGCCCGGGTGTACGGCTTCACCGACGTCGACGGCAGCCAGCCGGACGCCTGGCGGTACATCGTGGAGGTGCAGGACGCCGGTAGGCCGGCCGACGTGACCGGCTACCGCTGACCGTCGTCCGGTCGCCCGGCGGGGTCACCGGTGACCGGGGCGGATCCGCCGTCGTCCGGCCGGAGGTCGTCGCGGTAGAGCGCGGCGAGCCGGTCGGCGGCGGCGGCCATCCGGGTCCGCAGGGCGGGCGGGTCGAGCACCTCCACCTCCGGCCCGAGCGCGAGCAGCATGTCGTACGCCACCTCGACGGACTCGACGGGCAGCCGGGTCACCACCCGGCCCTGCCCGTCCGGTTCGCCGGCACCGGCGACCGCCTCGTCGTACGCGAACGGGGCGTGTGCCACGTGCCGCAGCGCGCGCAGCCCCGCCGGGGTGAGCCGGACGGTCACCCGCTCGGCGAGCATCTGCCGGAGGAACACCTCGGCCTGCTCCCGCCAGTGTCCGCCCAGGTCGAAGCGCTCGTCCCGGTCGAAGGTGTCCCCGCCCACCACCACGTCGACCACCCGGTCCACCCGGTACGTCCGGTACCCGGTGCCGATCCGGCCGACGAGATACCAGGTGCCGCTCTTGAGCACCAGACCGTACGGCTGCACCGTGCGGGTGACCTCCCGGTCCCCGCGCCGGTACCGCAGCTGGACCACCCGGTCCCGCCACACCGCGCCGGCCAGCTCGGCCAGCCATGCCGGTGGTGCGGCGTGCCGGAACCAGCCGGGGACGTCGAGATGGAAGCGCTGCCCGGTCCGGGCCGACGCGTCCCGCAGCGCCGGGGGAAGGGCCGCCAGCACCTTCAGCTCGGCGGTGGCGACGGCGTCGGCCAGGCCCATGTCCCCGGCCGGTCCGCGCAGCCCGGCGAGGAAGAGCGCCTCCGCCTCCTGCCGGGTCAACCCGGTCAGCCGGGTCCGGTACCCGCCGAGCAGCCGGTACCCGCCGGTCCGGCCCCGGTCCGCGTAGATCGGCACCCCGGCGGCGGAGAGCGCCAGCACGTCCCGGTACACCGTCCGTTCGGAGACCTCCAGTTCCCGGGCCAGCTCGGCGGCGGTCATCGCCTCCCTCGACTGGAGCAGCAGGAGCAGTGAGATCAACCGGGACGCGCGCACCCGGCCATCCTGCCCCGCTGCGGCCGGAGGGCCACCGTGGACACCGGCGCGTCGGCCGCCCGGTGGACCCCGGTGCCGGCCGATAGGCTCCGGTGCGTGGACACGATGACGGTCGCCGCCCCGGCCACGGGCGCCGTGCGCCGGTTCTTCTCCGGGGCCGGGCTGCTCGTGCGCGGTCTCGGCCTGTACGCCCGCAACCCCGGGTTGATGCTGCTCGGCATCCTGCCCGCGTTGATCACCGGTGCGCTCTTCCTGGCCGCCTTCGGCGCACTGGCGTACTTCGTCGACGAGCTGGCCGCACTGGTCACCCCGTTCGCCGACGGCTGGTCGGACACCGCGCGCAACCTGGTGCGGGTGACGGCCGGGCTGGCGCTGCTGGGGATCGGCGGGCTGGTCGGGGTGCTCACCTTCACCGCGGTCACCCTGGTCGTCGGCGACCCGTTCTACGAGAAGATCTCCGAGCGGGTCGAGCAGCGGTACGGCGGCACCCCGGGCGAGGTGGAGGTGCCGTTCTGGCGTTCGCTGCGCCGCAGCCTCGTCGACTCGCTCCGGTTGGTCGCGATCTCGGTGCTGGTGGGCCTCCCGCTCTTCGCGGCCGGGTTCGTCCCGGTGGTCGGGCAGACGGTCGTCCCCGTGGTCGGCGCGGTCGTCGGCGGTTGGTTCCTCGTCCTGGAACTGGTCGGGGCCCCCTTCTACCGGCGTGGCATGCGACTGCCGGAGCGCCGTCGGGTGCTCCGGGCCGACCTGCCGACCTCGCTCGGCTTCGGGGTGGCGGTCTTCGTCTGTTTCCTGATCCCGCTCGGCGCGGTGCTCATCATGCCCGCCGCGGTGGCCGGCGCGGCGCTGCTGACCCGACGCCTCCTCGGCCAGCCCGTCCAGGAGGCACGCCCGTGAGGATCACCCTGGTCGAGGGGGACATCACCGGGCAGCGGGTCGACGCGATCGTCAACGCCGCGAACTCGTCCCTGCTCGGCGGCGGGGGCGTCGACGGCGCTATCCACCGCCGGGGCGGTCCGGCCGTCCTGGCGGAGTGCCGGGCGCTGCGTGCCTCCCGGTACGGCCGGGGCCTGCCGACCGGGCAGGCGGTCGCCACCACCGCCGGTGACCTGCCCGCCCGGTGGGTGATCCACACCGTCGGCCCGGTCTGGTCGCCCACCGAGGACCGTTCCGCGCTGCTGCGCGACTGCTACGCCAACAGTCTCCGGGTCGCCGACGACCTGGGTGCCACCGTGGTCGCCTTTCCGCTGATCTCCGCCGGCGTCTACGGCTGGCCGGTCGAGGACGCCGTCGGCCAGGCGCTGTCGGTGCTGCGCGCCGCGACCCCGGCCACCGTCACCGAGGCCCGGCTGGTGCTCTTCGGCGCGGACACCCTCCGCGCCGCCGAGCGGGTGGCCGTTCGAGGACCGTAACGGCCGTGGTCGTTTTCTCGTGCGACAGCCGCGCATACTCGCTGCCTTTGCCGTGCACCCGCCGGCCGCCGCCATCCGGGATCGCGGTGCACCACGGCCGCACTCAGGCCGACGCGAGAGCCGTGGTGATGGCGCGGGCCGCTCGAAGTACCGCGTTCACGCTCGCGGTGAGCACGGAGCGGTCCCGGCCACCCGCCCAATGCGTGCCGTTGGCATGACGGTACTCGATGAGCGTGAGCGCTTCGCTGTCGTTTCCCGTGGTGAGCGAGGTCTGGTGCAGGGAGACGATCTCGACGGCGATGCCGTGTTCGCGCAGCAACTCGGTCACGGCCTCGACCGGACCGACGCTGTCGTAGCTGCCTTGTCGATCGGTGTCGTCGATGCGGATGCCGACGCGTACGCGGGCGGTGCCGTCGTGGCTCCCGGTCTGCAACTCGATCAGCTCGATGCCGCCGCCGTCGGCGCGCAGATAGCTGTGTTCGAACAGCTCGAGTAGCTGCGGCGCGTCGATCTCGGCCCCGGTGACGTCGGTGTGCTGCTGGACGTGGCGGGCGAAGTCGATCTGGAGCCGGCGGGGCAGTTCGATGCCGTAGTCGGCCTCCAGCAGGTAGGCTATGCCGCCCTTGCCGGATTGCGAGTTGACGCGGATGACGGCGTCGTAACTGCGGCCGATGTCGGCGGGGTCGATGGGCAGATAGGGCACCCGCCACTCGATCTCGCTCGCAGGCCGCCCCTCAGCGGCGGACCGTGCGCGGTGTTCGGCGAATCCCTTCCTGATGGCGTCCTGATGGGTGCCGCTGAACGCGGTGTGGA
This sequence comes from Micromonospora inyonensis, assembly GCF_900091415.1. NCBI lineage: Bacteria > Bacillati > Actinomycetota > Actinomycetes > Micromonosporales > Micromonosporaceae > Micromonospora > Micromonospora inyonensis. The sequence continues at coordinate 826,881 of NZ_FMHU01000001.1, read as the reverse complement.
CGAGGTCTCCGACGTAGGGGTGCCGCGGGTGGATCTCGATCCGGTTGCTGTACTCGACCGTGCGGCGGATCTCGTCGATGTCGGAGAAGTCGATCATCGGGTCGATGCCCTGGGCGTGCATGTTCAGTGCCAGGGTGGCGATGTCGACGTTGCCGGTGCGCTCGCCGTTGCCGAAGATGCAGCCCTCGACCCGCTGGGCACCGGCAAGGACGGCCAGCTCGGCGCAGGCGATGCCGGTGCCCCGGTCGTTGTGCGGGTGCACGGAGAGGATCACGGCGTCGCGGCGGGCGAGGTTCCTGTGCATGTACTCGATCTGGTCGGCGTACACGTTCGGCGTCGAGATCTCGACCGTGGCCGGCAGGTTGATGATGACCGGCCGCTCGGGGACCGCGTCCCACAGCTCGGTCATGGCGTCGCAGATCTCGATGACGTAGTCGGGTTCGGTGAGGTTGAAGACCTCGGGACTGAACTGGAACCGCACATCGGGCAGATGCCCGGCGAGCTCGAGCACGTCCCGGCCGCCGGCGAGGATCAGCTCGCGCAGCTCGTCGCGTTCCTTGCCGAGCACGACGGTGCGCCAGATGGGCGCGGTGGCGGTGTACATGTGGACAACCACCGGGTTACGGATGCCCTTGATGGAGTCCACGGTGCGTTCGATGAGGTCGCGGCGCGCGGGGGTGAAGACGACGATCGTGACGTCCTCGGGCGCTGTGTCGCTCTCGGCGATCTGGCGGACGAAGTCGTAGTCGGTTTGCGAGGCGGAGGGGTAGCCGACCTCGATCTCCTTGTAGCCCATCTGGACCATCAGCGCGAAGAAGCGGCGCTTGCGCTGCGGGTCCATCGGCTCCGCGAGTGCCTGGTTGCCGTCGCGCAGGTCGACCGGCACCCACAGCGGGGCGGCGGTCAGGCGCCGGGTGGGCCAGTCGCGCTCGGTGAGCGGGACGTCGACGCGGGCGTACACGTCCTGGTAGCGGTGGGAGGGCATCTGCGAGTGCCGTTGCCGGTTCCAGGCTGGCGCGGCCGCGGGGATCGGGCCGGCCGGGGTGGAGATGCGGGCGAACATCGCGCTGGTCATGTCGGGGTCCTTCTTCGAGGAGGTGCTGGCAGACCGGCGCGGGTAGTGGCTCCACGTCGGGGAGCCGGTCTGGCTAGGCCCCGCCGTGGCAGCGAAGAAGGAGGAGTCCGAATGCGAACACGGGTAGAATCTACCACAACTCCTCAGACAAGTAGAGCGGTAGCGAGAGGAAGTGCGGCAGATGGTCCAGGTCAGTCGGGCCCCGTTGGCCGATCAGGCGGCGGAGCTGCTGTTGGAGCGCATCCGGGCCGGCGAATGGGCCTTGGGTGCGAAGCTGCCGGGAGAGACCACGTTGGCGCCGCAGCTCGGGGTGGGGCGTTCAACCGTCCGTGAGGCGATCCGTCAGCTCGCCGGCCGCGGTGTTCTCGCCTCACGGCAGGGTGCCGGCGTGTTCGTCACGGCCCTCGACGTGCCGGAGGACTGGGACGTGGTGCTGCGCCGAGCCGACATCACCGCGGTGATCGAGGCGCGCATCGCGATCGAGACCGAGGCCGCGGCCCTCGCCGCCCAGCGCCGCACGCCGGTCGAGCTGCGCGCCATGCGCCGCGCCCTGGCCGAGCGCGAGAGCTGTCGTTCCGGGATCGAGGAGCATGTCGACGCCGACACGGCCTTCCACCGCAGCATCGTCATCGCCGCGCACAACCCGATCCTCACCGAGCTGTTCGACGGCTTCACCCCACGAAGCAGACAGGCGATGATCGAGATGCTGCGCATCCGCGGCAGTTTCGGAGACGCCGCCGACCAAGCCACCCACGAACGCCTGCTGGACGCCGTCGCGGGCGGCGACGCCCAGGCGGCGGCCGAGCTCAGCCGCGCCCATCTCGTCGCGATGAAGGATGCGATGAGCTGACCGCCCCGGGAGATGCCGTCACCTCACGCCTTGCGGACCTGAGGTCCGAGTCGGGGCCGTCGACACCCTCTCGGCCAGCAACATTTGGCCAGCCGCCCGCCGTGGCCCCGCCCGCCGTGACCCTGCCCGCCGTGGCCCCGCCCGCCGTGGCCCCGCCCGCCACGTACCCGCCGCGCATCGCGTGGCCGGTTCAGCCCGTCGCCGGCAGGTCGCGCAGGCAGGACCAGAGCTTCGCGACCGGCCGGTAGCCGAGTCGCGCGTTGACCGCCAGCATCGGCGCGTTCGCCTCGTCGTTCGAGGTGTACGCGCGGGTCACGCCGGCCCTGTGGGCGCGGTGCAGGGCGGCCAGCTTCGCCAGGTGGGCCAGGCCCCGGCCCCGGTACGCCGGCAACGTCGCCGTCATGTCCGACCACATCCGGTCCCCGTCCCGCTTCACCAGGCTGAACGCGACCAGTTCACCGTCGACCTCGACGGCCGTGCTGGCCGTACGGTCCAGCCCGAGGTTGTCCCAGACCTCGTACCGCCAGTTCTCGTAGCCGAGGGCGTCGGCCGGCACGTCATCCGGCTCGTCGGCGCTGGCGGCCACGTGGGCGGCGTGCAGGCGGCGCGGTTCCAGCTCGGTCAACGGAAGCAGCCGTGCCCCGGCGGGGGCGGTGGCCGGTGTCCGGGGCGCGGTCCGCAGGTCGAGCACCGAGTACCGCACCGGGCGGCTGGGGTGGAAGCCGCGCTTCTCGGCGTACGGCAGCGAGTCGGTCGACACGAAGGCGCGAAGCTGCCGGACGCCCAGGGGGCGGAGGTGACCCAGGGCCGCGTCGAACAGCGAACCTCCGATCCCACGCCCCCGGTGCTCCGGGTGGACGTGCAGCATACTCACGTCGCCGAAGCCGGTCACCGAGGTCCGTCCGTGCCGGTACACCGACACCCAGCCCACCACCGTCCGGTCCACTTCGGCCACGAAGGCCGTCCAGTGCTCTCCCGGCGCTGGCTCGCTGATCATCTGGCGGGTCGACTCGACACCCCGTACCAGGTACGGGTGGACGACCGCGCGGAGCGCGACGACGGCTTCCGCGTCATCGGGGCAAGCGGTGCGTACGACGTGGGGATTTGCGGCCATGACCTGGACGGTAGGCGCGGCTCCTGCCAGCGGGCCACCGGTTTGCGGCCCGCCTCCGCCCGCCTCCGCCGTCGTTTCGCGGAAACGGGCCCACCCCCGTGCCCGGATCACCGCCCGATCGGCGAGACCGGTGTCGATCGGTCAGGCGGAGGCGCGCAGCACCAGTTCGGTGGGGAGGATCAAAGCGGGTTCGACGGTCTCGCCGGCGGCTATCCGCAGCACCTGGCGGGTGCCGGCCCGGCCGAGTTCCAGGATCGGCTGCCGGACGGTGGTCAGCGGCGGCTCGGTGTAGGCGGCCGTCTCGATGTCGTCGAAGCCGATCACGGCCACGTCCTGCGGTACCCGCCGTCCGGCCTCGCGGAGCGTCCGCAGGGCGGCGTGCGCCATCAGGTCGCTGGCGGCGAATACGGCGTCCAGGTCGGGGTGCTCGGTGAGCAGCTGCCGCATCGCCGCCGCCCCGGACTCCCGGGTGAAGTCGCCGTACGCCACCAGCTCGGGCAGGCCGGCGGCGACGACAGTGTCCCGGTAGCCGGTGAGGCGTTCGATACCGGCGACCATGTCCTGCGGGCCGGCGATGGTGGCGATCCGCCGCCGGCCGCTCTCGATCAGGTACCGCACCGCGCGGGTCACCCCGCCGACGTGGTCGACGTCGACGTACGGGACCGGGGAGTCGCCGAGCCCGCGCCCGCTGCACACCACCGGGATCCCCAGCCGGGCGAGGCGGGCGGGGAGCGGGTCGGCGCCGTGGAGCGAGGCGAAGAGCACCCCGTCGACGTGCCGGCCGCTGGTGTAGCGCTCCACCCGCTCCCGCCCGGCCGGCGAGCCGGCGAGCATCAGCACGAGCTGCTTGTCGGCGGCCTCCAGCTCCTGGCTGACCCCCCGGATGATGCCGGGGAAGACCTGGTCGTCGGAGAAGACCCGGGTGGCCGCCTCGGGCATGATCAACGCGATCGAGTCGGTCCGCTGGGTGACCAGGCTGCGGGCGGCCAGGTTCGGCACGTACCCCAGCTCGGCCACGGCCTGGTGCACCGCGGCGCGGATCGGCTCGGCGACCGTGGTGGAGCCGTTGACCACCCGTGACACGGTCGCCCGCGACACCCCGGCCCGTCGGGCCACCGCCTCCAGCGTGGGTCGCTGCGCCGTCGTCATCCCCGTCACCACCGCCTCGTCACAGCCCGTTCCGGGAGATCACCTCCTGGTACCACCGGGCGCTGGTCTTCGGGGTCCGCCGCTGGGTCAGGTAGTCGACGTGGACGATCCCGAACCGCTTCCGGTAGCCCTCGGCCCACTCGAAGTTGTCCAGCAGAGACCATACGAGATAGCCGCGCAGGTCCACTCCCCGGCTGATCGCCTCGTGCGCCGCCCGCAGGTGCCCGTCGAGGTAGGCGATCCGGTCGTCGTCGGCCACCCGGCCGTCCTCGGTGCGGGCGGTGTCGGCGAACGCGCCGCCGTTCTCCGTGATCATCAGTGGTACGCCGGGGTAGTCGGTGGCGATCCGCTCCAGCAGCCGGGCCAGCCCGGCCGGCTCGACCAGCCAGCCCATGTCGGTGACCGTGCCGGTCGGCGACAGGAACTCCACCACTCCCTCGGTGCCCGGGAACGTGCCGGCGTCCCCGACCGCGTCGGGCCGCCCGGCGACGTAGGTGGGCTGGTAGAAGTTCAGCCCGAGCAGGTCGATCGGGGCGGCGATGAGCTTTTCGTCGCCGTCGCGGATGAAGGCCGGCTCGACGAACCGGGCGATGTGGGCCAGCATGTCCTCCGGGTAGCCGGCGCGCAGCAGCGGGTCCAGGAAGATCCGGTTCTGCAACCCGTCGACGAGGCGTACCGCGGCGGCGTCGGCCGCGCTCTCCGGATCCGCCGGCTGGACGTCGGCCGGGTTGAGCGTGATCGAGATGGTCTCCGCACCGGCCGTGCGCAGCGCGCGGGCCGCCAGACCGTGCCCGAGCAGCAGGTGGTGCACGGCGGTGAAGGCGGCCCCCGGGTCCTGGACGCCAGGGGCGTGCACCCCGCTGCCGTAGCCGAGGTACGCCGAGCACCACGGCTCGTTGAGTGTGGTCCAGGTGCGCACCCGGTCACCGAGGCGGGCGTACACGGCGGTGGCGTACTCGGCGAAGTGCTCGGCGGTGTCCCGGTTGGTCCAGCCACCCCGGTCCTGGAGGGTCTGCGGCAGGTCCCAGTGGTAGAGCGTGACGATCGGGTCGATACCCCGCTCGGCGAGGGAGTCCACCAGCCGGTCGTAGAAGTCCAGGCCGCGCGGGTTGACCGGGCCGGTGCCGTCCGGGCGGATCCGGGGCCAGGCCACCGAGAACCGGTACGCCTTCAGCCCCAGCTCCGCCATCAGCGCCACGTCGTCGCGGTAGCGGTGGTAGTGGTCGCAGGCCACGTCGCCGGTGTGCCCCTGGAAGACCTTCCCCGGCGTACGGCTGAAGGTGTCCCAGATCGACGGGGTGCGACCGTCGTCGTGGGCCGCGCCCTCGATCTGGTACGCGGCGGTGGCCGCTCCCCAGACGAACCCTTCGGGAAATCGCAGCGTGTTCAAGCCTTGACCGCACCTTCCATGATCCCGCCGATGATCTGGCGGCCGAACAGGACGAAGACGAGCAGCAGGGGCAGGGTGGCGATGGCCGTCCCGGTGAACACCTGCGACATGTCCTGGTAATAGCCGTCCGACAGTGCTCGCAACGATAGTTGCACGGTCGGGTTCTCCGGGTCGTTGAGTACCGCGTACGGCCAGAGGAAGTCGTTCCAGGTGGTCATGAAGGTGAGCAGCCCCAGCACCGCGGCGGCCGGCCGGAGCGCGGGCAGCACCACGTTCCAGTAGATCCGGGCGGTGTTGCAGCCGTCCATCCGGGCCGCCTCGATCAGCTCGGTGCTGACCGCCTGGCCGGCGTACTGCCGCATCATGAAGACGCCGAAGCCGGTGACCAGGGCCGGGACGATCACCGCGGGCAGCCGGTCGTTCCAGTTCAGCTTCGTCATGAGCAGGTAGAGCGGGATGACGCCGAGCTGGGTGGGGACCATCATCGTCGCGACGATCACCAGCAGCAGCGCGTTGCGTCCCTTGAAGCGCAGCTTGGCGAAGGCGAACCCGGCCAGGGTGGAGAAGAAGACCACCGAGACGGTGACCGTGGTGGCCACGATCGCCGAGTTGATCAGACCGGCCAGGAAGTACGCGTCGGTGTTGTCGAAGAGCCGGGCGATGTTCGCCCCGAGGTTGCCCCCCGGGGTGACCGGGGGCGGTACCTGCCCCATCGCGTCGCTGGAGCGGCTCGCCACCACGAACATCCAGTAGATCGGGAAGATCGAGAGGAACCCGGCGACGATCAGCGCCGCGTAGGTGAGTCGGCTGGCCGACCAGAGCCGGTTCATCGGCCGCCCTCCTTCTTCCCGCCGCCGTCGGCCTTCTTCGGCCCGCCGCCGTCGGCCTTCTTCGGCCCGCCGCCGGCGAGCCGACGCAGCATCAGCACGTTGATCGCCGCCACGACCGCGATCAGCGCGAAGAGCAGCCAGGCCACCGCCGAGCCGTAGCCGAAGTTGTAGTGCGGGGCGAAGGCGTTCTCGAACATGTACATGGTCACCGTCTGTGACTCCCGCATCGGTCCGCCCCGGATCGGGTTGGTGCCGGAGTGGAAGAGGCGGGGCTCGGTGAACAGTTGCAGCCCGCCGATGGTGGAGATGATGACGGTGAAGATGATGGTCGGCTTGAGCAGCGGCACCGTGATCGACCAGAACTGCCGGACCCGGTTGGCCCCGTCGATCGCCGCCGACTCGTACAGGTCGCGGGGAATGGCCTGCATCGCGGCCAGGAAGATCAGCGCGTTGTAGCCGGTCCACCGCCAGTCGACCATGGTCGAGATGGCCACCCAGGAGGCGAACCGGTTGGACTTCCAGCCGATCGGGTCGACGCCGACCAGGTCGAGCAGCCAGTTGACCATGCCGAACTCGCGCCCGAAGATCACGCCGAAGACGATCGCCACGGCGGCGGTCGAGGTCACGTTCGGCACCAGCACCGCCATCCGGAACGTGGTCCGGGCCCGCAGCTGCCGGTTGAGCAGGTTCGCCAGCCAGAGTGCGGCGAGCAGCTGCGGGACGGTGGAGATGACGAAGATCCCCAGGGTGTTGACCACCGAGTGCCAGAAGTCGCTGTCGGCCATCAGGCGGCTGTAGTTCTCCAGGCCCACGAAGGTGTGCTCGGTGCCGAGCAGGTCCCAGTCGTGCAGCGACACCCAGAGGGTGTAGCCCAGCGGGTAGAGCCCGAACACCCCGAAGAGCAGGAAGAACGGCGCGATGTAGAGGTACGGTGACCAGCGCTGGTCGATCCGGCTGAGGCGTACCCCCTTCGGGGGCCGGGCCGGTGGGGGCGCCGGGGCCCCCACCGGTGGCCGCTGGAGTCCGACGGTCACTTGTCGGCGGCCTTCTTGGCGTTGTTCACCGCGTCCTTCCAGCCCTCCTCGGGGCTGCGCTGGCCGAGTTCGACGGTGCGGACGGCGTTCTCCACCTCGGTCCGGACCGCCTGGTTCTTCGGGCCCATGTAGACCGGCTTCAGGGTCTTGGCGCCCTCGGCGAAGATCTTTCCGACCGGGGCGTCGGAGAAGTACGGGTTCGTCGAGTCCACGATCGCCGGGTCGTCGAGGGCCTGCGGGGACGACGGCAGCGGGCCCTTGGCCTTGAAGGCGCCGATCTGCCCCTTGGCACTGGTCAGGAACTTGACGAGCTCGATCGCCTCGGCCTGGTGCTTGCTCTGCTTCGGCACGGCCAGGTGCGAGCCGCCCCAGTTGCCGCCCTCGCCGGGCACCCGCGCGATGTCCCACTTGCCCTTGGCGGCCGGACCGGCGTTGCCCTCGATCACTCCGGTCATCCAGGCCGGGCAGGCGATGGTGGCGAACTTGGCCTGCTTGAAGGCGGAGACCCACTCCTCGGACCAGGAGCCGTACTTCCCGGACAGGCCGGAGTCGACGATGTCCATGGTGGTGTCCCACGCCTGGCGGACGGCCGGGTTGCTGTCGACGACCAGCTTGTCGCTGGTGTCGTAGTAGTGGTGGCCCGGTCCGCTGCCGGCGGTCTGGAGCACGATGGTGTTGAAGATGTTGGTCGCCGCGTCGAGGAAGGAGGCGCCGGTGTTCTTCGCCTTGAACTGCTCACCCACCTTGACGTACTCCTGCCAGGTCGGCCAGAGCTTGGAGACCTCGTCCCGCTCGGTGGGCAGGCCGGCCTTGGCGAAGAGGTCCTTGCGGTAGCACATCGCCATGCCGCCCACGTCGGTGCCGAGGCCGATGAGGTGCTTGCCGTCGGCGGTGAGGCCCTGGTTCCACTTCCACTCCAGGAAGTTGCCCTTCAGCTCACCGGCGTCGTGGTCGAGCAGGTTGACGAAGTGGTCGGGGTTGGCCTTGTACTCGACCATCAACCCTTCCTCGATGGCGACCACGTCCCCGGCGCCCTTGCCGGCGGCCAGCCACTGGGTGAGCTTGGGGGAGTACTCGTCCAGGTTCCCGCCGGTACCCCGCTCGACGATCTTGACACCCTTGTGGGTGGCCTCGTACTCCCGGTACAGCTCCTCGTAGCCGAACTGGCCGAAGACGTCGACGGTCAGTGTGATCGGGCCGCCGCCGGCGGGCTCGTCACTCCCGCCGCAGGCGGTGGGGGCGATCAATGCGGTGGCCGCGACCAGGGCGATCGCCGCGAGGCGGCGGCGCGGAATGACACCCATCTGTCTCAGACCCCTCTCAGGTCGGTATGTGCTGCGGCGGGTGGCCGTGAGGCGGTGGTGGTGGTGATGGTGAGAGAGCGCTCTCTGGCAAGAGTGGTGGGTGTCGGGTGCAGTGTCAAGAGAGCGCTCTCAGAGGCTCGACGAAAAAGGCGGGGGCAACGCCCCCGCCTCGCCGTGGCGTTCAGGCCACCCGTAGTCCCGCCAGCAGGGAGCGGTCCCCGGTCACCTCCAGGGTGCCGAAGTCCACCCGTCCCCAGAGCGCCAGCAGCAGGTCGCTGGCGGTGCCCACCGCGTGCACCCGCGCGTGGTGGTCGTCGTGGTCGAGGATGGTGCCGGTGTCGAGCAGGGCCACCCCCTCCCCGCGCAGCCGCAGGAACCACTCCTGCCCCGCGTCGTTCGCCACCAGCTGCACCACCCCGCGCCACTGCCCCGGCGCCGGGCGTCGGCCGGCCGGCAGGAAGGTGTCCAGTACCTCGCTCACCCCGTCGGCGGCGAGCTTCGCCTCGATCGGCTCACCGGCCGCGATGGCGAGCTGCGCGTCCCAACGGTGGACAGCGGTGTCGTGTGCCGTCCGGCGCAGCCAGAAACCGGCCCGCTTCGGCTGCGGTGCCCAGTTCCACGCCGGCGCCTCCGGGTCCAGGCCGTCGAAGAGCGTTAGCAACCGCTCGTACGACTCCTGCCAGACCCGCGCGGGGGTCGAGCCGGCGGGCACCTCGGGCCGCTCCGGACGCGGTGCCGCCGGCGCGCCGGCGTGGCCCGCGGCGATGCGCTCCTGGGCGAACCGGTAGACCCCGGCGAGGTCCAACGCGAGGTCGGTGACCGTCCAACCGGGGCGGGAGAGGACAGGCGTCTCCGGCGGCGCCTCGGCCACGGCGGCGGCGAACGCCGGGCCCTCCGTCCGGAGCGCGCCGATCCAGAAATCCTTGCTGACGTGCATTCTGCTCATCGCGATCCTCCCGGGGTGACCGTGGCACCTGTGCCGTGTCACGGTTGTTCCCCAGCCTAGGGTGAAAGGCGTGCCAGACGTCTACGCCCAGCCGACAGCCGACACCGATTCCGCCGACGACCGTTCCCTGGCGAGATACACCACCCTGCGGCTCGGTGGGGCGGCGGATCGGCTCGTGACCGCTGCCAGCGCCGAGGAGATCGTACAGAGGGTCCAGGAGGCGCGCCGACGTGACGAGCCGGTGCTCCTCCTCGCGGGCGGCAGCAACGTGGTGATCGGCGACGTCGGGTTCGCCGGCACCGTCGTCCTCGTCCGCTCCCGGGGCTTCCGGATCGTCGCCGAGGACGCCGACACGGTGACGGTCCGGGTCGAGGCCGGCGAGCCCTGGGACGACCTGGTCGCCACCACGGTCGCCAACGGTTGGTCCGGGGTGGAGTGCCTCTCCGGCATCCCCGGCTCGGCCGGCGCCACCCCGATCCAGAACGTCGGCGCGTACGGCCAGGAGGTCGCCGAGACGGTCACCGGCGTCCAGGTGTACGACCGCCACGACGGCAGCCTCGGTCGGATCGACGCTTCCGACTGTGGGTTCGCGTACCGGTCCAGTGTCTTCCGGTACAGCGACCGCTGGGTGGTGCTCTCGGTCGACTTCCGGCTGCACCGCTCGCCGCTGTCCACCCCGGTCCGCTACGCCGAACTGGCCCGGGCCCTCGGTGTCGAGGTCGGCGACCGGGTGCCGCTGGCCGACGCCCGGGACACGGTTCGCCGGCTGCGGGCCGGCAAGGGCATGGTGCTCGACCCGGCCGACCCGGACACCCGCTCGGTGGGCTCCTTCTTCACCAACCCGGTGCTCGACCGCGCCGCGTACGAGATGCTCCGCGAGCGCGCCGCCGACCTCGGCGAGCCGCCGTCCTGGCCCGGCGCGGGGGACGTGGTCAAGGTCAGCGCCGCCTGGCTCATCGACAAGGCCGGCTTCGCCAAGGGGCACCCTGGGCCGGAGGGGGTCGCCATCTCCGGCAAGCACACCCTGGCGCTCACCAACCGGTCCGGCACGGCCCGCGCCGCCGCCCTGATCGAGCTGGCGCGGGAAATCCGGGACGGGGTGCACGACCGCTTCGGCGTCACCCTGCACCCGGAACCCGTCCTGGTGAACTGCACCGTCTGACGAGGCCGACGGGTCGAGGTGCGCCGGGTCCGATCGAGGTGCTCCGAGGTGGTAGCAGGGGACCCTTGTTACCGCTTTCTGATGAGCAGGGGTCCCCTGCAACCACCCGGCGGGAGGCTGTCAGCGGGGAGCAACGGCGGACCACGGGACGGTGAGTTCGCCGAGTCGCCAGCGGCGGGGACGGTCGAGCAGCGGCCAGCCCGCCTCCCGCAGCCCGGCCACCGTCCGCGTCCAGCGCTGCCGGGGGCCGAAGGGGGCGTACGCCGCCGCCGCCCGCCAACCGTCGTCGAGCGCCCGGAGCAGATCGTGCACCCGTTCACCGGGGACGTTGCGGTGGATCAGCGCCTTGGGCAGCCGCTCCGCCAGGGTGGCCGGGGTGTCCAGGGTGCCCAGCCGGGCGGCCAGGGTGAGCGAGCGTGGGCCGTCGGCGTCGAGCAGCACCCAGCCGCCGAGCCGGCCCAGCTCGTCGCAGGTCCCCTCGACCAGCAACCCGCCCGGGGCGAGCGCGGCGGTCATCGTCCGCCAGGCGGCGGCGACGTCGCGTTCGTCGTACTGGCGGAGCACGTTGAACGCGCGGACCAGGGCGGGTCGGAGTCCGGCCAGCTCGAACCCGCCCCGGGCGAAGGTGAGCCGGGGCGGGTCGGCGGCGGGCGCGGCGGCGGCCACCCGGGCCGGGTCGATCTCCAGGCCGACCAGCCGTACGTCGGAGCGGACGCCGGCCGCCAGCCGGGCCCGCAGTTCCACGGCGGTGACCGGTGCCGCGCCGTAACCCAGGTCGACCACCAGCGGGTCGGCCGCCGAGCGGAGCCGGTCACCGCAGGTCGCGACGATCCAGTTGTCCACCCGGCGGAGCCGGTTCGGGTTGGTCGTTCCCCGGGTGACCACGCCCTGGGGCCGCTGCGTCACTAGACCACCCGGTGCACCTTGTGCTGGGCGGCCTGCGCCAGCGGCCGGACCACCAGGCGGTCCACGTTGACGTGCCGGGGGCGGGTGGCGCACCAGGCGATGCAGTCCGCGACGTCCTCGGCGACCAACGGCTCGGCCACGCCGGCGTAGACCGCCGCCGCGCGCTCGGTGTCGCCGTCGAACCGGACGAGGGAGAACTCGTCGGTCCGTACCATGCCGGGATCGATCTCGATCACCCGGATCGGCCGGCCGCAGAGTTCCAGCCGGAGTGTTCCGGCGACCGCGGTCTGGGCGTGCTTCGCCGCGGTGTAGCCGCCCCCACCCTCGTAGACGCCGAGCCCGGCGGTGGAGCTGACGATGACGATGGTGCCGCCCCCGGAGGACTCCAGGGCGGGTAGGACCGCCTGCGTCACGCGGAGCGTGCCGAGCACGTTCACGTCGTACATCCACTGCCAGTCGCCGACCGAGCCGGACTCCACCGGGTCGAGCCCCCGGGCGCCCCCGGCGTTGTTGACCAGCAGGGTGACCGGCCCGGGGCCCCGCTCGGCGGCGGAGGCCAACCCGGCGACCGACTCGTCGGAGGTCACGTCGCAGGCGACGGCGGTGGCCGAACCGCCCGCGGCGGCGATGTCGGCGACCAGGTCGGCCAGCCGGTCGGTCCGCCGGGCGGCGGCGAGCACGTGGAAGCCCTCGGTGGCGAGGCGGCGGGCGGTGGCCGCGCCGATCCCGCTCGACGCTCCGGTGACGATGGCGACAGGGGTCATCAGGCCATTGTCGTCCCCGATCCGCCGCGCGCCCCGCGCGGCCCGGATCCGCCCGGCGGTGTCGGGATGACCTCCGTCACCGATGAGGTCCGTCACGCTCGCCGACCGCCACGACACATTTCCCGACGCTGATCGGGAAGATGGGATCCGGCGTGCGGGTTGATGCGAGAAGCGCCGGTAGTGCGGACGGCATTCACCGTGGGTTGAGGGAGCGGACGTGGCGGAGATGCACACCGGTGTCGGTCGTCAGCGCGGTGCCCGTCCGTGGCCCCGGCCCCGGCGTATCGCCACGATCTCCGTACACACCTCACCGCTGCACCAACCGGGCACCGGTGACGCGGGCGGGATGAACGTCTACGTCGTGGAGGTCGCCCGCCGGCTCGCCGCCGCCGGTGTCGAGGTCGACATCTTCACCCGGGCCACCTCCGGCGACCTGCCACCGGTGGTCGAGATGGCGCCCGGGGTGCACGTCCGGCACGTCACGTCCGGTCCGCTGGGGGGGCTCACCAAGGAGGAGCTTCCCGGCCAGCTCTGCGCCTTCACCGCCGGGGTGCTGCGTGCCGAGGCGGCCCGTCCGCCCGGCTGGTACGACCTCATCCACTCCCACTACTGGCTCTCGGGGCAGGTCGGCTGGCTGGCCAAGGAGCGCTGGGGGGTGCCGCTGGTGCACACCGCGCACACCCTGGCCAAGGTGAAGAACGCCCAGCTCGCCGCCGGGGACCGGCCCGAACCGAAGGCCCGGGTGATCGGCGAGGAACAGGTCGTCGCGGAGGCGGACCGACTGGTCGCCAACACCCGGGTCGAGGCCGGTGACCTGATCGACCGGTACGACGCCGCACCGGCCCGGGTCACCGTGGTAGAACCCGGCGTCGACCTGGACCGGTTCCGCCCCGCCACGGGCGACCCGGCCCTCGCCCGGCGCGCCGCCCGGCTCCGGCTCGGCCTGCCCACGGAGGGGTACGTGGTCGCCTTCGTCGGCCGGATCCAACCGTTGAAGGCGCCGGACGTGCTGGTGCGCGCGGTCGCCGCGTTGCGCGCCCGCGATCCGTTCCTCGCCGACCAGGTGACCGTGGCCATCGTGGGCGGCCCCAGCGGCAGTGGCCTGGACCGGCCCACCTCGTTGATCGAGCTGGCCGCCACCCTCGGGGTCACCGACCGGGTCCGCTTCCTGCCGCCGCGCACCGGGGACGATATGCCGGCCCTGTACCGGGCCGCCGACCTGGTCGCGGTGCCGTCGTACAACGAGTCTTTCGGCCTGGTGGCTTTGGAGGCGCAGGCCTGCGGTACGCCGGTGGTGGCGGCGGCCGTCGGCGGTCTGGTGACCGCGGTCCGCGACCAGGTCAGCGGGGTGCTGGTCGACGGCCACGACCCCGCCGCCTGGGCCGGTACGTTCGGCCAGCTGCTGCCGGACCGGCCCCGGCTGACGGCGCTGGCCCGGGGCGCGGTACGACACGCCGCGCACTTCTCCTGGGACCGGACGGTGCACGGGCTCCTCGCCGTCTACCGGGAGACGATCGCCGACTACCGGGACCGGCTCACCTCCGAGCTGGCCGCCGACTCGGCGGTGTTCTCCTGCGGCTGACCCGCCGTCCCCCGGTGGACCGGAGGGGCCGGGCGGTGAACGGGGCGGTGCCGGAGCTGCGGTCGTAGAGTGGGGTCGATGAGCGCGAAGAGCGAGGTTGCCGCCCTGATCGAGGCGTACTGCGCGGAACGGGAGCTGGAGTACGAGGCGACCGGCCCCGCGTCGTACGCGGTCACCCTGCCCGGCACCCACAAGCTGAAGACGATCTGCAACCTCATCGTGGGCGACCACGCGCTGCGCGTCGAGGCGTTCGTGATGCGCCAGCCGGACGAGCGGCGCGAGGAACTCTGGGCCTGGCTGCTGCAACGCAACGCCCGCATGTACGGGGTGTCCTTCTCCATCGACACCGTCGGCGACGTGTACCTGACCGGCCGGGTCAACCTCGCCGGGCTGGACGCCGACGAGCTGGACCGGCTCCTCGGCGCGGTGCTGACCTACGCGGACGAGTCGTTCGACACGATGCTGGAGATCGGCTTCGGCACGGCGATCCGCCGGGAGTGGGAGTGGCGGGTCAAGCGGGGCGAATCGACCCGGAACCTCGACGCGTTCGCGCACCTCTTCGCCCCGTCCGCCAGCACCGGTGAACCGTTACCCCCCGCCGGCGGCTGACGGCGAGGTCGCTCCACCAGGGCGCAGGTCCGGCGGTTCGGATCCGGTCTGACGGGTATGCCGCACCGCGGTGCGGCACGGGGACCCACCGCGATGACGGACTGTCGAGGAGCGTGAGCATCCCATGGCTCAGCGGAACAGCTCTGGTCGCGGGGGGGCCGCGACGACGACGAGGCGACGGGCGGGGGGTCGGCAGACCGCCGCGTCGGATGTCGCGCAGCTCCGGGTGGACGAGATCCGCAAGCGGCTGCGGGCGTACGGGGTCTCGGGTATCTCCCGGCTGCGCAAGCCGGAACTCGTGCAGGCGCTGGTGAAGGCGGAGCGGAGCGGCGGCGCCGGCAAGCGGAGCACCGGGCCGTCCGGACGGGCGGCCACGGGCGGCCGGCGGAGCGCGCCGGCACGGGCCGCGTCCACCCGCGCCAAGCAGGGCGGGCCGGAACGGACGACGCGGGCGGCGGCGACGCCGACCCGCGCGGCGACCCGTACCGGACGGGCCTCGTCCCGGTCGGTCCGGTCGTCCCAGCTGATCGAGTCGACCGCGGACCGGCCGGAGCGCCCCGGGCGCAGTCTGGTCACCGCCAACCACGAGGTGATCCAGCGTTGGGCGCGGGCGCGCGGAGCGAAGCCGGCCACCATCGCCGGTACAGAGCGCGACGGTCGGGCCGGGGTGCTGACGTTCGACTTCCCCGGCTACCGGGAGAGCCGGCGGCTGCGCCAGATCACCTGGAACGAGTGGTTCCGGACCTTCGACGAGCGGCGGCTCAACCTCATCTACCAGGAACAGTTGCGGGACGGCCGACCCAGCAACTTCTTCCGGACCGAGTCACCCGATCGGGAAGACGCGTGACTCGTTTACCGGAATGCGGGGCGGGTATGCCGATGTTGTCAACGGTGGAGTCAGGTAACCGGCTGTGACCGGTGAGACAGTCGGAAACGGTTGTCTTCGGAAACTGACCCAACTAGCTTTATTGCCCTACGCCACGCTTGGAAACGTTCGGGGGAGCGGCGGATCGAGCAGATCCGCGCACCAGGTGTGACGTAGGGGACGGGTGGAGCAACGCCGTTGGGGGACGGCGTCCACCTGTTGAACCGGCGGCGCGAGCGGGCGACGCTTACGGGGGTGAGTGTCGCCCGCCGCCGCCGGGTGACCACGCGGGCGTTCAATCCGACCAGGTCGGGCTGGACGCCCGCTGTCGCGTCCGGGGCCCCGCCGGGTCCAGCCGACCCCGCGGAGGCGGTCCAGCGCTTCAGGCCCCGCGGAGGCGGTCAAGGCGGCGGTCCAGCCGGTCCGACCCCGCGGAGGCGGTCCGGCCGGTCCGACCGCGCGGAGGCGGTCCTGCGGTCCCGGTCAGCGGGCGGTGGAGGGTTCGGCCGGGGCGGTCGCCGCCGCCTCCGCGGCCTGCGGGGCGGGTGGCACGAGGAGAGTGGCCGGCTCGGCCGGCGTGACGGCCGGCGGGCGCAACGCGACGGCCCGGCGTTCCCGGGCCGGCCCGGAGAGCAGGTGGGCGGCGGCGGTGACCCCGCCGATCGCGGCGCAGCCCAGCCAGAGCGTGACGTTGCCCGCCTCCTGCCGGACCAGGCCGCCGAGGATCGGCGCAGCGGCCCCGGCGATCTGCCAGGAGAGCGAGAACACGCCCTGGTAGCGGCCGCGCAGCTCGGCCGGGGAGAGTTCGGCGATCAGCGTGGAGTTCGACGGGGAGTTGAGCATCTCGCCGAGCGTCCAGATCAGCACGGTGAGCCCGTAGAACCAGGCCGCTTCGGCGAAGGCGGTCAGCCCGAAGCCGACGGCCATCACGACCGAGGCGAGGGCGAGCACGTGGGAGCGGCTGCGACCCCGGATCAGCCGGGGGACGAAGAGCTGCCCCGCCACGATCAGGACGCCGTTGAGCGCGATCACCGACCCGTACGTCGAGGTGGAGAGGCCGTCCTCGCCCATGGCGATCGGCAGCATCGAGATGTGCTGGAGGAAGACCAGTGCGCTGAGCAGGTTGAGCGCCACGAAGCCGAGGTAGATCCGGTCGGTGAGGATGGTGCGCAGGGCACCTCGGGACACGGTCGCGCCGTTGCTGGGCACGGCCACGCTCGGCTGCCGGGTCTCCCGTACCTTGACGAAGATGACCAGGGCGGTGGTCAGCGTGGTGGCGGCGTCGACCACGAAGAGCAGCAGGTAGTCGACCTCGGCGGCGAGCCCGGCGAGCACGGCGGCGCTGGCGAAGCCGAGGTTGATGGCCCAGTAGTTGAGCGAGAAGGCGCGTAGCCGGTCCCGCTCCGGCACCACGTCGATCATCATCGCCCCGAAGGCCGGCCGGGAGGCCTCGGCGAAGAGGCCGAGCAGGAGTGCCCCGGTGGCCATCGCCCACAGCGGGCGGGCGAAGCCCAGCGCCAGCATCATGCTGGCCGCGCCGACGTGGGCGGTGAGCAGGGTCGGCTTACGCCCCCAACGGTCGGTGAGCATCCCGCCGATGGTCGTGCCGACCGCGCCACCCACACCCCAGAGCCCCAGCACCAGGCCGGCCTGGAGTTCGGAGAAGCCGCGCTCCTGGGTCAGGTAGATCGCGAGGAAGATCAGGACGAACGAACCGAGCCGGTTGATCAGGGTGCCGGCCCAGAGATACCAGAAGGTGGCGGGTAGGCCGCCGGTCGTCTCCCGGAACCAGCCCCGTACCGTCCGCACGCTCGCGCCCCCCGATTTCGTAATGACCGTTCCCTCTGTGGTGCCTTACGCAACCTAGTCCCGCGTCCCCGCGCAGGTCATCCGCTTTTCCACGTGGTGGTCGTCACCGCCTCCCGCCGCGTGTCCGGCCCACGGTTCGGGCAGGATGATCCCCATGACTGCGAGCGAAGGGCCCACGGTCGGGACGCTGGTCCTGCTGCGGCACGGCGAGAGCGACTGGAACGCCAAGAACCTCTTCACCGGCTGGGTCGACGTCGACCTCACCGCCAAGGGTGAGGCCGAGGCGCGCCGCGGCGGCGAGCTGCTGCGCGAGCACGGCCTGCTCCCCGACGTCGTGCACACCAGCCTGCTGCGCCGGGCGATCCGTACCGCCGAGCTGGCGCTGCACGCCGCCGACCGGCACTGGATCGCGACGCGTCGGTCGTGGCGGCTCAACGAGCGCCACTACGGCGCCCTCCAGGGCAAGAACAAGAAGCAGACCCTCGACGAGTACGGCGAGGAGCAGTTCATGCTCTGGCGCCGCTCGTACGACACCCCGCCGCCGCCGATCGACGACGCCGACGAGTGGTCGCAGGTTGGCGACCCCCGGTACGCGCTGCTGCCCACCGAGCTGATGCCGCGCACCGAGTGCCTCAAGGACGTCGTCGAGCGCATGCTGCCGTACTGGTACGACTCGATCGTGCCGGACATCCTCGCCGGCCGGACGGTGCTGGTGGCGGCGCACGGCAACTCGCTGCGCGCCCTGGTCAAGCACCTGGACCAGGTCTCCGACGAGGCGATCGCCAAGCTGAACATCCCCACCGGGATCCCGCTGCGCTACGACCTCGACCCGCAGCTGCGTCCGCTCACGCTGGGTGGCACCTATCTCGACCCGACCGCCGCCAGGGACGCCGCTGCGGCTGTCGCCAACCAGGGCCGCTGACCGCTCCCGCAGCTCGACCCCGCTCGACGCCGCTCGCCTGGGTGGTAGCAGGGGTCCCTTGTTACCGCTTTTTGGGTAGCAGGGGGCCCCTGCAACCACCCGGGGCGGGCGGTGCTCAGACCGTCTCGCCGGTGACCAGGTAGACCACGTGCTCGCCGGCGTTCACCGCGTGGTCGGCGAAGCGCTCGTAGAACCGGCCCAGCAGCGTGGCGTCGATCGCCGTCTCGACCCCGTACGGCCAGGCATCGTCGAGCAGCACCCCGAAGAGGCTGCGGTGCAGGTCGTCCATGGCGTCGTCGTCGCGGTCCAGTTCGGCGGCGAGGTCCGCGTCCGGGTCCGCCAGCACCGAGCCGATCTTCCCGGCCATCCGGTCCGCGATCTCGGCCATGTCGGTGAAGATCGGTCGCAGTTCGGCGGGAACGGCGGGGGAGGGGTGCCGCCGCAGCGCGGTCTTGGCGACGTGGTCGGCGAGGTCACCCATCCGTTCCAGGTCGGCTGCGACGTGCAGCGCGGTGATCACCGCGCGCAGGTCCGAGGCGACCGGGGCCTGCCGGGCGAGCAACTCGCAGACCCGCTCCTCGACGTCCCGGTAGAGACCGTCGATCTCGGCGTCCCGCACGATCACGACCTCGGCGGCCCTCCGGTCGGCGGTGAGCAGCGCCCGGGTGGCCTGCCGCATGGCGGCGCGGATTCCCTCGGCCATGTCCACGAGCAGCTGGCCGACGCTCTGCAGGTCGGCGCGGAACTCGTCACGCATCGTCACGTCCCTGTGGTCTGATGCCGCCCCTGCGGTCGCGGCGGCGCGGGTGGGTGCGGCCAACCGTAGGGCCGGGGAGGCGGAGCCGAGGTGAACCTCGGTGAACGTCCACCGTCAGGACGGTGAACACTCCCGGAAGTGAGAGTGATTCGCCCCATTCTGCACGGTTGCCAGGTGAACAGTGACCCTACGATCGCCGGGTGGACTGGGCAACGACGGTCGGCGCGGTGCTGGCCCTGGTGATCGGGCTGGTCATCGGGCTCCTGCTGGCCCGGTACGCCCTTCGGCCGCGCGCCCCGCGCACGGGCGCCGCAGGACCCGGGTGGAACACGGCAGGGAGGACCGCGATGCCCGACGACCAGCAGGCAGGCCTCTCCGGGCTCGGCCGGAGAACGATCGACTCGCTCCGGGCCGGCGTGGTCGTGCTCGACGCCGACGACCAGCCGGTGCTGGTCAACCCGGCGGCCCGGGCGATGGGGCTGCTCCGGACCGGTACCACCCCAGGATCGATGGCGGCCCACCCGTTGATCCGTACCCTGGCGGGGCAGGTGCGGCGCACCGGCGTGCGCCGCGAAATCGAGCTCGACCTGCCCCGGGGTCGCCACAACGTCGGACCGGACCCGCTCGGGGTGCACCTGCGGGCGATGGGCATCGGCGGTGGTCACGTGGCCGTCGAGGCCGTCGACGTGACCGAGTCGCACCGCCTCGCCCGGGTCCGCCGCGACTTCGTGGCCAACGTCAGCCACGAGCTGAAGACCCCGATCGGCGCGCTGCAACTGCTCGCCGAGGCCCTGCTGGACGCCACCGAACCGGCTGGACCGAGCATCGCCGGAGCGGCCGGTCCGACCGACGCCGACCGTTCGGCGGACGTGGCGGCCGCCCGCCGGTTCGCCGAACGGATCCAGCACGAGTCGACCCGACTGGGGCGGCTGGTGCAGGAGCTGCTGGAGCTGACCCGGTTGCAGGGCGCCGAGCCGCAGCCCGCCCCCGAACCGGTGGCGGTGGACTGGGTCGTCGCCGAGGTGCTCGACCGGACGCGTACCACGGCCGCCGCCCGCCGGGTGGCCGTCGCCGTCGCGGGCGAGCGGGGCCTGACCGTGTACGGCAACGACAACCAGATCGCCACGGCCGTGGCGAACCTGGTGGAGAACGCGATCATCTACTCCGGCGAGGACACCACGGTCACCGTCACGGTCGGTAGCGGCGACGAGCACGTCCAGATCGCTGTCGCGGACCAGGGCATCGGTATCGCCCCGACCGACGTGGACCGGATCTTCGAACGGTTCTACCGTGCCGACCAGGCCCGTTCCCGCTCCACCGGTGGCACCGGCCTGGGTCTGGCCATCGTCAAGCACATCGCCAGCAACCATGGCGGACGGGTCGAGGTGTCGAGCACTCTTGGTGGTGGCTCGACGTTCACCCTCCGGCTGCCCGCCCGTCCGCCGGACGACCTGGCGGCGACACTCCAGTCCGCTGAGATCGAGGCCGGCCCGGCCGAGCTCCGGCAGGTCTGACCGTACCGAAAGGAAAACCCCTGGTGAGCCGCGTTCTGGTGGTCGAGGACGAGGAGTCCTTCTCCGACGCCCTGTCGTACATGCTCCGGAAGGAGGGCTTCGAGGTGTCGGTCGCCGCGACCGGGACGTCCGCCCTCACCGAGTTCGACCGGACGGGCGCGGACATCGTCCTGCTCGACCTGATGCTCCCGGAGATGTCCGGTACGGAGGTGTGCCGTCAGCTCCGCCAGCGGTCCCACGTGCCGATCATCATGGTCACCGCCCGGGACAGCGAGATCGACAAGGTGGTCGGCCTGGAGATCGGGGCGGACGACTACGTCACCAAGCCGTACTCGCCCCGGGAGCTGGTCGCCCGGATCCGGGCGGTGCTGCGGCGGCAGAGCGTCGAGGCCGCCGAGCCCGGTGGGCCGACGCTGGCCGCCGGCCCGGTCCGGATGGACATCGAACGGCACGTGGTGACCGTCGACGGTGCGCCGGTGCAGCTGCCGCTCAAGGAGTTCGAGCTGCTGGAGCTGCTGCTGCGTAACGCCGGCCGGGTGCTCACCCGGGGCCAGTTGATCGACCGGGTCTGGGGCGCGGACTACGTCGGCGACACCAAGACCCTCGACGTGCACGTCAAGCGGCTGCGCTCGAAGGTCGAGCCGGAGCCGTCCGCGCCGCGCTACATCATCACGGTGCGTGGCCTCGGCTACAAGTTCGAGCCGTAGACGGAACGGGTGAGGTGGCAGCAGGAGTGGTAGCAGGGGTCCCCTGCTCCTCAAAAAGCGGTAACAGGGGACCCCTGCTACCACCTCAGCAGCGCTCAGGCCGGGCTGGCCGGGTGGGGGGCGACCAGGCCCTGCCGATGGCGTGCCGCGCACAGTTCGGCGAGCCTCACGTATGCGGGCTCGCCGATCAGCGCGGTCAGCTCCGGCCCGTACGACAGGTACATCGGCTCGCCGCCGACGTGTGCCTCCGGCGACGAGGTGCACCACCAGTCCAGGTCGTGCCCGCCGGAGCCCCAGCCCCGCCGGTCGAACTCGGCCAGCGTGGTCACCAGCACCTTGGTGTTGTCCGGCCGCTTGCTCCACTCCTGGTCCCGCCGGATCGGCAGCTGCCAGCAGACGTCCGGCTTGTACTCCAGCGGATGCGCCCCGTCCCGCAGCGCCTGGGCGTGCAGCGCGCACCCGCCCCCGGCCGGGAAGTCGGCGTCGTTGAGGAAGACGCACGGGCCGTCGACGCTCCGGGTGGCGGTCCGCCGGGCCGGGTTGTCGCCGTCGATGGTGTCCACCTCGGTCCAGTTCTTGAACCCGCGCCGGTGGTGCTGCCAGGTCTGCGGCGTCAGCCGCTTCGCGGCGGCCCGCACCCGCTTCTCGTCGTCGGCGTCGGTGAAGAACGCGCCGTGCGAGCAGCATCCGTCCGCGGCCCGACCGGCGACGATGCCGTGACAGCCCCGGCCGAAGACACACGTCCAGCGGGAGAGCAGCCAGGTCAGGTCCGCACGGACGACGTGCCGGTCGTCGGCCGGGTCGACGAACTCGATCCACTCACGGGGGAAATCCAGCGGCACCTCCCGGCTGCGGGGGTCCACCGGGTCGTCCACCAGGACTCGGATCTCCATCCGGCCAGCCTACGCCGGGTGCGGCCAGCCGGCTGGCGAGCCGCGTCCGCGTACGGGCTTTAGGGTCATCACCATGCGACTGGGTGTCCTCGACGTCGGTTCCAACACGGTCCACCTGTTGGTGGTGGACGCGCACCGCGGTGCCCACCCGTGGCCGGCGCACTCCGAGAAGGTGGTGCTCCGCCTCGCCGAGCAGCTCGGGCCGGACGGGGCGCTGACCCGGGCCGGGGCGGACGCGCTGGTCGAGGCGGTCGAGGCGGCGCGCCAGGCGACCGCCGACCTGGCCACCGACGACCTGATCGCCTTCGCCACCTCCGCCGTCCGCGACGCCACCAACGCCACCGAGGTGCTGGCCCGGGTCCGGGACGAGGCCGGCGTACGCCTGGAGGTGCTGGCCGGGGCGGACGAGGCGCGGCTGACCTTCCTGGCGGTGCGGCGGTGGTTCGGCTGGTCCGCCGGCCGGCTGCTGGTGCTGGACATCGGCGGCGGCTCGCTGGAGGTGGCCGCCGGGATCGACGAGGACCCGGACGTGGCGGTGTCCCTGCCGCTCGGCGCGGGTCGGCTGACCCGTGAGCGGCTCGGAGTCGACCCGAGCACCGCCACCCCGCCCTCGCCCGAGGTCGTCGACGAGCTGCGGGAGTACGTCGACACGATGCTGGACCCGGTGGTCGAGCAGATGACGCGGGTGGGTTGGGAACGGCCGGTCGCCACCTCCAAGACGTTCCGGACCCTGGCCCGGCTGGCCGGGGCGGCCCCGTCCAGCGCCGGTCTCTGGGCACCCCGTCGGCTCACCCGTACCGGGCTGCGCCAGGTGCTCACCTTCATCCGGCACATCCCGCCGGTTCAGCTCGCCGGTGTGGAGGGGGTCAGCGCCGGCCGTTCGCACCAGCTCCTGGCCGGGGCGGTGGTGGCCGAGGCGGTGCTCCGCCGGCTGGACGTCGAGGCCCTGGACGTCTGCCCCTGGGCGCTGCGGGAGGGGGTCATCCTCCGCCGGCTGGATCAGCTCGAGTCAGTGTAATTTCGGACTTGGAATGTTACGAGTGATTTGCGACTGCTCGTCACGATGCCGCCGTCGGCGCGGGCTACCCTGGTTGACGTGACTTCCCGCGTCCCGGTGCTCCTCTCCAGCTCCTCGGTCTTCCCCGAGCCGACCGCGGCGGCGTTCCAGTTGGCTGCGGCGCTCGGCTACGACGGCGTCGAGGTGATGGTCTGGACGGATGCCGTCAGCCAGGACGCCGGTGCGCTGCGCGGTCTCGCGGCGCACTACGGCGTGCCGGTCCTGTCGGTGCACGCGCCCTGCCTCCTGGTCACCCAGCGGGTGTGGAGCCCCGACCCGTGGGAGCGGCTACGGAAGGCGGCCGAGCTGGCCGAGAGCCTGGAAGCCCCGACCGTGGTCGTCCACCCACCCTTCACCTGGCAGCGCGACTACGCCCGGGGCTTCGCCGACGGCATCGCGGAGATCGGCCAACGGCACGGCGGGCTGCGGTTCGCGGTGGAGAACATGTACCCGGTGCGGATGGCGGGACGGCAGTTCGTGCCGTACCTGCCCGGCTGGGACCCGACCGACACGGGGTACGACGCGTACACCCTCGACCTGTCGCACTGCGCCGCCTCGCACACCGACGCGCTGGCGATGGCCGACCGGATGGGTGACCGGCTGGCCCACGTCCACCTCGGCGACGGCACCGGCGAGGGGCGCGACGAGCACCTGGTGCCGGGGCGCGGCACCCAGCCCTGCGCCGGGCTGCTCTCCTCGCTGGCCGGCCGGGGCTTCACCGGTTCGGTGGCGGTGGAGGTGGCCACCCGGGGCGCGAAGAGTCGCGCGGTCCGCGAGGCCGACCTGCGTGCCGCCCTCGACTTCGCCCGCCAGCACCTCGCCGCCCCCTCTCCGGTCGACGCCTGACTCAGCCGGCCGCGCCCGAGCCGGCTGAGCCGCGCCGCGTAGCCGTGTCCGCGGGGTCTGGGCACGCCGGGTCTGGGCACGCCGGGCCTGGGCACGCCGGGCCTGGGCACGCCGGACCTGGACGTGGCGGGTCAGCTGACCGGCGTGAGGGGCTGCTCGACGGTGGCGGCGCGCTTGCGGGCCCGGTGGGCGGCCACGTGGGACCGGGTGGCGCAGCGCTCCGAGCAGAACCGCCGGCAGCAGTTGGACGACGTGTCCAGGTACACGTTGCCGCACCGCTCGTCGGCGCAGACTCCGAACCGGGCGCTGCCGTATTCGCAGAGCCACACCGCCAGCCCCCAGACCGCGCCGGCCAGGTAGTCGACGGCGACCGAGGCGCCCCGGCTCGCCGGGTGCATGTGCCAGTCGCTGGAATCGTGCCCGGAGATGTGCGGGTGCACCGGGTACGTCTCCAGCAGGGCGTTCAGCTCGGCGACGGCCTCGGCGTCCTGGCCGGAGGCGCCGTACTCGAAGACACCACGCAGCCGTTTCCGTGCCCGGCGGAAGGTCGCCAGATCCCGTTCCGTGATCTCTTCGCGCAGCCCCGCGTCGTCACCGGGGAGCAGGGATTGCAGGTCGTCGAGGTCGTCCAGGCGGGCGTTGACGAGGTCAACGCCGTTCCGGGCGTACGCGTCGAAGTTCACCCCCCAACGGTAGACGACTCGTCAGGTGCGTGGCGCATCGATGTAGTGGGGCAGGAACCGGGCGTAGCCGTCGGTGATCAGGCTCTCGCTCTCCCGGATGCCCGCGCCGGCCGACTCGCCGTCGACGATCCAGCTGCCCAGCACCACCCGGTTTCCGGCGAACTCCGGCAGTGCCCGGAACTCCTGGTAGCACCAGCCCTCGTCGCCGTAGATGCCCGGGTTGCTGATCTCGGCACCGCCGGCCGTGACGATCCGGACCGACCCACCCTCCCGGCCGAGCAGGGGCTTGACCACGTACTCGTCCATCCCCCGGGGCGAGTCGAGGTACGCCGGGAGCAGCAGCTCGTGCCCGGGGTACAGCTCCCAGAGGACGGCCAGCAGCGCCTTGTTGGAGAGCAGCAGCTTCCAGGCGGGCTCGATCCAGGTGGTCGGCGTGCCCGGCTCCAGGGCGAGCCGCCCGTACGGCTCGGCGACCATCCACTCCCAGGGGTAGAGCTTGAAACAGGTGGTGATCGGCCGGTCGAACCGGTCGACGAAGCGGCGGCCGTCCCAGCCGATCTCCTGGATCGGCATCAGCTCGGCCTTGAGCCCGGCCTGCCGGGCACACTCGGCGAGGTAGCCGGCGGTCATCTGGTCCTCGCCGGAGTCCTCCTCCCGCGACCAGAACACGTGCACGGTGGGGTCGTGCAGGCCCCGCCCGATCCGGTGCCAGGCGCCCACCAGCCGTTCGTGCAGGCTGTTCCACTGGTCCAGGTCGGGCCGGGTCTGCTCCAGCCAGTACCACTGGATGATGCCCGCCTCGACCAGGCTGGTGGGGGTGTCGGCGTTGTACTCCAGCAACTTCGGCGGCCAGGAGCCGTCGTACCAGAGGTCGAACCGGCCGTAGAGGCTGGGCGGTCGCTCGCGCAGCGACCGGGCCACCGCCTCGGCCGCCCACGCCGGGATGCCGAAGTCGGCGTACCGGTGGCGGGCCACCACGTGCTCGGCGGTGGCGACCGACATCCGGTGCAGCTCCTCGGTCGCCTCCTCCAGCCGGAGCACCTCGGCCAGGTCGAAGGCGTACGCCGCGGTCTCGTCCCAGTACGACATGAGTTCGCCGTCGGGCAGCTCGGTCTCGGCGTAGACCAGCCCCTGCTCGCGGATCGTCTCCCACCAGCCGGGCCGGGGCGCGCGGGTCTCCCGGCGCACGTCAACCGCCGCAGTCGGCCAGGTGGGTGCCAAAGCCGCCGCGCTCCGGGACGGCGCCCGCGACCGGCTCCGGGGCGGTCGCCCCGGTGACCGGGGCGGGCTTCTGGAGGGCCAGCGCCACCGTGCCGCCTCCGCCGCTCGGGCCGAGGGCGCAGTCGTCATCGTCGTCGTCCGAGGTCATGTTGCACCCGGAGAGGGCCAGCGCGAGCACGGTGAGCGTGCCGAGTTGCACGGTGGCCGACCGGAGCCGGCGAGGGGAGCGGTTTTCCACCCGTTCGTTGTAGCCGATGGTCGCCACCGCGTCGTCACCCGGTCGTGCAGAGGATCGGCCCTGGTCATCGCTTTTTCCGAGGGCGTTTTCAGGGCAAAGCAGACCGCTGGCCGAGGTGGCCGCTGCCCGGCGCGGCTTCCGGTCCGGGCGTTACGCTCGGCTCATGCTCCGTTCGGTCATCCTCGCCGCCGCCCGGTCATCCCGGGTCGAGCGGCTCGTCGAGACGGCTCCCTACACGCGGGACGTCGTCCGCCGGTTCGTCGCCGGCGCCGGTACCGACGACGCGTTGCGCGCAACCCGCGGGCTCGTCGCCGACGGCCTCACGGTCACCCTCGACTACCTGGGCGAGGACACCGTCAACCCCGAGCAGGCCAACGCCGCCCGGGACGAGTACCTCGCCCTGCTGGGGGGGCTGCGCGACGGCGGGCTCACCCCGGCCGCCGAGGTCAGCGTGAAGCTCTCCGCTCTCGGCCAGAAGTTCGACGAGCAGCTCGCCTACGACCACGCGCGGGCCATCTGTGTCGCCGCCGACGAGGCGGGCACCAGGGTCACCCTGGACATGGAGGAGCACACCACCACCGATTCGACGTTGGACATCCTGTCCAAGCTCCGCAAGGACCACCCCGGCACCGGGGCGGTGCTCCAGGCGTACCTGCGGCGGACCGAGGCGGACTGCCGGGACCTGGCCACCGCCGGTTCCCGGGTCCGGCTCTGCAAGGGCGCGTACCGGGAGCCGGAGTCGGTGGCGTACCAGTCGGCCCGGGACGTGGACCGCTCCTACGTGCGCTGCATGAACGTGCTGATGTCCGGCGACGGCTACCTGATGCTCGCCACCCACGACCCCCGCCTGATCGGGATCGGGGAGGACCGGGCGCGCTGGTTCGACCGGGGGCCGGACAGCTTCGAGTTCCAGATGCTCTACGGCATCCGGCCCGATGAGCAGACCCGGCTGGTCGCCGCCGGGTACACCGTTCGGACGTACGTGCCCTACGGCGACCAGTGGTACGGCTACCTCATGCGGCGGCTCGCCGAGCGCCCGGCCAACCTCGCCTTCTTCGGTCGCGCCCTGCTCTCCCGGAAGTGACCGGGCCGGCGGGCGTGGCGCGGGCCGGCGGAGACCCGTCGTCCGCCGGCCCGCGACCCACCGGGCGCCCGGTGGGGCCCGGGTGGGGGCGCCCGCCCGACCCACCGCCCCCGTTCTCCGGCGGGTCGACGGGCCGGGCGGCCGGCAGGGTCCGGCGGCCGACCGGCCGGGACCCGGCCGACGTGTCCGGCCGGCGAGCGCTCCCTGGAAACCTACCTAGCTAGACATTGACCGGTCTAGTTATCAGCTATTCTTTCGCCTGCTGCCAATGTGGCCCGGTAACTCTTGACCGGAGCCCGGCACCCCGGTCGTGCGGCTGGAACCGGGATTCGGGTGCAGGGCGGGCGGGGTCGCCTCGGGGCCCGCGTCACCCGACGGGCCGGCGACGGCCGCGCGGGCCACCCGTACCCCGTCGGGGGTGAGCCGGTAGTACCGGCGGCGCGGCCGGCCCTGGGCCTCGTGCGCGGCCGGGTCCTCCCAGAAGCTCTCCACCCAGCCGGCCAGCTCCAACCGGGCCAGGATCGGGTGCAGTGTGCCGGTCTTCAGCCGTGTCTGGCGGGCGATGTCCCGGCCGTACCGGGGCTGGTCCGGCGCGGCGAGGAACAGCCGCAGCACCTCGACCGTCTGCGGGGTGAGCCGGGGGCCGGTGGGAGCCATGACCGGAGTCTAGGTAAGTCGGAAGCCCTGACCAGCCGGCGCAAACGGCAGTCCGGACAGCCGAACGGCGTACTCTCCCGCCGTGGAGGACGAGCGGCACGGGTTGCGGCGGAGGCGGCGCGGGCTCCTCTGGGCGGCCGTCGCCGTGGTGGCCGTGGCGTTGGGCTGCCTCCTGCCTGCGGCGTTGGTGGCGGCGGTGGTCCGGGAGACGGCGGACCGGTCGGCCGGCGAGAGGGTGCCGCGTCCCGGCGGTCCGGCGAGCGGCCCGGTCGCCCGGCTGGCCGCCGCGATCGACACCCAGCTCGAGCGGCAGTCCGGGGCACTGTTGCGCGGCGACCGGGATGCCTTCCTCGCGGTCGCCGACCCGGCCGCACGGGCCGACCTCACCCGACGGTTCGCCTCCCTGCGCGCGTTGCGGGTCGCCGTCTGGCGGGCCGAGCCGAGCGGTCAGCCGGCCCCGGCACCCGGCCAGCCGGCCCCGGCACCCGGCCAGCCGGCCCCGGCACCCGGCCAGCCGGGCCAGTGGCGGCAACTGGTCACCTACCGGTACTGCCTGGTCGTGCCCGACTGCACCCCCAGCCCGGTGCTGGCCGCCACCCGGTGGCGGGAGGCACCCGACGGGCCCCGCCTGGTCGCCGTCGAGCCCTCCGTGTCCGCCGAGACCGGTACCCGGCCATGGGAGGTCAGCGAGCTGGTCAGCGCCGTCGGTCCGCGCACGGTGGTGGCCACCACCGTCGGTCTGCGGGCCCGTCTGCCCGGGTTGCTCGCCGAGGCCGAGGCGGCCGCGGCGGTCGCCGACGGGTACGCCGTGAACGGCATCCGGCCGGACCGGTACCGGATCTTCTACGCCGGCCGGGACGAGTGGCGGCGTTGGTACGGCGGCGGCCGGCCGGCGTGGACCGGCGGGTACGTGGTGACCGTGGGCGGCGGACACCACGAGGTGGTGCTGAACGCGGACGCGTTGCGGACGGGCGGCGTCGCCGACCTGCTCCGCCACGAGTTGACCCACGCCGCCTCGCTCCCCGCCGGGGGCTGGTCCGGCCGGCACGCCTGGTGGCTGGTGGAGGGGATGGCCGAGCTGGCCGGCGCGGGTGGCCGTCCGGTGGGCCGGTACGCCGGGCTGGACGACGTCCGGCGGCTGCTGGTCGGGGGCGGCTGGGACGGCCGGCTCGACACGCTCGCGCCTGCCGACGACGCTCCCGCCGACCGGGTCGCGGCCAGCTACGGCGTCGGTTACCTGGCGGTCCGGTACCTGGTAGACCGGTACGGCGGTCAGCGTCTGCTGGCTTTCTTCGCGGCGGTGGTGCACGACCGCCGGCCGGTGGCGGAGGCTGCCCGCACGGTGTACGGGGAGCCGTGGTCGGAGCTGCACGACGAGTGCGTCGCGCGGGTGCGGGCCGTGGCCGCTTGACCGGTTGCCCGCGCCGTCGGCGTTTCCGGCCCCAGCTCACCGCGGGGGCGGACGGTCATGATCGACCGCCGTCCAGGCCACCGGCCGGGTCTGAGACACTGTGCACGCTCCCAGTGCGGAGCCCCGGACCGTGTCCGCAAGCGGCCCGGGGCGCCCGCCCGGTGGCCCCGGTGGCGCCACCGGAGCCACCGGGCGCCTTCCGCCGCAGCTCACCAGGGACGGAAGCGTGCCCAACGCAAGATCAAATGCGCGAAGGGATCGCGCCGGTCACAGCCGTCCCGTTACCGTACTGGTAACACGCGCGTTGCCCTGGTGGCGGGACGAACCCGTCGCAGGCCGCGCTGGGCATGGGATGGGTCGGTGAGCCATGGCCGGGTCGCAGTCCGACGGACGGCTGTCGGAGGTCAAGTTCCTCACCGTCGCCGAGGTGGCGGCGGTCATGCGGGTGTCGAAGATGACGGTCTACCGGCTCGTGCACAGCGGTGAGCTGACCGCCGTGCGGGTCGGACGGTCGTTCCGGGTGCCCGAACACGCGGTGCACGAGTACCTGCGTGGAGCGTTCTCCGAGACGGCCTGACGATCGGCGGCGGGAGCCGCGGCGGCCCGACGGTCGTCCGCCGGAAGCGGTACGACGGCGCGGGCCGCAGCGACGTCCGGCGCTTCCCGGAGCGCGTGGTGACGGCCATCGACGGGGGCGCGTTGGTCCTGCTGATGGTCTCCGGCTACCCTGGATCCGACCGTGACCACCCGGCGGTGCGCCGTGATGCCCACCCACCAGGTCCGGTCCGTTGTCCGCAAGCGGTACCAGCACCATTTCGTGGTGCCTCCGGTCCGCCCCGCACGTTGCATCGAAAGGCTGTCGTATGGGCTCGGTGGTCAAGAAGCGCCGCAAGCGCATGGCTAAGAAGAAGCACCGCAAGCTGCTGCGCAAGACCCGCGTCCAGCGTCGCCGTCTCGGCAAGTGACCGGTGCCGGGCGTGACCCGGCACCGGCACCACTTGCCATCTGTCGACCCTCGGAGGCTCAGGTGAGAAGGCCGTGGACGTCCCGGCTCGCTGATCCGGCCTGCCGGGCAGGGTGCGCGACATGACCCCCGGTGGCACCCCAGGTGCTCCGGGGGTCGTCGTCGTGACCGGGGTCAGCCGCTACCTCGGCGCACACGTGGCCGCCCGGCTCGCCGCCGACCCCCGGATCGAACGGGTGATCGGCGTCGACCCGCCCGGTGCGGCGGAGCCGGCCGACCTGCTCGACCGGGTCGAGCGGGTGCGCGTCGACGCCGGCTCGGTCGGAGACCTCCTGGTCGACCTGGAGGTCGACGCGGTGGTCCACCTCGCGCTGGTCAGCGCCCCCGACCGGCAGCAGGGCGGCCGGGCGGCGATGAAGGAACAGAACGTCATCGGCACCATGCAGCTCCTCGCCGCCTGTCAGCGGGCGTCCCGGCTGCGCAAGGTCGTCGTCCGGTCGTCGACCGCCGCCTACGGGGTCTCCTTCCGTGATCCGGCCGTCTTCACCGAGGAGACCGAGCCGCGCGAGGTACCGCGCGGCGGGTTCGGCCGCGACATCCTGGACATCGAGGGGTACGTCCGCGGCTTCCGCCGTCGCCGCCCCGACGTCACCGCGACCGTGCTGCGCTTCGCGCCGTTCATCGGCTCCACCGCCGACACCACGCTGACCCGGTACTTCCGTCAGCCGGTCGTCCCCACCGTCCTCGGCCGGGACCCCCGGTTGCAGTTCCTCCACTTCGACGACGCGCTGGAGGTGCTGCACCGCTCGATCGTCGAGGACCATCCCGGCACCTACAACGTCGCCGGTCCGGGCGTGCTCTCGCTCTCGCAGGCGATCCGCCGGGCCGGTCGGCTCGAGGTGCCGGTGCTGGAACCCGGGCTCTCCGGGGCGGTCGCGCTCGCCCGTACCCTCGGGTACGGCCGACTCGGCCTCGACCAGGTCGACCTCTTCGTGCACGGCCGGGTGGTCGACACCAGCCGGCTCGTCGAGGAGTACGGCTTCACCCCGCGTTCCACCGCTGCCGCCTTCGACGACTTCATCCGCGCCCACCACGGTGGGGTCGTGGTGACCCGTGACCAGCTCGCCGCCGCCGAGCAGGCCGTCCTCGCCGGCATCCGGCAGGTCCGGGCGGCCGTGCGGGAGCAGTCGTGAGCCGGCCCGACGGGACCGAGCGGGACGTGCCGGTGGGGCGGCCGTTCCAGCCGCCGGACGCCACCGACCTGGCCCGACCAGCCCGCCGCAACGGCCACCACCCGGATCCCCCGGCCGTGCCGGGCCGCCCGCTCGACCAGTGGGACCGCCGGGTCGCCCAGGGCCTGGCCTTCCTGCGTCGCCGGCTCTCCGGCGACTACGAGATCGACGAGTTCGGCTTCGACCCGGATCTCACCGAGGCGGTCTTCCACCCGCTGCTGCGGGTGCTCTACCGGGACTGGTTCCGCACCGAGGTCACCGGGCTGGAGCACGTACCCGTCGACGGGGCCGGGCTGGTGGTCGGCAACCACTCCGGCACCGTCGCGTTGGACGCGTTGATCCTCTCCGCGGCCCTGCACGACCAGCACCCCGAGCGCCGGTTCCTCCGGCTGCTCGGCGCGGACCTGGTCTTCCGGATGCCGGTCGTCTCCGAGGTGGCCCGCAAGTCCGGCGGTACGGTCGCCTGTAACCCGGACGCCGAGCGGCTGCTGCGCAACGGTGAGCTGGTCGGCGTCTTCCCGGAGGGGTTCAAGGGCATCGGCAAGCTCTACTCCGACCGGTACAAGCTGCAACGCTTCGGCCGGGGCGGCTTCGTTTCGGCGGCGCTGCGTACCGGCACGCCGATCGTCCCGGTGGCCATCGTCGGCGCCGAGGAGACCTACCCGATGCTGGCCGACCTCAAGCCGCTCGCGCGCCTGCTCAAGCTCCCCTACTTCCCGGTCACCCCGACCTTCCCCTGGCTGGGGCCGCTGGGCCTGGTGCCGCTGCCGAGCAAGTGGATGATCCAGTTCTGCCCGCCGATCCCCACCGCGCACCTGACCGACTCGGCGGACGACCCGCTGGTCGTGTTCAACCTCGCCGACCAGGTCCGGGAGACCATCCAGCAGACCCTCCACCAGCTCCTGGAACGCCGTCCCGACCCGTTCGGCCCCTGACCCGCGAGCGCTGGCGCCCCCGTCGCCGGACCACGCGGCTGACATCGATCGGTTACGCTACGTCAGGCTGGTCGACGGTGGAGGGACGTGGCGGATGGACAACCGACGGAAAGCCACCTGGCGGCGCCTCTCGGCAGCGCTTGTCGCACTGCTCCTGGGGGCGGTTCTCCTGCCGGCACCCGCGCAGGCCGTCGACTACCCGGGCGGGCGACGTATCTACAGCGTCGCGCTCGGAGCCATCCCCGCCCAGGGTGCGCCCGCCACCGGTCCGGTCTGGGTCCGGCTGGCCACCTACTACTTCTTCGGCGACGGCACGGTCACCGAGAGCTTCTTCTACTGGAACCGGGCCACCGCCGTCGGGGCCGCCGGCACGGGCGTCCGGACGACCGGCTGCGCCGGCCACGACTGCGAGGTGCGTACGGCCGCCGGGTTCCAGCCCGGTGCCACCGTGAAGTCCCTCGCCGGCACGTACACCAACTCCGGTGACACCCTCACCATCACCTGGAGCGGGAACGTCCAGGAGACCTGGCGGGTCAGCCAGCCCGCCAGCGACCTCGCCCGGCTCGACTTCGTCAGCTCCAACTACGGGGTCACCGTCGGCTGGGGCTTCGGCAGCTCCGCCTCGAACGACGCGTACACGCCGGTCAGCAACATCCCGCTGGCCCAGTACACCGGCCGGTACGCCGGCTACAGCGGCAGCACCGGTGCCGCCGGCCCCAGCGGGATGGACCTCCGGTCGTTCGCCCGGTGCAACGGGAACTGCCTGAGCTGGCTCAGCCCACCGACCACCACCTGCTCGTCCTGCCCGAACGGCGCGACCTCCTCCCCGATCCGCTACTACCTCGCGGGATCGGGCCGGCGGAACTTCTACGAGCACTGGTGCACCTGCCTGACGTCGAGCACCTGCTACACCGGCGGGTCGCACCGCAAGCCGCAGCTCCAGGTGATCGGCGACAACGGGACGTTCCACGGGTGGGTCGGCGTGGAGGCGTCCAACTCCACGGCGAACACCGGCTACTTCGCGGTGCACTTCCACGTGAACGTCTGACCCGCTCAGGTCAGGGTGCGCAGGTCCAGGGTGTGCCAGCCGGTCGCCTCGCGCCCGCCACCGGACCACCAGAGCACGTCGCCCCGGCAGAGCACCAGATCCACCCCGTCGGCCACCACCAGCGTCCGCCGCCGGGTGACGTCGTACAGCCGTAGCTGCGATCCACCGCCGGGGGCTCCCGCCGGGTCGGTGCGCAGGAGTACCTCGAAACGGTCCCGCACCGCCACGTCGACCAGTGCGGCATGGGTGTCCCCGCCGGCCACCCGGTGCCGGTCCCGGCCGTCCGGGCGGAACAGGTCCAGCCGGCCCGCCCCCGCCCCGACCGGCACCAGCGCCCGGCACCAGACCGGGCCGCAGCTGAGCAGCTCCTCCGGGCCGGCGGGCACCGTGTGCTCCGTACCGTCGACGAGGTGGCGCAGCCGCACCGGTCCGGTGCCGCCGGTCGCCGCGCTCACCAGCCACGGCCACGCCGACAGCGTCCAGGCTCCCGGCTCGGTTCGCACCGCGACCCGGCCGCCGGCCAACGGCACCGAGCGCACCTCGGTCGCCGGAGCGGTGCCGGGGGCCGCCGCGACCCAGTGCAGCCGACCCGAGTCGATCACCAGGTCGTGCCGGGAGTTGAAGAAGAGGACGTCGCCGCCGTCCGTGCTCACCCGCCGGGCCGGCCGGTCCGACCCCGGCTCCACCGTCCACAGCTCGGTCCGCCCCCGGCCGTCCGGGCCGGTGGTGGTCTCCGCCCACGCCACGACCGTTCCGGAGCCGGTGAACCCGGCGTACTGCGGGCTCCCGGACTCGGGCAGCCGGCGCAGTTGACGGACCACGCCGTCGGCGGACCGCCGCAGCAGTCGCAGGTGACGTCCGTCGGGGCTGGGCGCGGTGCCGATCGAGGTGGCCGGGTCGAGGAACCAGACCGGGCTGTACGCCGTGCCGTCGGCGAGCCGGGCCGGCAGGTCCCGCCGTACCGCCCGGGGCCACTCCTGCTCCACCCCGGCGGGCGGCGGTGCCGGTTCGGCGGGTGGGGGACCGGCCTGCGGCAGCGTGACCAGCGCGGTGCCGGCGGTGATGGCCACGGCGAGCCCGGCCAGCCCGGGACGGTAGCGCCGGGCCGGGCCCGGCAGCCGTACCGCCACCGGCCACCGGCGCCGGGTCAACGGAGGTGCCGCCGACGGTGCAGAGCCACCCCGGCGCTGACCGCCCCGGCCAGCAGCCCGGCGGCGGCCGTCGACGGTACGGCGATCCGGGCCGCCCGGCGGCCGGTACGGAAGTCCCGGATCTCCCAGCCCCGCTCCCGGGCAGTACGCAGCAGCATCCCGTCCGGGTTGACCGCGACCGCCCGTCCGACCGCCGAGAGCATCGGCAGGTCGTTGGCGGAGTCGCTGTAGGCGACACAGCGCGACAGGATCAGCCCCTCCACGGCTGCGAGCTGGGTGACCGCCTCGGCCTTGGCTGCGCCGTGCATCAGGTCGCCGACCAGCCGCCCGGTGTACGCGCCGTCGACGATCTCGGCGACCGTGCCGATCGCCCCGGTCAGGCCGAGCCGGGTGGCGATCACCCGGCCGATCTCCACCGGCGCGGCACTGACCAGCCAGACCCGCATTCCCTCGTCGAGGTGGCGCAGGGCCAGCTTGCGGGTGCCGGCCCAGATCCGTGGGGCCATCAGCTCGTCGAAGATCTCCTCGGTGAGCCGTTCGACGTCGTCCACCCGCCAGCCCTCGACGAACGCGAGGGCGGCCTCCTTGGCGTGCGTCATGTCCCCGGCGTGCTCGGTCGCGAGCAGTCGGAACCGGAGCTGCCGCCAGGCGAACCGGGCCAGGTCGCCGGCGGTGAAGTACTTCCGGGCGGCGAGCCCCCGGGCGAACCAGTAGATCGAGGCGCCCTGCATCATCGTGTTGTCGACGTCGAAGAAGGCCGCGGCGGTCGGGTCGGGTTCGGGGCGACCGGGTGGCTCCAACTCGGTGGGAGCCCAACCCGCGGTGTGCCCGTGGGCGTCCGTACTGACGGTCACCTTTCGGCTCCGGGCCACGCAGGTACTCCCTCCGCTCGACGCACCGGCCGGCGCGGTGTGCGGCGGACCGGTCCGGCGCGACGCCCCGCCGCGAGCGGCACGACGTCTGCCACCCGCGAGACTAGCCAAGGAAGATCGCGGCTGACGGGCGCTGCGGCGTACCCGGGCGCCGGTCAGCGGTCGGTCGGGCAGGAGCCGGCGGTCGGGCCGAGGGCGTCGGTCGTACCCGTCTGCGGGGCACCGCAGGTCAGGGCCGCCCGCAGCGCGTCGGCACGCTGTCCCGCCGCGTCGAGCAGGGTCAGGGACCGCCGGGTCCGGTCCCGCTCGGCGCGGGACGCCCCGTCCAGCAGGGCGGCCACCGCCCGGCGCTGCCCGGTGACGAAGGTGTCGACGGCGTCCAGGCCGGCGGCGTCGGTGCGCTGCACCGCCGTGCTGGTCAGCAGTTGCACGCCCTGGCGGGTGTCCTCGTCCATGTCGTCGAGGATCGCCTCGAAAGCCGCCCGGTCACCCCGCACCTCGCTCGCCTCGGCGAGTCGGGTCCGGGCGAAGTCCAGGAAGAGCTGTCCCCGGCCCAGGTCCGAACTGGCCAGGGCGAGCTGGGCCCGTTCGGTGGACCGTTTCATGCCGTACAGGGCGTCGCCGGGGACGGCGTTCTCGCTCGCCGCCGAGATGCCCGAGACGGCCACGGCACCGACGGCGACCCCGACCAGGATGGCACCCCGGGCGCGGGCCCGGCGGGCGGTGACCGGGGGCAGGAGCGGACCGCGCGGGGACGGCCCGGCGGCCGTCCGCCGACCGGCCGGTCCGGCCCCGGCCGTCGGGGCGGCCGTGGTGCCGACGCCCTCACGTTCCACGGTGGCCACCAGCATCGCCCGTAGCCCGGTACGGAAGTCCGCGTCCACCTCGACCGGCGGGGCGGCGGCACCGAGCTGTCGGCCGAGACCGACCAGGTCGCCCAGGCGGTCGTCGACCCGGGAGCGTACGTGGTGCCGGCGGCCGCCGTTGGCCTCGTCGAGCAGTTGTGCGAAACGCTCGGCACGCCGACGGGAGAAGAGGTTGCTGTCCACCGCAGGCACTCCTCTCACTGGTCACGGTCGTCCGGCCGGTGTGGTCCCAACTGGGAGCCTGCCGAGGCGAACACCGGTCGCACCGGGAGAAACGGTCGGTACCGGGCCGTGGTTACGGGGCTGGGCACCCGGAATGGAGAGGAGTGATGGCCATCACTGTCTTCCGGCAGGTGTGAACCCGCCGGTGCAGACGTGGCGGCGGGGCTAGGGCTGGAAGCCGTCCGGCAGCAGGCGGGCCAGGGCGCGTACCGCGCGGTACTGGAGGGCCTTGATGGCGCCCTCGTTCTTGCCCATCGCCCTCGCCGTCTCCGCGACCGAGAACCCCTGGAGGAACCGGAGCACGATGCACTCCTGCTGCTCCGGGTTGAGCTGCTTGACGGCGGTCAGCAGGGCCACGTTGGTGATGTGCTCGACCACGGCCGCCTCCGGGCTCCCCTCGGGGCCCCGGTCCTCGCGGTCGGCGTCCATGACGTCGCCGGTGGTCACCTCCAGCCGGTACCGGCCGGACTTGAAGTGGTCGGCGACCAGGTTCCGGGCGATCGTCACCAGCCAGGCGCCGAGATCCCGCCCCTGCCAGGTGAAGCTGCCGATCCGCTTGAGTGCCCGCAGGAACGTGTCGGAGGTGAGGTCCTCGGCGAGCTGGCGGTTGCCGACCCGGAAGTAGACGAACCGGAAGACGGTGTCGACGTACCGGTCGTAGAGCAGTCCGAACGCCTCCGGCTCGCCGGCCTTGGCCCGCTCCACCAGCGACCAGACCTCGGTCGCCGGATCGGACGGGTCCGGACGGCTCGGCGGGACGGCCGGCGGCTCGGGCGGCGCGGTGGCGGCCGGGACCGCCGGCATGACCGCGGTCTCGGCGGCGGCCGGGTCCGCCTCGTCGCCGGGCCGGCGGCCCTGTGCCGGCATACTCGGCCGGGCCGGCACGGCTACCCGGCCCCCGGTCGACTTCGCGTTGCCGCCGGGCGGTGCGGGGCGGGAGGGGGGTTCGTTCGGGTGGGGTCGGTTGCGCGTCCGTCTGGCGGTTCCGTCGTCGCCCTCCCCGAGACCCCAGGTGTCGTCGACGCGGCGTAGCGGGGCCAGTCCCGTCGGTTGCTCGGCGTAACCGAACGTGGTCACCGGGCCTCCCTCCCGCCGGGGGGCACCGTCCGTCCGGCCCGCTGCGGGGTCGGCGAGGCGTTTTCGCCTCCGGTTCGGACGGTCGGCGCTGGTCCGGGCGCTGTCGGCTGACGGCCGACCCCGGTGGGGCGCTGGTCCAATACGGTCACAGGCACGGCGGCCTCCTCGGGCTGAGGGGTGTCGACTCACGGCAAATGGGGTGAGTCGACCCGAGTGATGATAGGGCCAACGTCACCCATGTGTGGCAAGTCCGTTACACAGAGCCGAAGTATTTCCCGCCTCGTCATACCGGTGTCGGACCCGTTGTGCGTTGGAGCCGGTTGACTTTCGTCCAGGAAGGTGGTTAGCGAAAAACCGCTGGTAGCTGGCCTGCCGTCGGCGTGGCGCACCCCGCTCGCCGGCCGACCGATCGATGGGCATGGTCTGCCACCCGCCCACTGTGCCAGACTCAGCGACCGTGCAGCAGCAGACAGCGGGAAGCTCCGCGCCGAACCTCGCCGACCGGGTACGCCGGGCGGCCGACCGTCGTCCCGACCGGGTCGCGCTGCACTGGCGCGACCAGACCCTGACCTGGTCCGAACTGGACGCGGCAGTGGACGGGGTGGCCCGCGCGCTCACCCGGGCCGTCCCGGCGACCGACCCGGCCTCCGGCCAGCCGCCGGCCCGGGTCGCCCTCGCCCTGCCCAACTCCCCGGACTTCGTGCTCGGCTATCTCGGCGCGCTCCGCGCGGGGCTGGTCGCCGTGCCGCTCAACCCCGGGCTCACCGGCCCCGAACTGCGTCACGTGCTGGCCGACTCCGGCGCCACCGTGCTGGTCGGCACCTCGGCCGTGGTCGAGCTGGTCGCCGGGATCGCGGCGGAACTGCCCGCCCTCACCGCCGTGCACACCACCCTGCCGACCGGGGCGACCGGGCCGGTGGCGTCCACCCGGGGCGGGGACGACCTCGCCGTCCTGCTCTACACCTCCGGCACGGAGGGTCGGCCCAAGGGGGCCATGCTGTCGCACCGCGCGCTGGCCGCCAACCACGAGCAGGTCGACCGGCTCACCCCGCCGGTGGTCGGGCCGGACGACACGGTGCTGCTGGCCCTGCCGCTGTTCCACGCGTACGGGCTGAACACCGGGCTCGGGTCGGTCGTGCACCACGGGGCCACCGGTGTGCTCGTCGACGAGTTCACCACCGTCGGGGCGCTCGACGAGATCGCCCGGCACCGGGTGAGCGTGCTGGTCGGCGTACCGTCGATGTTCCAGGCGTGGGCGGAGGCGGGCGGGACGGTCGCGACGGCGATGGCGTCGGTCCGGGCCGCGGTCTGTGGTGCGGCGCCGCTGGAGCCGGCGGTCGCGGCGCGCTTCGCGGCGGTCGCCGATCGGCCGGTGCACGTCGGGTACGGCCTCACCGAGACCGCCCCGGTGCTCACCTCGACCCTGGTCGCCGGGGCACCGAAGCCCGGCTCGATCGGGCGGGCGTTGCCCGGTGTCGGGCTGCGCCTGGTCGCGCCGGACGGGACGGACCTGTGGCGTGACGGCGTGTCCCCGCCGGAGGAGGACGCCGACGAGATGGACCTCGAGGTCTCCTCGCCCGGCACCGACCCGGGCCAGATCGTGGTCCGGGGCGAGAACCTCTTCGCCGGCTACTGGCCGGACGGACGCGGCGGACCGGACCCGGACGGCTGGTGGGCCACCGGGGACGTCGCCTACGCCGACGCCGACGGCGACCTCTTCCTGGTGGACCGCCTGCGCGAGGTGATCCTGGTCAACGGCTTCAACGTGTACCCGCACGAGGTGGAACTGGTGCTCCAGGCCCATCCGGCGGTGGCGGAGTCGGCGGTGCTGGGCGTGCCGCACCCGCGCACCGGCGAGACCGTCCGGGCGTACGTGGTGCCGAGGGCGGCCGGTACGGTGGACGCCGGGGAGTTGCTCACCCACTGTGCCCGGCACCTGGCCCGGTTCAAGTGCCCGACGTCGGTCGAGTTCGTCGACGCGTTGCCGCACTCGGCGATCGGCAAGGTGCGCAAGACCCTGCTCCGGCCGTCCGCCGCCGGTGACGCCCACGGAGGTTCCGATGTCCACTGACGCCCGGCTCACCCTGATCACCCGACCCGGCTGCCACCTCTGCGACGACGCCCGCGAAGCGCTCGCCCGGGTGGTCGGGGTCACCGGTGACCGGTGGACCGAACGCGACGTCACCGGGGACCTGGAACTGGAGCGTGAGTACGGCGACCGGCTGCCGGTGGTGCTCCTCGACGGCCGGGAGCACGGCTACTGGCGGGTCGAGGAGGAGCGGCTGCTGCGCGACCTCACCACCGGTCGGCTCTGACCGCCGCCGGGTGGCCCACCACGGCGCGGTGCTGACTATCGTGGCCGGATGACCCCTGCTCGCCCCCACCTGGTGTGGGACTGGAACGGCACCCTGCTCGACGACCTCAGCCTCGTGGTGGCCTGCACCAACGCGGCGTTCGCCAGCGTCGGCGGGCCGGCGGTCAGCGCCGACGAGCACCGGGTGCGCTTCCGCCGCCCGATCGCCGACTACTACGCCGAGATGCTCGGGCAGGCCGTCGACGACGAGGCGTTCGGCCGGCTGGACCGGGTCTTCCACGACGCGTACCGGGTCGGCCTGACCACCTGCGACCTGGCTGCGGACGCCCGCTCCGCGATCGCCGCCTGGCCCGGCGGCCAGTCGCTGCTCTCCATGTGGTTCCACGAGGAGCTGGTGCCGACCGTCCACACCTACGGGCTGGCCGGGCACTTCAGCCGGGTGGACGGGCTGCGGGCCCAGGTCGGCGGCGACCGTAAGGCGGAGTCGCTCGCGCGGCACCTCGACGAGCTGGGTGTCGACGGCGGTTCGGTGGTGCTGATCGGGGACTCGCTGGACGACGCCGACGCGGCCGAGGCGGTCGGCGCGCGGGCCGTCCTCTACACCGGCGGCTTCACCGACCCGGCCCGCCTGCGCGCCTCGCGGCACCCGGTGGCCGACACCCTCACCCAGGCCGTCCACCTGGCGGCCACCCTGCCCTGACCCGTTCCGGTCGGGTCGGGGTCAGGTGCGGAGGTAGGTGAGGACGGCCTGGACCCGGCGGTGCAGGTGGTGTGTGTCCGGGGGCAGGTCCAGCTTGGTGAAGATGTTGCGGACGTGCTTCTCCACCGCGCCGTCGCTGACCACCAGCGTCCGGGCGATGGCGGTGTTCGAGCGTCCCTCGGCCATCAGGGCCAGCACCTCGCGTTCGCGCGGGGTCAGCTCACGCAGCGGGTCGTCGCGCCGCCGCCGGACCAGCAGTTGCGCCACCACTTCCGGGTCCAGCACGGTGCCACCGGCGGCCACCCGGGCGAGCGCGTCCAGGAACTCGTCGATCGCGGCGACCCGGTCCTTGAGCAGGTAGCCGATCCCGCCGCCGGCACCGCCGGTGGTGGCGAGCAGGTCGTCGGCGTACGACACCTCGACGTACTGGGAGAGCACCAGGATCGGGGTACGCGGCACGAGCCGACGGGCGGTCACCGCCGCCCGTAGCCCCTCGTCGGTGTGGGACGGCGGCATCCGGACGTCGACGATCGAGACGTCGGGCCGGTGCGTCACCACCGCCTCCACGAGCGCGTCGCCGTCCCCGACCGCGGCCACCACCTGATGGCCGTTCTCGGTCACCAGCCGGATCAGCCCCTCCCGGAGCAGTACGGCGTCATCGGCGATCACCACCCGCATGGTCGGAATGTCTACCACGTCGACGGCCGTCGGGCCGTGGCCGCCTCACGGCAGTCGAACCCCGGTCGCCGCTCCGGCGGTCATTCCGGGAGGAGCGCGTGGACCTCGGTCGGGCCGCCGGCCGGACTGGTCACCGCCAGGGTGCCCCCGCCGGCCCGGACCCGGTCGGCGATGCCGGCCAGGCCGTGTCCCTTGGCCAGGTGCGCGCCGCCCTGCCCGTCGTCGGCCACGCTGATCCCCAGGTGCCCCTCCTGCCGGCCGACGGTCACCCGGCACTCGCTGGCGCGGGCGTGCTTGGCCACGTTGGTCAGCGCCTCGGCGACGACGAAGTAGGCGGCGTGCTCCACCGCCGGCTCGGGCCGACCGTCCGGGGTGCCGAGGTCCGGGTCGACCCGCAGCTCGATCGGGACCAGTCCGCGTCCGGCCAGGGCGGCCAGGGCGGCGGGCAGCCCCCGGTCCACCAGGATCGGCGGGGCGATGCCCCGGGACAGGCCGCGCAGCTCGGCCAGGGTCTCCCGGGTCTGGTCGAGGGCCTCGTCCAGGGTGCGACCGGCCGCCTCCGGGTCGTTGGCGAGCTGCTGCCGGGCCCGGCCGAGGTCCATGGCCAGTCGTACCAGCCGCTGCTGTGGGCCGTCGTGGATGTCCCGTTCCAGCCGGCGCAGTGCCGTCGCCTCGGCCGAGGCCGCGGCCCGCTTCTGCTCCTCCAGCACGGTGATCCGATCCCGCATCTCGGCCACCCCGGTCAGCATGGCCCGGCCGAAGCCGGCCTGGAGCAGCGCGCAACCCCGCACCACGACCGGCAGGGTGAGCAGGAAGAACAGCCCGATGGCGGTGTGCAGGCCGATCCGGATCGCGGTGGTGTCGCCGAGACCGATCAGCTCGTTCAGGTTGGTGTCGCCCGGGGCGCGGGGGATGGCCCAGTCGTACGTCCAGTAGAGGACACCCGTGGCGGCCACCGCCCACCAGACCAGGGTCAGCACGAAGGTGACGATCGCCACGGGGAGCCGGAGGATGCCGTGGGCGAGGTCGAGCCAGGACTGGACGTCGCGCATCGGCAGGAAGATCCGCCGCCAGGCGGTCGCGCCGGGTTCCGGGAGCCGGTAGCGCGGCCGGATCCGGGGCTGCCGGCGGACGGCGGCCAGTCGCAGCCGCTCGATGTCGGCCAGGCCCCGGGCCGCGTAGAGGGTCCCGGTGAGGACCGGCAGGCCGACCACCAGCACCAGCAGCCCCAGACCCAACACGAACCCCACCAGCAGCACCACGAAGCTGGCCACCGCGAGCGGCAGACCGAGCAGGACGTATCCGGAATCGGTGAGAAGACGTCGGGGAAGGCCCGGGGTGCGGGCCGTCACGGAGGGCGCGGGATTGGCCGTGGTCATGGGTCGAGGCTAGGTGCGCCGGGGGGTGCCGACCCATCCCGTACACCGCCCTACCGGAGGTGGGGCTGGCCCTACCTCGAAGGACACGGCGGGCGCGACCGGCGTAATTGGTCAGACAAGTCGTAATTAAGCAATAATCGCGACGCGGTGTCGCGGTGCCCGCTCAATGGCGGGTGCGAAACGGAGGGCCTGGTGTTGTCGCGTCGTGCATTCGCAAGATCGCGATTTGTGCACGTCTTCACAAGCGCCTACTCTGTAGTTCCGACGCGCCCTGCTAGCACAGCCGGCAAGATCGGTCGCCAGCGGGAGTCCCGAAACGGCCGGCGAGCGGAGCTGGTCCAGGATCGCACCGCACGGAGTCTCATGAGTCAGCACCGTCACCCAGGCGCGCCCGGCCGCGCCGGTGCCGTACCGGCGCTTCCGGATCTGCCGGAAGCGACCGTCGCGCGGCTCCCTGAGTATCTCCGTGCCCTCCATCACCTCGCCGAAACCGGTCACGAAACGGTCTCCAGCGAGGGGCTCGCCGCCGCCGCCGGGGTCAACTCCGCCAAGCTCCGCAAGGACCTCTCCCACCTCGGGTCGTACGGCACCCGGGGCGTCGGCTACGACGTCGGGCTGCTGATCGACCAGATCGAGTCGGTGCTCGGGCTCACCCAGCGGCGGGCGGTCGCCCTGGTCGGCGTCGGTAATCTCGGTCACGCCCTGGCCGGCTACGCCGGCTTCGCCAGCCGCAGCTTCCGGATCGCCGCCCTCTTCGACGCCGACCCGGGCCGGGTCGGCGAGGAGATCAACGGGCTGGTCGTGCGGCACATCGACGAACTGCCCCGGGTCGCGGTCGAGGAACAGCTGGCCATCGGCGTCATCGCCACCCCGGCCGGCGCCGCCCAGGCGGTGGCCGACCAGCTCGTCGCGGTCGGCGTGACGAGCATCCTGAACTTCGCGCCGTGTGTCCTGGCGGTGCCCGACGGGGTCGACGTGCGCAAGGTCGATCTCGCCATCGAGTTGCAGATCCTGTCCTTCCACGAGCATCGTAAGGCGTCGCTCACCGCCCTGCCGGGTACCGGCCCGTCCGCCCTCAGCACGCTCGCCGGCCGCGGCGCCACCACCGACCCCCAGGAGGCGATCGGCACGTGAAACTGCTCGCCGTCGGCGCGTCCTACCGCACCGCTCCGGTCGCTGTGCTGGAGCAGTTGGCGGTGGCCCCGGCCGAACTCACCCGGACCCTGGACCGCCTGGTCGCCCAGCCGTACGTCAGTGAGGCGGTGCTCGTCTCCACCTGTAACCGGGTGGAGGTGTACGCCGCCGTCTCCGGCTTCCACGGTGGTCTCGGCGACATCTGCGCGGTCCTCGCCGAGCAGGCCGGCGCGCCGCCCGCCGCCCTCGCCAACCACCTCTACGTGCACTACGACGCCGCCGCGGTCGACCACGTCTTCCGGGTCGCCGCCGGGCTGGACTCCATGGTCGTCGGCGAGGCGCAGATCTTGGGGCAGCTCCGGGACGCCTACCACTGGGCGGCCGGCGCCGACTCGGCCGGCCGGCTGCTCCACGAGCTGATGCAGCAGGCACTGCGGGTGGGTAAGCGCGCTCACGCCGAGACCGGGATCGACCGGGCCGGCCAGAGCGTGGTCAGCGCCGCGTTGAACCTGGCCGCCGAGCAGCTCGACGGCACCCTGGCGGGTCGGCCGGCACTGATCGTGGGCGCCGGCGCGATGGGCGCGCTCAGCGTGGCCACCCTCTCCCGGCTCGGTGCCGGGCCACTGACCGTGACCAACCGGGGGGCCGACCGCGCCGTGCGGCTGGCCGAGTCGTACGGGGCCAGCGCTGTTCCGATGGCCGAGCTGGCC
Source organism: Micromonospora inyonensis (assembly GCF_900091415.1). Lineage (NCBI taxonomy): Bacteria > Bacillati > Actinomycetota > Actinomycetes > Micromonosporales > Micromonosporaceae > Micromonospora > Micromonospora inyonensis. Next base: position 782,220 of record NZ_FMHU01000001.1, on the reverse strand, counting down.
GACGCGCTCTCCACAGTGGACATCGTAGTGGCCGCCACGGCGGCCACCGAACCGGTCCTCACCCACTCCGTGGTGCGCCGGGCACTCGCCGCGCGGGACCCCGACCGGGGCCCGTTGGTCCTGCTCGACCTGGCCGTCCCGCGCGACGTCGGGCCGGGCGTCGCCACGCTGCCCGGGGTCGAGGTGATCGACATCGACCGGATGGGCACCGTGCTGGCCGGCGGTCCGGCCGCCACCGACGCGGCGGCGGTCGACCGGATCGTCGCGGGCGAGGTCGAGTCCTTCCTGACCTGGCTGCGCGGGGCGGACGTCGCGCCGACCGTGGCCGCCCTGCGCGGACGCGCCGACGACGTGGTCGCCGCCGAGCTGAGCCGGCTGGCCCAGCGTCGCCCGGACCTCACCGACGACCAGCGGGCCGAGGTGGCCCGGACGGTCCACCGGGTGGTGCAGCGCCTGTTGCACCAGCCCACCGTGCGGGTCCGGCAGCTCGCCGCCGAACCCGGCGGTGACCAGTACGCCGCCCTGCTGCGGGAACTCTTCGACCTTCAGGTGCCGCAGACCTCCCCGGTCGACACGGTGCCCGACATCACTCCCGACGGAGGACAGCGATGACCGCCCCCCTGCGCCTCGGCACCCGGGGCAGCGCGTTGGCGATGGCCCAGTCCGGCCACGTCGCCGACGCGCTCACCGCCGCGACCGGCCGCCCGGTCGAGCTGGTCGAGATCGTCACGACCGGTGACCGGTCCTCGGAGCCGGTGCACCGGCTCGGGGTGGGGGTCTTCGTCTCCGCGCTGCGCGACGCGCTCACCGCCGGTGAGATCGACCTCGCCGTGCACTCGTACAAGGACCTGCCCACCGGTGAGTACGGTGGGCTGCACATCGCGGCGGTGCCACCCCGGCAGGACCCGCGGGACGCGCTCGTCGCCCGTGACGGTCGCACGCTCGCCGAACTGCCGTCCGGCGCCGCCGTCGGAACCGGCGCGCTGCGCCGTATCGCCCAGCTGCACGCACTCGGGATGCAGCTGACCGTCGTGCCGATCCGCGGCAACGTGGACACCCGCCTGAGCCGGGTGCTCGGGCCCGACGCCGATCTCGACGCGGTCGTTCTCGCCCGTGCCGGGGTGGCCCGGCTGGGCCGGACCGACGAGATCACCGAGACGCTCGACCCGATGCTCATGCTGCCCGCACCCGCCCAGGGCGCGCTGGCCGTGGAGTGCCGGGCCGACGATTCGGACCTGGTCGAGCTGCTCGCCGTACTCGACCATGCGCCGTCCCGGGCCGCGGTGACCGCGGAACGGGCGTTGCTGGCCACCCTGGAGGCCGGATGCTCCGCACCGGTCGCCGCTTATGCCGAGGTCGCCGAGGGCGACACCGGCGAGGAGATCTACCTGCGCGGGGCGGTGATCAGCCCGGACGGCACCCGAGACATCCGGCTGTCCCGCACCGGTACGCCCGCCGACGCGGCGGAGATCGGCAAGGCACTCGCCGCCGAACTCCTCGCCCGTGGCGCCGACTCGATCCTCGGCCAGCCAGAGCACGCCGGCCCGGGGACCCAGCAATTTGGGAGCACAGAATGACCCGCACCCGTAAGCCCGTAGGCCACATCGCGTTCGTCGGGGCCGGTCCCGGCGACCCGGGCCTGCTGACCCGTCGGGCGCACGACGCCCTGGTCGACGCGGACCAGGTGGTGTACGACCGGGGCGTACCCGAGTCGCTGCTCGACGCCGTCCGCGCCCAGGCCCGCTCCGACGCCCAGTTCACTCCGGCGGAGGGCGCGCCCGGTGACGTCGCGAAGGTGCTCATCTCGGCGGCCCGTTCCGGGCTGAACGCGGTGCACCTGGTCGCCGGTGACCCGTTCGGGCACGAGTCGGTGGTCAAGGAGGTGCAGGCGGTGGCGCGTACGGCCGCGCACTTCGAGGTGGTGCCCGGCGTGAGTCAGGCCGAGGGTGTCGCCACCTACGCCGGGGTGCCGCTGCCGGGCGTCCGGACCTCCGCCGACGTCGAGGACGTCACCACGCTGGACTTCGAGGCACTCGCCGCCGCCATCGGCCGGGGTTCGCTGGCACTGGCCGTGGACGCGGGCGACCTCGCCGCGATCCGGGACGGCCTGCTCGCCGCCGGGGTGGACGGCACCACCGCGGTCGGGGTGACCGGGGACGGCACCGGGGAGACCCAGTACACCACCACGTCGACCGTGGACTCCTTCGTCGCCGCCGCGCTCGGCTTCACCGGCCGGGTCGTGCTCACCCTCGGGGAGAGCGTCGGCCAGCGCGACCGGCTCAGCTGGTGGGAGAACCGCCCGCTGTACGGCTGGAAGGTGCTGGTCCCCCGGACCAAGGAGCAGGCCGGCGTGATGAGCGCGCGGCTGCGCGCGTACGGGGCGATCCCGTGCGAGGTGCCGACCATCGCGGTCGAGCCGCCGCGTACCCCCGCCCAGATGGAGCGGGCGGTCAAGGGCCTGGTCGACGGCCGGTACGCGTGGGTGATCTTCACCTCGGTCAACGCCGTCCGGGCGGTCTGGGAGAAGTTCGCCGAGCACGGCCTGGACGCCCGGCACTTCGGCGGCGTCAAGATCGCCTGTATCGGTGAGGCGACCGCCGACGCGGTCCGCGCGTTCGGTATCCAGCCGGAGCTGGTCCCGGCCGGGGAACAGTCCTCCGAGGGGCTGCTGGCCGAGTTCTCCCCGCACGACGAGATCCTCGACCCGGTGGGCCGGGTGCTGCTGCCGCGCGCCGACATCGCCACCGAGACGCTCGCCGCCGGGCTCACCGAGCGCGGCTGGGAGGTCGACGACGTGACCGCGTACCGGACGGTCCGGGCCGCGCCGCCGCCCGCCGAGATCCGGGACGCGATCAAGTCGGGTGGCTTCGACGCGGTCCTCTTCACGTCGTCCTCGACGGTCCGCAACCTGGTCGGCATCGCCGGCAAGCCGCACGCGCGTACCGTTGTCGCCGTGATCGGTCCCAAGACGGCCGAGACGGCGACCGAGTTCGGCCTCCGGGTCGACGTGCAGCCGGCGCACGCTTCGGTGCCGGACCTGGTCGAGGCGCTCGCCACCTACGCCGTCGAGTTGCGGGAGAAGCTGGCCGCGATGCCGGCCAAGCAGCGTCGCGGTTCGAAGGTGCAGGGGCCGACCGCCCTGCGGTTCCGCTAGCCGGCCCGCGGGTCCTCGGCCCGACCCCGTCCACACCCCCGCACAGGAGGCAGCAGTCATGCCGTACCCCGACATCCGGCCCCGCCGGCTGCGCCGCAACGCGGCCGTGCGGAGGCTGGTCGCCGAGACCCGGGTCATGCCGTCCGACCTGGTCGTGCCGATGTTCGTCAGGGAGGGCCTGACCGAGGCTCGGCCGGTCGCCTCCATGCCCGGGGTGGTCCAGCACTCCCGGGAGTCGCTGCGCAAGGCGGCGGCGGAGGCGGTCCAGGCCGGGGTCGGCGGGATCATGCTGTTCGGGGTGCCCGAGCGGCGGGACGCCACCGGCTCCGGTGGCATCGCCCCGGACGGCATCCTCAACCTCGCCATCCGGGACGTGGTGAGCGAGGTCGGCGACGCCACCGTGGTGATGAGCGACCTGTGCCTGGACGAGTTCACCTCGCACGGGCACTGCGGGCTCCTCACCCCCGGTGGTGAGGTGGACAACGACGCCACCCTGGCCGCGTACGCGGAGATGGCGGTGGCCCAGGCCGCCGCCGGGGTCGGCGTGGTCGGGCCATCCGGGATGATGGACGGCCAGGTCGGCGTGGTACGCCGGGCGCTCGACGCCGCCGGTCACCAGGACGTGGCGGTCCTGGCGTACGCCGTGAAGTACGCCTCGGCCTTCTTCGGCCCCTTCCGGGATGCGGTGGAGTCCGCCCTGGAGGGGGACCGGCGCACCTACCAGCAGGACCCGGCGAACCTGCGCGAGTCGCTGCGCGAGGTCGCGCTGGATGTGGCCGAGGGCGCCGACATGGTGATGGTCAAGCCGGCGCTGCCGTACCTGGACGTGGTCGCGGCGGTCCGGGCGGCGGTGGACGTGCCGGTCGCGGCCTACCAGGTCTCCGGCGAGTACGCGATGGTCGAGGCCGCCGCCGCGAACGGCTGGGTCGACCGGGAGCGGGTGATGCTGGAGACGCTCACCTCGATCCGGCGGGCGGGCGCCCAGGTCATCCTCACCTACTGGGCGGTCGAGGCGGCCGGCCTGCTGCGCGAGGGCTACTGACCCGGGCGGTGTCGAGGTCGGCCACCGGTCCGGGCCGTGCTGATGTCGGCCACCGGCGCGGATGCTGGTCCGGCTCCGGGGCGGATCTCCCGACGGTCACGGATGTCCCGCACCGTGCCGGCCGCCACGGCGTAGATCGGGGTGCCCTGGCTGTTGGCGATGTCCCATCCCAGGTGACCCGGCCGGGAGGCGGTCTTGTAGCCGGAGGTGAGGGTGCCGAGGCTGGGGTTGCTCCACCCGGTGACCGCCGCGCTCGCCGCCGTCGGCAGGCCGACGGCTCCGAGTCCGATGCCGACACCCAGCGCCGCGAAGACGGTGCGCCGGCTGACCGCCAGCTCGGACATCCCGACGGGACGATCGTTCTCCTGCATGGCCCATCCTTGGTTCGCGGGGGTGGCCGGTCCAGAGCGGGGTGACCGGTGGAGAGATCGTAGATCATGAATGTCGATCTGGCGACAGCCTGCGCCGACGGTGCCATCGCCGACACGGCGACGGCCCGCCGCCCAGGCAGGACACCCGGGCGACGGGCCGTGGCCGGCTCGCGACCGGTCAGTCGTCGTCGACGACGGTGCCGAACGCGATCGGGTCGGCGAGCAGCAGACCCGGCACGCCGCCCACCACCAGGGCGAACCGCTCGTCGGCCTCCGGCTTCCGGTCACCCCGGACGTCGACCGTGAACTCGACCGAGGGCTGCCCGGCGGGGAGCGTCCGGCAACCGGCGTACGACCGGAAGTCCGACCCGGGCTGCGCGGTCACGGCGAGCGTGCCGGCGCAGATCAGCACCGGCTGGGAGAGCGGCCGGGAGACCGTCACCGTGAAGGTGGCCCGGGTGTCGCCCCGGTCCCCCTCGACCACCCGGACGTCCGCCACGCTCAGCGACGCCCGGGAGGAGAAGCGGGCCACCTGCGGGTCGTGGTCGCTGGAGCCCCGCGACCCGTCCCCGGCGTGCTCGGCCGGCCAGTCGGCGTTGACGTGCGCCGCGCGCACCTGGACCAGGTCGGCGTGCAGCGCGTCGTTGACGAACAGGTGGTCCAGGGTCTGCGCGTGCCCCTCGAAGCTGTACGAGTACGCCGACGAGGGAACGTCCGCGACCAGGTCGTCCCAGAGGTTGCGCAGGCCCGCCTGGTACAGGGGGGCGAGCTGGTCCGACGGCGTCGGGTCCGCGCCGGTGGCGATCGGGTCGTCCGGGCGGGGGAAGACGTTCAGGTCACCGCCGTAGACCACCCGGGCGTACGGATCGGACGCCTCGATCGCGGTGACGATCGCCGCGCCGTACCGGGCCTGCTCGGTGCGCTGCCCGACCCGGCTGTCCGGCCCGGACGAGTAGTGGTTGCTCAGCGCCCAGAGGGTGTACGACTCGGCCCCACCCGGGGTCGCCCTCACGGTGAATTTCGCGAGCTGCGGAGCCCGGGTGAAGACGTTGTCGCCGTCCTTGCCGGTGGACGTGTCGACGTCCGGCGGCAGCAGCGCGTTGAGCGCCTTCGGGTTCTGCACGTCCGCGTTGGACGGCAGCCCCGCCGACCGGTAGACGACGGTGGGGGAGGCGCCGAGCAGCGGGTCGGCAGCGGTCGCCCCGGCCAGCGACAGCCGGTCGGTGCGGTAGAGGAACCCGGCGGTGATGCCCCGGGCGTCCGCTCCGGTGCGGTCGTACGCCGCGGCGTAGGCCGGGCCACCGGCGGCGGCCACCGCGAGCGCCAGCTCCTGGAGGGTGTCCGGCGCGCCGTCGGCGTCGTTGGTGTCGCCGCAGACCAGCGCGCCGCCGGAGACGGTGCAGATGTCCTGGTCCTCGGCCTCCTGCACCAGGATCAGGTCCGGTGCGTGCAGGTCGGTGACGATCTGGTCGGCGAGGTTGCCGAGCTGGTCGCGGTACTCCTGCTCACCGGCGGGCACGTAGTCGAACGGCGGGCGGACACCCGGGCAGCCGGCGTTGCCGGTGAAGTCGCAGCCGTCGAAGGGGTCGTCCCGGTGGTCGTAGAGGTTCTCCACGTTGTACGTGGCGATCGCGATCTCCTTCGACCGGTCGGCCGGGCGGGGCGGATCGTTCCTCGACGGGTCGGCCCCGGCCGTGAAGGCCGCCTGCTCGACCTGGACGCCGTACTTCTCGAAGGAGTAGTAGAGCGCGCCGTACGCGTCGTGAGCCAGCGTGTCGAAGGTCCGCGTCGGCGGGAGCATGGCGGTGCTGTCCCCGGCGGTGGCCTTGACGCCCATGCTGCCCAGCATGATCCGCTGACCGTTGCCGTCGTCGAAGAGTCGGGTCGGGTCGTTGTCCAGCGGGTGCGCGTCCCGGAACACCCGGCGGGCGTACGGGTCGACCCGGTCCAGCAGCGGGTCGTCCCGGTCGACCAGCCAGGTCTCCGCATCGGCGGTGGACGCGAAGACGTCCCGTCCGCTCACCGCGCCGCTGCCGGCCCGGACCCGCAGCCGGGCCCCCTCGTGCCGCTCCCAGAACCGCTGCGCGGCGGTGAGGTCGGTCGGCGGCACCGCGTCGGTGACCGTGACGACGCCGTTCACGTCCAGCCCGGAGGTGATCTTGCGGACCAGCGACGCCGAGGAGAGCTGGGTCTGGTTGAAGTACTCCGACACCCGGGCGCGGAGCACCACCTCGTCGCCGACGGTCGGCACGTAGCCGCCGATCAGCGAGGTGAACGAGCCCATGAAGACGAAGACGCCGTCCGAGCTGGTCGGGTCGCCGTCGGTGGCGTCGGCGCGGCTCTGGAGGAAGAAGCCGTGCTGCTCGGCGCCGGCCGAGGTCCGCGCCAGGGTGTGCTGGGTGACCACGCCCCGGACGTCGTACAGCGCGCTGCTGCTGCCGTTGCCCGAGGGCGGGGCGAGCGGGGACCGGTCGGCCGGGCCGGACTCGGCGTCGGTGGTCGGGCCCTGCACCTCGCCGACGGTCAGCTCGCGGGTCACCGTCACGGTCAGGGTGCAGGTGGCGGTGCCCCCGTCGGCGTCGGTCGCGGTCACCGTCACCGCGTACGCCCCGGCAGCCAGGTCGGCGCTGGCGGTCACGGTGGCCCGGGCGGTGCCGCCCACCGCGTCGGCGGCGGTGAACGCGGTCCGGGCGATCGTCCCGGCGGTCGGGGCCGGCGTGACCGTGGTGACCGCCAGGTCGGCGATCCGGTCGTCGGCGTCGACGGCGGTGACCTCCCGGCTCGCCGCCGTACCGGCCGGGGTGACCAGGGCCGGGCCGCAGGTGAGTACGGCCGGCTGGTCGACCGGCCCGCCCCCGTCGACCGTGTGCGTGCCGAGCCCGTCGGACGTGTCGGTGGCGAACCCGGCCCACTGGGCGGCCGGGTCGAAGGCGTCGGACGGGTCGGTGTCCCCGGCGGTCACCGTGGCCAGCCGGCGCAGGGTGTTGTTCTCGGTGCTGGTGACGCCGCTGCCCCATTCGGTGCCCGGGTCGACACCGACCTGGCCGATCGAGTCGAGCACGGTCGTGCCCCGGCGGAGCACGATCGCGTCGTCGCCGTTGAAGAGGCTCGCACCGGTGGTCTGGTCGGCCTGGGCGAGGATCGCCGCGTTGGCCGAGGAGCTGGCGAGGACGAAGACGTCCCCGGCGGCGACCGTGCCGGTCAGCGCCAGACTGGTCGGGGTGGTCGAGCCGTTGAAGTGGAACTGGAGCTGGTAACCGCCGCCGGTCAGGTCGACGGCGGCACCGGTGCCGTTGAACAGCTCGATCGCCTTGTTGTTCGACGAGCCCTCGACGTACTCCGAGATGAACAGGTCGGTGGGCGCGGCGCTGGCCGCAGTGGGTGCGACACCGATGGCCGCGACGGTGGTCACGGCGGTGGCTGTCGCGAGCGCGGCGAGAGTGCGGCGCGGGCGCATGGGGCCTCCACGAGGGATGGACGGGAACCACCGCACGTTAGGCGTCGATCCGGTACGGCGTCCATCCCCCACGGGTCGGGGCGGTGAACAACCGGTCAGCGGGCCAGCGCGTCCAACCGGTGTACCAGCTCCGCCACGTCGGCGCCGTACTCGCACCACTGGCGGTCGGGGCGGTACCCCAGCTCGGCGTTCACCGCCAGCATGGCCTCGTTGGCCTGGGCGTTCCAGGTCTGCACCTCGGTCAGCTCCGGCTCGGCGGCCCGCAGGTCGAGCAGCATCCGGGCCTTGATCGCCCGGTCGATGCCGTGGCCCCGGTGATCCGGTACGACGATGGTGTCGTACTGGTCGGCCCGGGTGGGGTGCTGGGCCGGCACGACCACCTCGGTCAGCCCGGCGACCTCGCCGGTGCGTTCGTGGATGGCGAAGACGACGTACGGCTTCATGCCCCGCCGGTGCAGGCAGTCCAGGCTGTCCCGGAGCCGTTGGGGGTCGTAGGAGCTGGGGCGCAGGTCGCCGTCCTCGACGTCGCGCGACTCGGCCTTGGCGCGGGCGTACGACTCGATCAGCTCGTCGGGCGGCCCGCCCGGACAGAACTCGATCCGGTAGCCCGTGCCGATCCCGGTGGCCATCGCCTCCAGCGCCGCCCAGTCCACCGTGCCGAGCCGGAGCACGCTGCGGGTCTCCACGTAGTCCTGGCCGAAGCCGAGCGCTTCGAAGAACGCCATGGCCGGCGTCCCGCCGACCACCTCGACCCCGACCGACCGGAAACCCTCCTGGTACGTGCGGCGCGCGGCCAGCCGGACCAGGTCACGGCCGAGGCCGGTGCGGCGCACGCTCGGGTGCACCAGCACCTCCAGCACCCCGATGTCACCGAGCAGGAGCACGTGCACGTGGCCGACGATCGCCCCCGGCGTGCCGTCGGCGGCCGGTTCGGTCCGGGCCACCCAGGAGATCCGCCGCTCACCGGGCATCACCTCGGAGAGGTACTCCCGCAGTGCGGTCTCCCGCCAGGGTGGGTCGTCGGGCAGGTCGGCTGCCAGGACCGCGTTCAGCGTTGCAAGCAGGGACGCCATCTCGGCGGACGACGCGGTCCGGGGATCCCACTCGCGCACCATCACCCGTACAGCTTGCCGGCATCCGCAGCCCGGGGGAAGTATCCAGTTCGTCCGGGACGGACGCGTCGGCTCAGCCGCGACTCGTCACGCCGTACGCGTTGGCCTTGTAGAACACGTCCTGTGCGTACCGGCGGACGTCGTTGTAGGACAGGATCGCGCCCCACCAGTCACCGGGGACGGTCATCTTCCGGCCGCCCTTGCAGAGGTAGCTGCCGGCGGCGAGCGCCGCGTCGTCCAGGTCGTGTGGGTTCTTCACGCCGTCGTTGTCCGCGTCCGCGCCGATCTCCTGCCAGGTGGTCGGGATGAACTGCATCGGACCGACCGCCCGGTCGTAGGTGAGGTCCCGGTCGAGGCGGCCCCGGTCGCTGTCGAGGATCCGCTGCCGCCCGCCGTTGCCGTCGAGTGGATCGCCGATGATCTCCGGCAGTGCCTGCCCGTCCGGCATCAGCTTCGCGCCGTTGGCCGCGCCGTGCCGCGACTCGACGTAGCCGATGGCGGCGAGGGTGGTCCAGCTCAACGAGCAGTTGGGCGTGGTCCGGGCGAGCACCAGCTCGGCGTAGCCGTACGCCTGCATGGCCACCTGCGGGATGCCGGCCTTCTCGCCGGTCACCCGGGCCCAGTCGGCGAGCGCGTCGGCCGGGCGACCGGTCGGCAGCGGGACGCCGCCGGGGTTGACCCCGCCGGGCAGAGGCGTCCCGGGCGGCACGACCCCACCGGGGAAGGACGGCACGGTGGTCGGTCCGACGGAGGCGTCCGGGCTGCCGCTCCCGGCGACCGGGCGCGGCGCGGGGGCGGTCGCCGGGACCAGCAGGGCACCGGCCGCCGCGGTGGCGGAGACCAGGCCGAGCAGGAAGGCCGCGGAGAGGGCGAACCGGCCGCTGGGGCGCTTCGACCAGGCCCGGGTGGCCCGGACCGCGCCGGCTGCGGCCTGCCGGGGCGGCGGCAGGCGTACGGCATGCGCGTACGGCACCCGGTACCGGCGGCGGGTAGCCCGTCCCGGCTCGCTCCCCGTGTCCGACGTGGTCGTGTCGTCCGGCCCGCTCTTCGCGTCCGGCCCGGTCGTGTCGTCCGGGTCGCTCTTCGCGTCCGGCCCGGTCTTGTCGTCCGGCCCGGTCTTGACGTCGGGCCCGGTCGTTGTCGTCGGGTCCGCGGTGGGCGCAACGGGCGCGGTGGTCTCCGCCGGTGCGGTGCCGGGCGGCGGGGAGTTGCCCGGTGCCGGGACGGTCGGGCGCAGCGCGTCCGGCGGCACCGGCGTCCGGGGGCGCGGCACCGCACCGGCGACGCGCGCGGGTTCGTCGGCGGCGCCCGACGTGGCGAGCGGCCCGTCGGGCGGCGCGGCCGGACGCAGGGGCCGACTCCGCAGGCTGTCCTCTCCGTCCACCACCCGTCGAGTATTACCCATGTCAGCGCCGACGTCAGGACCGGTCGTACCCTTGTGCCATGCCCCGGTACGAGTTCCGCTGCCGCGCATGCGGCGCCACCTTCGAGGTCAACCGGCCGATGGCCCAGGCTGGTGCGCCGGCCTCCTGCCCCCAGGGCCACGAGGACACCGTCAAGCTCCTCTCCACCGTCGCGGTGACCGGCCGGGGTGGTGCCGGACCGGCCGGCGGAGGAGGTGCCCCGGCTGGCGGCGGCTGTTGCGGCGGCGGTTGCGGCTGCTGATTCCCGCGCCCTCGTCGGTTGGTTGCGGTACTTTGCGGTCGATCCCGTCCGGCCGTTCTCACGATGCGTGACGGCTTCGACATAGGGCAGCATGGCCGGCGACGTCAGGGGCGGAGGTTCCACGCATGTCGCCACGGATCCGCCTCCCGAGCGGTTGGGTGACCTTCCTGTTCACCGACATCGAGGGCTCGACGCGCCTGGCCCGGATGCTTGGGGCGGGTTACCGGCCGGTACTGCACGAGCACCGTCGACTGCTGCGGCACACCCTGGTCGCGGCCGACGGCGCGGAACTGCTCACCGAGGGCGACTCGTTCTTCATCGCCTTCGCCGACGCCACGGTGGCGGTGGCCGCCTGCCTGGCCGCGCAACGGGCGCTGGCCGGGCACGACTGGCCGACCCCGGAGGCGACTCCCCGGGTCCGGATGGGACTGCACACCGGCTACGCGGAGCCGCGCGACGGTGAGTACGCCAGTCCGGAGGTGCACCGGGCGGCCCGGATCGCCGCCGCCGCCCACGGCGGCCAGGTGCTCTGCTCGGCGTCCACGGTGCGGCACGCCGAGCCGTTGCCCGCCGGGGCGTCCCTGCTCGACCTCGGGCTGCACCGGCTCCGCGGCTTCGACGACCGGGAACGGCTCTACCAGGTGCTCGCCCCCGGTCTGGAACGGGAATTCCCGCGTCCGCGTACCGCCGACGCCCCGCCGCACAACCTGCCCACCCGGGTCACCTCGTTCGTCGGGCGGGAGGCGGAGCGGATCGAGCTGCGGCGGCTGGTGGCCGGGCACCGTCTGGTCACCGTCGTCGGCGCGGGCGGCGCGGGTAAGACCCGGCTCGCGGTGGAGCTGTGCGCGGGGCTGGTCGAGGCGTACCCGGACGGGGTGTGGCTGGTCGATGTCGCCACGGTCACCGACCCGGGCCTGGTGCCGTTCGCGGTCGCCGCCGCCTTCGGCCTCCGGCCGGAGCCGGGTCGCCCGATCATGGACACTCTCGTCGAGTACGCGGCCACCCGGCGCACGCTGGTCGTGCTGGACACCTGTGACGCCCAGCCGGCGGCCACCGCCGAGGTGATCTCGCGTCTGCTGGCCGGCGCGCGGGGCGTGCGGGTGCTCGCCACCAGCCGGGAGTCGTTCGGTCTCCCCGGTGAGGTGGTGTGGCGGATCCCGCCGCTGTCGGTCGACCCGTCGCCGAACGGCGGTGAGAGCGACGCGGTGGCCCTGCTGCTCGACCGGACCACGGCCGCCCGGGGTGGGCGGCGTCCGGGGCCGGCCGAGGTGGCCGACCTGCGCCGGGTGGTGCACCGGCTGGACGGCCTCCCGCTCGCGATCGAGCTGGCCGCGGCCCGGCTGCGGGTGCTCTCGGCGGGGCAGCTCGCCGAGCGGCTGGCCGACGTGCTCGGTGCGCTGGACGCCGGACGGGACGAGCCGGATGTCCCCCGGCCCTGGTCGGGCGGGCAGGAGGACACCGTGGAACTCCGGACCGCCGGGCTGCCCGGGGACGGCATCCGGTCGACGGTGGAGCGGCACGCCACCATGCAGGCGACCGTCACCTGGTCGTACCGAACGCTCGGCCCCCGGTCGGCCCGACTGCTGCGCTGGCTGGCGGTCTTCGCCGGGCCGGTCGACCTGGCGGCGGTGGAGTGGCTGCTCGACGACGACCCGCTCGGTTCGCTCTCGGTGCTGGTGGACAAGTCGATGATCCTGGCGGAACCGAGCGCCTCGGGCTGCACGTACCGGATGCTCGACCCGATCCGGGCGTACGCGGCCCGCCGGCTGGCCGCGGCGGGGGAGGAGCAGGTCGCCCGGGACCGGCACGTGGCCTGGTCGCAGCACGTGCTGCGGCGGGCGTATCTCGGCCCGGACGGGCAGCCGGTGACCCTGTCGCTCTACTCGCTCGATCCGCTGGCCGGCGAGCTGAGGGCCGCGCTGCGCTGGTCGGCCACCGGGGGACGCGCCCGGGACGGCCTGCTCCTGGCCGGTGGCCTGGACCTGTGGTGGCGGGAGCGGGGGCTGGCCCGGGAGGGGCGGCTCTGGCTGTTCCGGCTCTACGGGCGGATCGCCGAGACCGGCGAACGGATTCCCGAGGCGGAGCTGGCTGCGGCGTACCACATGCACTCGCTGCACGCCGGGGCGGACGGTGAGTTCGCCGAGGAGCTGCGCTTCGCCCAGCGGGCCGAGGCGGCGGCGCGGCAGGCCGGGGACGCCGGTCTGCTGGCCCGGGTGCTCGCCGGCCGGGCCGCGCCCCTGGTCGACATGGCGCAGTTCGTCGAGGCGGAGCAGGTCTGTCGGGAGGTGATCGACTGGGCGCGGGACCGGGGGGTGGCCGCCGACGCGTTGCTCGCCGTCTACAGCCTGGCCGAGCTGCTGTGGCGGCGCGGTGCGCTGGACGAGGCGGCGGAGCTGCTCGGCGCGGCCCGGTCGGTGGAGGCGACCCGCCCGGTGGAGCGGGGGCAGCGTTCGGTGGACATGCTGCTGGGCATGGTGGCGCTGGCCCGGCGGGACCTGGTCGCCGCCCACGAGCACCTTCAGGTGGCGCTGCGGTCGCGGGTGAGCCACGGCTACCACGGCCGGGCCTGCGACACGGTGAACGCGCTCGCGGTGCGCTGCGCCGACGGGGACGATCCGCTCACCGCCGCGCGGCTCTTCGGCGCGGCCCAGGCGACCCGGGCCCGGATGCGGTTCACGCCGGGCCTGTTCGGGGCGTACTGGCTGCGGTGGCAGACGGAGGTCCGCCGCAGGCTGGGCGACGCGGCCTTCGACGCCGCGTACGGGGCCGGGGCGGAGTTGGGGCTGGAGGAGGCGGCGGCGGTGGCCCTGGCGGTCGAGCACCCGGACCTGTCCCCCGCCTCCCCCCGGTTCACGTCGAGCTGGTGAGGGCGGGTGCCGCTCAGCGCAGGGCGTCGGCCCGCTCGGCGTCGGCCTTCATCTTCGCCGCCCGGTCCAGGTCGGCCTGGCTGACCGCGGACGGCGAGCCGAAGGCCCGGACCGCCTGGTAGTACGTCCAGGCGAGGCTGTAGCAGGCCGGCTGGACGGTGCTGCTGTACCGGGCGCAGACCCGCTTCAGGTCCTCGTAGAAGGCGCTGTCGATGCGGGCCTTGTTGGTGCTGGTGAAGACGCTCATCGCCTTGTGGTTGCGGTAGCCGAAGTCGTGCCGGTAGCAGGACAGGTTGAACGTGAACCCGAGCGGGTTGTCCGGGCTGGACGAGCAGTAGTCGGTCGACCAGTTGAAGGCGTACGCCGACCAGGCGCCCTGGTTCAGCCGGGCCGAGTTCCAGGAGTTGTAGCTGGTGGCGCTGGTCTGCGTCCAGCTGTACATCACCGACAGCTTCTGGTCCCGGGTGACCGCGGCGGCCGGCGAGGCGACCCCGAGGAGGGCGAGCAGCGCGAGCGCGCTGGCGGCGAGCAGGGTGGTGAGGCGACGGTGCATCGGGTTCTCCTCCGGGGGTGGGGGTGAGGCGACCGGAATCGTGTCACCGGCGGGTTGCCGGTTGGAGAACAGTTTTTATCGATCTTGATGGATGTCAGGTGTCGTCTCGCTCTAATTTGCCGCCATCCGTCGAAACCGAAGAATGCCCCGAGGCGGATAGGCCGCCCCGGGGCATCCGGTGGTCGTCCGGTCAGCGCACGAAGCGCGCCGGGCTGGCCGGGCTCTCGTTGTGCAGCCGGTCCAGGGCCGTCACCAGGTAGGTGTACGACGTGCCCTGATCGGCGGTGGTGTCCACCCAGGACTGCACCGCGCCGGGGGTGGCCCGCACGGTGTCGACCAGGTGGGTCGCGTCGGCCAGGTCGCAGCCGGCGGGCAGCCGGTTGCCGTCCAGCCGGTAGATCGCGTAGGACGTCGCCGTACCCAGCGGCCCCACGCCGTCCGCCGGCTGCCGCCAGGTCAGCCGCACCCCGTCGTCGGTCCGCTGGGCGCCGGTGACCACCGGGAACAGCAGCGGCTTCGCCGGCAGGTGCGACATGGTCGGCACCAGCGCCGGCTTCGAGTAGTGCTCCTGGGCGTAGATGTCGGTCGCGCCGAGCCGGTTCGCCCGCACCTGCACCGCCGAGAAGTGCACGTTGCCGAGCACCTCCGGGTACGACCGGTTGAGCGTCAGGTGGTTCGACAGCTCCTTCGGGTTCATCCAGAACGAGCCGTACGCCGGGTCACCGCTCTTGTAGTCGGCCTGGCCGATGTAGAGCTGCACCTTTGTGCCGCGCACCGTCTCGGCCCACCACGGCACCAGCCGGGCGTAGTCGGCCGCCGGGTACTGCCCGATGTACCAGTAGAGCTGCGGCACGACGTAGTCGACCCACTCCTCCTTGACCCACTTGCGGGTGTCGGCGGAGATGATGTCGTACGACTGGCTGCCGGTGGTGTCCGAGCCGAGCGGGTCGGCCGACTTGTTCCGCCAGATGCCGAACGGGCTGACCCCGAATTTCACCCACGGCTTCGCCGCCTTGACCTTTTCGTTCATCTCCTTGACGAGCAGGTTGATGTTGTCCCGCCGCCAGTCGGCCTTGTCGGTGAAGCCCCGGTTGTGCGCGGCGAACGTCGCGTCGTCCGGCACCTGGTGGGTGCCGCTCGGGTACGGGTAGAAGTAGTCGTCGAAGTGCACGCCGTCGATGTCGTACCGCTGGACCGCGTCCATCATCGCGGTTTGGACGAACTCGCGGACCGCCGGGATGCCGGGGTTGTAGTAGAGCCGGCTGCCGGCGACCCCGGCCGGCGGGTACGCGAAGGTCCAGTCCGGATGCTGCCGGGCCGGGTGGTTCGGAGCGAGCTGGTTGACATCCGCGCCGGCGCCGCCCGGGGCCGGCATCGAGATCCGGTACGGGTTGAACCAGGCGTGGAACTCCAGGTTCCGCTCGTGCGACTCGGCGACCAGGAAGGCCAGCGGGTCCCAGCCCGGGTCCTGCCCCCGCACTCCGGTCAGGTACTCCGACCAGGGCTCGTGCGGCGACGGCCAGAACGCGTCGGCGGTCGGCCGGATCTGGACGACCACCGCGTTGTGGTTGAGCCGCTCGGCGAGGTCGAGCCAGCGCAGGTACTCGGCCTGCTGGGCGGCGACCCGGTTCGGGTCGGTCCAGGAGGCCCTGGTGGGCCAGTCGATGTTGGTCACCGACGCGATCCACATCGCCCGGAACTGGCGCTTGGGGGTGGCCGGGTCGGTGGTGCAGTCGGCGGCGGTGATGGTGGAGGTGGCAGCCGGGTCAGCGGCGTGCGCGGGCGTCGCGGCGACGAGAGCGCCGAGCAGCGCGACGGCCAGCCCGGCGGCTCTGAGCCGAGGTGCCTTCATCAGGTGGTCCCTTCGTGGGGGCTCGGCTGGCAGGGGAGCGGACGGCGGCTGGTCGGCAAGATTCGTCGCCAAAAATACGCCGTCAGAAGGAAATTTTCACAACCGGCCGCCCGACGCAAGACCCCACGGGAGATCAGCCGCCGGCCCGGGTCGCCGGTTCCGTCCGCCGTTACCGCCCCGGTACGCAACGTGGCGCTCTGCCGGACGGGCGGCGGGGTGGGGTGGGGTGGGGTGGGCGGTTGCTGGGTTGCAGGGGTCCCCTGCTACACAGAAAGCGGTAACAGGGGACCCCTCCTACCGCGTCTGGCGGTGCGGAAGCGGGTGGGGCTGGGGGGTTCCGGTGGGGCCCTTGACGACCGGGCGGCCGTCGCGCCAGACGACCTCGTCCAGCCAGGTCTGCCGTCCGGGGGAGACCGACCCCTCCTGCCCGGGTGGCCAGGCGTGGTAGAGCAGCCACGTCCGGCCGTCGGACTCGACCATGGAGGCGTGGCCGGGGCCGGAGGCCGCCGCGTTGCTCCGCAGGATCGGGTTCTCCGGCGCCTTGACGCAGGGGCCGGTGGGGCTTTCGCAGATCGCGTACCCCTCGGCGTACTCGGCCCGGTTGTAGGCGTTGGCG
Source organism: Micromonospora inyonensis (assembly GCF_900091415.1). Classification (NCBI taxonomy): domain Bacteria; kingdom Bacillati; phylum Actinomycetota; class Actinomycetes; order Micromonosporales; family Micromonosporaceae; genus Micromonospora; species Micromonospora inyonensis. The sequence goes on along the minus strand of NZ_FMHU01000001.1, from coordinate 765,531 downwards.
GCGAAGAAGAGGTACAACGTCCCGTCCCGCCGCCAGAAGAACGGCCCCTCGATGAGGCGTCCCTCCCACGGCTCGGTCTGCTTGAGCAGCTTCGTCGGCTCGCCGACCAACTCCAGCCCGTCGGCCGAGAGACGCTGCGACCAGAGCCAGGTGTCCCGGCCGACGGCGTTGCCGTCGTTCTTCCAGAGCAGCCAGAGAGTGCCGTCGGTGTCCCAGAACGGGCTGGCGTCGATCGCCCCGCCCCGCTCCGCCTGGCAGATCAACGGGCCGGACGAGTCGTCCCGGTACGGGCCCTGCGGCGCGCTGGCCACCGCCCGCCCGACGCACTGCCGGCCGGAGGACCGCCCGGCGACGGTGTAGTAGAGGACGAACCGGTCCGGCGCCAGCGCGATCGCCTCCGGTGCCCAGGTCTTGCCCGGGTTGGCCCAGGCCGGCAGTTCCGGCAGGGCGTCCCCGGCCGGCGTCCAGTCCACCAGGTCCGGCGAGGTGTGCACCGGGACGTTGCGGCCGTCGCCGTTGGTGTGGAAGAGGTACCAGGTGTCGCCGACCCGGATCGCGTGCGGGTCGGGGGAGTTGGTGGCGATGACCGGATTGGTGAACATGTCGGATCCCGTGGTCGTGGCGCTCGGTTCGTCGGGCGCGGTGCAGCCGGCGACGAGCAGCGCGGTCGCGAGCAGCCCGGCGACGAGCGGCGCGACGGCGGCACCTGCCGTCGCGCCGCGTCGCCGGATGGCGGGGGCGGTCATCCTTTCAGCCCGCTGCGCGACACGCCCTGGATGATGTGTCGCTGGGCCGCCACGAAAAGGACCAGCACCGGCACGCTGGCCAGCACCGCACCGGCCATGATCACCGGATAGTCGGTGACGTACGCGCCCTGGAGCAGGCCCAGTCCCGCGGGCAGGGTCAGGTTCTCCGGGCTGAACAGCACGTAGACCGGCCAGAGGAAGTCGTTCCAGTTGGAGAGGAACGACAACACCGCCAGCGTGGCCAGGGCCGGCTTCGACAACGGCAGCAGCACCTTCGTGAAGACCTGCCAGTGGTTCGCCCCGTCCAGGACGGCGGCCTCCTCCAGCTCGGCCGGGATGGAGAGGAAGAACTGCCGGAGGAAGAAGACCCCGAACGCGCTGGCCGCCCCCGGGACCACCACCACGGCGAGGGTGTCCACCCAGCCGAGCTGGTCGGCGATGACGAAGTTCGGGATGATCAGCGAGGTGGGCGGGATGAAGAGCGTCCCCACGATCAGCGCGAAGCCCACCGAGCGTCCCCGGAACCGCAGCCGGGCCAGGGCGTAGGCGGCCATCGACGCGGTCACCAGCACCAGCAGCGCGTGCAGCGTGGCGGCCAGCATGCTGTTGACGAACCAGCGCAGCACCGGGTTGGCGGTGTCGTTGAGGATGCGGTCGTAGCCGTACCCGGAGAAGGGGTTCGGCAGCCAGTCCGGCGGAATCCGCTGCGCGCCGTCGTAGGTCTTCAGCGAGGTGAGGAGCATCCAGATCAGCGGGGCGAGGAACACCAGGGTCAGGATCACCAGGACGGCGTAGCGTCCGGTACGGCGGAGTGTCGTCACGTCGTCCTCCTCAGTCTTCCCGGTACCGGAAGAACCGGAAGTTGACGATGCTGATCACGGCGAGGGCGAGCGCGAAGAGGATGCTCATCGCGGCGGCCCGGCCCGCGTCGTTGTCCCGTAGCCCCTCGTCGACGATCCGCCAGACCACCGTCCGGGTCTCCTCGCCGGGTGCGCCCTGGGTGATCAGGAAGGACTGGCCGAAGACGTTCGCCGAGGCGAGGATCGTCGTGGTCAGCACGAAGAGCATGACCGGGCGCAGTCCGGGGAGCGTGACGTTGCGGAACCGGTCCCAGGCGCTCGCGCCGTCCATCTTCGCCGCCTCGTACAGCTCGGGCGGGATGTCCTGGAGACCGGCCAGGTAGATCACCGCGTTGAACCCGGAGGTCCACCAGACGGTCACCCCGACCAGGGACACCCACGCCCACGGCACGTCGGTCACCCAGGGTGTGTCCGACGGCAACCCGACCGCGCCGAGCAGCCGGTTGACCAGGCCGAGGTTGGCGTCGAGCAGGAACCGCCAGAGCAGGCCGATCACCGCCACGCCGAGCACGTACGGGGCGAAGTAGACCGCCCGGAAGAACGTCCGGCCGGGGAACTGCTCGTTGAGCAGCAGCGCCAGCCCGAGCGGGACGACCATCAGCAGCGGCACCGAGAAGAGGGTGAAGATGCCGGTGGCCCGGACGCTGGACCACCAGTCCCCGTAGATCGCCGAGTCGCGGGAGAACAGGTCCTGGTAGTTGTCCAGCCCGACGAAGGGGCGGTTCGGCAGCTGGAGGTCCCACTGGTGCAGGCTAAGCCAGAGCCCGAACAGGACCGGGGCCAACCCGAAGACCAGGAACAGGAGGAGGTACGGCGCGAGGAAGAGGTACGGGGTGGTGGCCCGGCCGCGCCGGCCCGCCTCCCGGCGTCCCCGCCCGGCCGCCGGGGGCGGCGCGTCCGAACGCGCCGCCCCGACCGTGCCGATGCCGGCCACGGCCGCCTCAGTTCCCGTACTTCTTGCGGTTGTCCGCCAGCTGCTTGTCGGCCTTGGCGACGCCGTCGTCCAGCGCCTGCTTCGGCGACTTCTTGCCGAGCACCGCCTCGTTGAACGAGGAGTAGAAGGTGGTCAGCACCTCGCCGATACCCGGCGCGGCGGGCGGGAAGGCCGCGTACTCGATCTCGGGGGCGAGCGCGCCCACCTCGCTGAGCGCCTTGAAGCCGGCGTCCTCACGGACCGCCTTGCGGGCGGGCACCTGGCCCCCGGCGGCCCAGTCCAGCGAGTGCTGGCCCAGCCAGTTGATGAAGACCTTCGCCCCGGCCACCTTGTTGGCGTCGGTGCTGCGCTGCTTGACGATGGTGAAGTTGTGCGAGTTGGCCCAGGCCGCCGGCTTGCTGCCGATCTGGGGCAGGGGCGCGACCCCCCACTGCACGTCGGTGCTCTTCTTCAGGTCGTTGATCTGCCAGATGCCGTTCCAGTTGAAGGCGTTCTTGCCCGCCTTGAACGCCAGGTAGTCGGCGTCCTGGCCGACGTTGGCCGGGGAGTGCCCCTGCTTGATCATGTCGACCAGCCAGGTGCACGCCTCGACCGCCGGGTCGGAGTTGAAGGTGGCCTTCGCGACGTCGGCGTCGAAGAGCGTCCCGCCCAACTGGTGCAGCACGGAGTAGAAGGTCATGCCGCCGGTGAACTGGAACGGGCTGACCCAGAATCCCTGGACGCCGGACTTCTTCAACTCGGTCAGCGCGGCGGTGTAGTCGTCCCGCGTGGTCGGCGGCTTCTCCGGGTCGAGGCCCGCCTTCTGCAAGACGGCCTTGTTGTAGTAGAAGCCGAGCGGGTGCATGTCCAGCGGGATGCCGTACCGCTTCTTGTCGTAGAGGCCGCCGGCCCAGACCGTCGGGGCGAAGTCGGCGTCGGTCAGCTCCAGCGCCTTCGCCACGTCGTCCAGCTCGGCGATGACGCCCCGGGCGGCGAAGGTGGCGAGCTGGTCCATGTGCATCACCGCGATGTCCGGTCCGGAGCCGCTGGGGACCGCGCCGGGGAGCTTGCTGTAGTAGTCCTCCCACTGGTACGTGGTGACCGTCACCGCGATGTTCTTGTGCTCGGCATTGAACTTCTCGACGAGCTTCTTGAAGATGTCGCCGTCGCCGCCGGTGAAGCCGTTCCACAGCTTCAGGTCGACCTTCGGGCCGGTGTAGTCCTTGCCGCCGTTGCCCGAGGCCGTGGTGGAACCGTCGTCGCCGCCGCAGCCCGCCAGGGCGAGCGTGGCCGCGGTGCCGAGCCCGACACCGAGGCCGAGCAGGCGGCGTCGGCTCATCTCGTTGCGCATCATGGTGTTGTCTCCTTGGGGCGGAAATGGCCTGCTCCGGCGGAAACCGGCCCGGACCGTGGTCACAGCTCTGGTCCGGATCGGTGGTGGAGCTCGTCGAGGCCGGTGGTGGAGTTGGTCGGGGGTGGCGTGACGGACCCGGTCAGGACCGGGTGGCGAAGCGCAGCACGTTCCAGGAGACGGCGGGCAGCGCTACGGTGCACCGGCCGCCGTCGACGGTGGGGATGCTGGTCCCCCGGGGCGTGACCCGGTCGGGCTCGGCCTCGGTGTTGCACGCCGTCGGGTCGTCCATGGCGGCGAGGGTCAGGTGGGATCGACCGGAGGGCCGGGCCAGGCTGCGCAGGTCGAGGTCCAGCGCGAGGTCCGTATCGCCCCGGTTGACCGCGAACACGGTCAGCTCGCCCCGCTCCTCGTCGTGCACCGCAACGGTGTCCAGCACCGGCACGTCGCCGTAGCGGGCGGTGGAGTAGGTCGGGGCGACCGGCTCGGTGCGGAGCACCGTGCCACGGGCGTACCGGGCGGTGAGCGCGAACGGGTGGAAGATGCTCTGCCGCCAGGCCGGTCCACCGGTGCGGGTCCGGATCGGCGCGATCACGTTGGCCAGCTGCGCCTGGCAGGCCACACCGACCCGGTCGGCGTGGCGGAGCAGGGTGATCAGCAGGTCGCCGACGACCACCGCGTCCACGGCGGTGAAGGTGTCCTCGATCAGCGCCGGGGCCTCCACCCAGCCGCGTCGGTCCAGGTCGGCCTGGAGACGGGACTGGTACCAGACGTTCCACTCGTCGAAGGAGATCTTGAGCTTGCGCCGGTGGCGCTGCTTGGCCGCCACGTGGTCGGCGGTGGCGACCACCTCGCGGATGAAGTTGTCCATGTCGACCGCCGAGGCCAGGATGCTCGCCTGGTCGCCGTCGGACGGGTCGTAGTAGGTGTGCGCGGAGATGTAGTCGACGTGCTCGTAGGTGTGCTCCAGCACGGTCGCCTCCCAGGAGGCGAAGGTGGGCATCCCCCGGTTGGAGCTGCCGCAGGCGACCAGGCTGATCGAGGGGTCGACCAGCTTCATCGCGCGGGCGGTCTCGGCGGCCAGTCGGCCGTACTCGGCGGCGGTCTTGTGGCCGACCTGCCAGGGCCCGTCCAGCTCGTTGCCGAGACACCAGAGCCGCACCCCGTACGGCTGCTCCGCGCCGTGCTTGCGCCGCAGGTCGGACCAGGCCGTGCCGCCCGGGTGGTTGGTGTACTCCAGCAGGTCGCAGGCCTCCTGCACACCCCGGGTGCCGAGGTTGACCGCCATCATCGGCTCCACCTGGGCCCGCGCCGCCCAGGCCATGAACTCGTGGAGACCGAAGGCGTTGGTCTCGATCGTCTTCCAGGCCAGGTCGAGCCGGCGCGGCCGGTCGCCGGCCGGGCCGATGCCGTCCTCCCAGCGGTAACCGGAGACGAAGTTGCCGCCGGGGTAGCGGACCACCGAGACGCCCAGTTCGCGGGTGAGCGCCAGGACGTCGGTGCGGAACCCGTCGTCGTCGGCCTCGGGGTGACCGGGCTCGAAGACGCCCCCGTAGACGCAGCGCCCCATGTGCTCGACGAACGATCCGAAGAGTCGGCGGTCCGCCGCGCCGATCGCGAAGGCGGGATCGATCGTCACCTGAGCGGTCCGCAAGGGGGCCACCTTTCCTCGTCGCCTGACTTCCTGATCGCCTGACTGCGGGAAGTGACCGTGGTCACTCGCCTGTCCGACTTTCTACAACGTTGTAGGCAACGTTGTAAAGAGCTGGTGGCACGGTAAAGTGCCTCGCAGAACGGGGTCGGGAGGGTGGCGAGGTGCGGCACAGGCTCAAGGACGTGGCCGAGAAGGCCGGTGTGTCCGTGAAGACCGTATCCAATGTCGTCAACGGATACCAGCATGTCCGGCCAACCACCCGCGCCCGGGTCGAGCAGGCGATCGCGGAGCTGAACTACCGGCCCAACCTCTCCGCCCGCAACCTGCGCAAGGGGCGTACCGGAGTGATCGCCCTCGCCGTGCCGGAGCTGGACATCCCCTACTTCGCCGAGTTGGCCCGGCACGTCGTGGTCGCCGCCGCCGAGCAGGGCTGGACGGTGCTGATCGACCAGACCGGCGGTAGCCGGGAGCAGGAGCGGGTGGCCGCCAGCGGCATCGGCGACCACCTCATCGACGGGCTGATCTTCAGCCCTCTGGCCCTCACCGCCGAGGACCTCACCGGGCTGGACGGCACCCCGATGGTGCTGCTCGGTGAACGGGTGGACCACGGACCGGCCGACCACGTGATGATCGACAACGTGGCCGCCGCCCGGGAGATCACCGCCCACCTGGCCGGTCTCGGTCGCCGCCGGATCGCCGCGATCGGCTCGCAGCGCACCGTCGAGGGGGCCAGCGCCCGACTCCGGCTCGCCGGCTACCGCGCCGCGCTCACCGACGCCGGCCTCGGCTACGACGAGCGGCTGGTCGCCCCCGCGCCGGTCTGGCACCGCGCCGACGGCGCCGCCGCCATGCGGGACCTGCTCGCCTCGGGGATGCGTCCCGACGCGGTCTTCTGTTTCAACGACACGCTCGCCCTGGGCGCGCTGCGCGCCCTGCACGAGCACGGACTGCGGGCACCCGAGGACGTCGCGGTCGCCGGCTTCGACGACATCGAGGACGGCCGGTTCTCGGTCCCCACCCTGAGCACCATCGCGCCGGACAAGGAACGCATCGGCCGGCTCGCGGTGGAGTTGCTGGTCGGCCGGATCGAGGGCGACCGGAGTGCGCCGCCCCGGACGCTCACCGCCCCGTACCGGCTCGAACTCCGGGAGAGCACTCTCGGCCGGTGACTGCAGGGGCCCCTTGTTACCGCTTTCTGTCGAGCAGGGGACCCCTGCAGGCAGGCGACCTGCCCCGGCCGGCGGCTCCGGAGGCGGCACAGCGGCCCCGTCCTCCCGGGGTATCCGTCCGCCTAGTCGAAGAACCGGGCCAGGTGGGACGGCTCGGGGCCCGGCTCGTCGGCGGCGAGGGGCGTCAGGTCGGCGAAGATCGACGCCCCGTCACAGCCGACGTGCAACGGATACCAACGTGGCGTACCGGGCGGGCGCTGCCCGCAGATTCCCTTGATCGTCTGGACGTCGAGCAGCCGTACGTGGGTCGGGTCGGCGACCGCGTTCACATGCCGCCACCAGGGGCTCATCACGTGCAGGACGCCTCCGGGCCGGAGCACCCGGTGGCACTCGTCCACCAGCGGCAGGAAGTCGACCATGTGCTCCAGGATGTGCACCGCGAAGAGGACGTCGATCGAGTGGTCGGCCAGCGGCAGCGACCCGGAGAGGTCCGCCACCGCGTCCACGCCGGGAGCGGGGAGGATGTCCAGCCCGAGATTGCCCGGGTACTGCTTGGTGCCACCACAGCCCAGGTCGACGACGACCGGTGCCCGGCCGCCGACGGTGACCCGCGACCAGACCCCGAACACCCCGGCGAGCCGGCCGACCCGCTCGCGGACCAGCCGCAGGTCGGTTGCCGACGGCACCTCACCGGTCAGGTGGGCCACACCCCGGTCGAACCGTACGTCGACCGCCAGGTCGCGCAGGCGGTCGTCGTGCCGGGCCTGGTCCGTCCACGCCCCGGTGAGGAAGACGTCGATCGCCCTCAGCCGCTCGGCCGAGGGCGGTGCCTGTGCCAGCGCGACCATGCGGGCCACCTCCCGCCGCCCGTTACCCGCATCCGCGCCCGGTATGCACCGTCGCCATCGGGCCCGTCACGTGCCGGGTCAGCCGCTGATGCCGCGCCGGCCGCTCCGCCCGGCCCCGCGTACCCGCTGCCGGGGCGCGAGCGGTGCCTTCGGACGTTTGAGGTGGTAACGGTGCAGTTCGTGGTTGCCGGGCAGCGACGGGTCCTCGCTCATCGCCACCAGTTCCCAACCCTGGTCGCCGGCCCGGTTCAGGTGGGCCAGCGCGGTGTCGCCGTACGGCGTGACGTCGACCAGGGTGCCGTCCGGCCCGTACCAGTGGAAGGTGATCTCCCAGCCGATGTCGTCGCTGGCCGCCTGGCGCCGTCGCACCAGCAGTGCGTACTCCCACCTCAGCATGTATCGATTGTGACCCGCCGGTAGCCGGCCCGCACGGATCAGAGCTCGGCGATCCGTCCGCCGTCGGCGTGCAGCCGGCGGTTGGTCTCGATCGCCTCCAGCATCCGCCGGTCGTGGGTGACCAGGAGCAGCGTGCCGGGGTAATCCGCCAGCGCCGACTCCAACTGCTCGATCGCGGGCAGGTCGAGGTGGTTGGTCGGTTCGTCCAGCACGAGCAGGTTCACCCCGCGCCCCTGGAGCAGCGCGAGCGCCGCCCGGGTCCGCTCGCCGGGGGAGAGGGTGGCCGCCGGCCGCAGCACGTGGTCGGCACGCAGGCCGAACTTGGCCAGCAGGGTCCGCGCGTCCGCCGGGGACATCTCCGGTACGGCGGCCCGGAAGGCGTCCAGCAGCGGCTCGTCACCGACGAAGAGTCCCCGGGCCTGGTCGACCTCGCCGACCACCACCCCCGGCCCGAGCGAGGCGTGCCCGGACTCCAGCGGCACCCGGCCGAGCAGCGCCGCCAGCAGCGTCGACTTGCCCGACCCGTTCGCCCCGGTCACCGCCACCCGGTCGGCCCAGTCGATCTGGAGGTTCACCGGGCCGAGGGTGAAGCCGCCCCGGCGTACCACCGCGTCGCGGAGCGCGGCCACGACGGCGCCAGCGCGGGGCGCGGCGGCGATCTCCATCCGCAGTTCCCACTCCTTGCGCGGCTCCTCGACCACCTCCAGCCGCTCGATCAGCCGCTCGGTCTGCCGGGCCTTGGCAGCCTGCTTCTCGCTGGTCTGGCCCCGGAAGTGCTTGACGAACTTGTCCGGATCGGTGGCCTTGCGTCGGGCGTTGCGCACGCCCTTCTCTATCCAGGCGCGCTGGGTGCGGGCCCGTTCCTCCAGGCCGGCGCGGGTGTCGGCGTACTCCTCGTACTCGGCGCGGGCGTGCCGGCGGGCCACCTCGCGCTCCTCCAGGTACGCGGCGTACCCACCGCCGTAGTGCCTGACCTGCTGCTGGTGCAGGTCCAGCTCCAGGATCCGGGTGACCGTGCGGGTCAGGAACTCGCGGTCGTGGCTGACCAGCACCGTGCCGGCGCGCAGTCCGCTGACGAACTCCTCCAGCTTCGCCAGCCCGGCCAGGTCGAGGTCGTTGGTCGGCTCGTCGAGCAGGAAGACGTCGTACCGGCTGAGCAGCAGCGAGGCCAGCCCGGCGCGGGCCGCCTGCCCGCCGGAGAGCCCGGTCATCGGGTGCTCCAGGTCGACGCCGAGCCCCAGCTCGGCGGCCACCTGCTCGGCGCGTTCGGCCAGGTCGGCACCGCCGAGGGCGAGCCAGCGCTCCAACGCCTCGGCGTACGCGTCGTCGGCACCGGCCGCCCCGGCGGTGAGCGCCTCGGTCGCCTCGTCCAGCGCGGCCTGCGCGGCCGTCACGCCGGTACGACGGGCGAGGAAGTCGCGGACCGACTCGTCGGGGCGACGTTCCGGCTCCTGCGGCAGGTGTCCGACGTTCGCGGTGGGCGGGCTCAGCGTGACGCTGCCGGCCTCCACCGGCTGTAACCCGGCGAGGGTACGCAGCAGCGTCGACTTGCCGGCTCCGTTGGCCCCGACCAGGCCGATCACGTCGCCGGGAGCCACCACCAGGTCCAGCCCGGCGAAGAGCAGCCGGTCGCCGTGCCCGGCGGAGAGGTTCTTGACGATCATCGTGGCGCTCATCAGGAGCCGAAGCCTAGTCCTCCGATGTCCCATGAGCCGAGCGGATTAGGCAGACTGTCGGCCGTGGTGACCACGTTGGCGATCGACTGCGGTGGCGGCGGCATCAAGGGCACGGTGCTCGACGAGGCGGGGACGATGCGTGCCCGGCCGCTGCGGGTGCCCACGCCGTACCCACTGCCGCCGAGCCTCTTCGTCAAGACCCTGCTGGACCTGGCCGGGCGGTTGCCCACCGCCGACCGGCTGACCGTGGGCATGCCCGGGATGCTCCGGCACGGGGTGGTGGTGGCCACCCCGCACTACGTCACCCGCTCCGGACCCCGCTCCCGGGTCGACCCGGACCTGCTGGCCGAGTGGACCGGGTTCGACGTGCGTACCGCGCTCTCCGACGCCTTCGGCGTGCCGGCGCTGGTCCTCAACGACGCCGAGGTGCACGGTGCAGGGGTGGTGGCCGGCAGCGGGTGCGAGCTGGTGCTGACCCTCGGCACCGGGCTCGGCTGCGCCCTCTTCGACGGCGGGGCGCTCGCCCCGCACCTGGAGCTGTCCCAGGCCCCGGTGCGCTGGGGGATGACCTACGACACCTACATCGGCGAGCCGGAGCGCCGCCGGCTGGGCGACGGCTTCTGGTCCCGAAGGGTCCGACAGGTGGTGGACGGGCTGCGTCCGGTGTTCCGCTGGGACCGGCTCTACCTGGGAGGCGGCAACTCCCGACTGATCCGTCCCGAGCAGCTCGCGCGGATGGGCGAGGACGTGGTGGTCGTACCGAACACCGCCGCCCTGGTCGGTGGGGTCCGTGCCTGGCAGCTCACCCCGCCCCGTCCCGTCGACGGGCATCCGGCGGCCTGACCGGGCGGGAACACCCGCCACCCCTGCGGTGTTTGTGCCAGCGTCGGATGAGGACCGGACGGCGGGACACGAGGGGGTGGGTCGAATGGACCTTCTGGCGGAGTACCGGCGGGCGACCATGTTCTTCGAGGCCGGGGACCCGACCGGAGCGGCCCGGCTGTTGGAGCCGATCGTGGCGGCCGAGCCCGGCAACGCCTCCGTACGGCAGCTGCTGGCCCGCGCGTACTTCCAGTCGGCTCAGCTCGGCCGGGCCGAGGAGCAGCTCCGGGTGCTGGTCGACCAGGACCCGAGCGACCACTATGCCCACCACGTGCTGGGCCGCACCCTGGAGCGGCTGAACCGCCCGGCGGACGCGCTGCGGCACCTGCGCATCGCCGCGGCGATGTACTCGGCGAACGACGACTACCGCAGGGCGCTGGACCGGGTCGAGTCCCGGGTCGGCGGCAACGCGCGCTGATCCCGGGGCGGTGGGGTCGACCTACGATTGGTCGGCAGGAAGCCTGCCCGTCCGGCCGGGGTGTCCGCGAACACGGACACCCCGGCGGACGGACGGCACGACACTCGACCGGGGCGTGGCATGAAACTGAAGCTGGACCTGCACGACATCTTCAACAAGGGCCACGACATCGACCGCGCGCTGCGCGGGATCATGGACGAGGCGGTGGCGAAGAAGGCCACCCTGGTCGAGATCATCCCCGGCAAGGGCTCCGGCCAGCTCAAGAAGCGGGTGCTGCGGTTCCTCGACCAGAAGGACGTCAAACAGCTCTACCACCGGGTCGAGAAGGACTCCAAGAACTTCGGCCGCCTCTTCGTCCACTTCCGCTGGAAGTAGCTTCCACGATCTTGTTTACCGAGGGGCACAGGCCGATGGTACTACGGGCGGTACCACGCAGCCATGCTTCAAGGGGACACCTGTGCATACCAGCGCCAGGAGCATCCGCCGTCCATCCGGCATCACCCGGGCGAGGCGCGGGGTGAGCGCGCGGGGCGCGGCCGCGCGGGAGTGGGGAGTCCCGGGGGCTAGAGGTGGTGGGTTTGGGCTACGGCGAGCATTTCGGAGGTGTGGGAGCCGACCACGCCGACGTCCTTCGGACGGGGGCGGAAGCCGGGCAGGGCGGCCAGGCCGTCGCTGGCGTCCATGGCGCGCAGCGCCACCCGCTCCGCCTTCGGCGTGACGGTCAGCGTGATCTCCGCACCCTCCGGCGGCGGGGCGTGGAAGACGAGCCCGACATCCCACCGCTGCTCGCCAGCGATCCGGTCGAAGTGGACCGGCCGGCCGCCCACCACCATCGACTGCACGGTGGCCGTGTTCGCGTCCAGGTGCAGGGTGGCCAGGCGTACCTGCCGTTGCGGCGTGAGCCGCAGCCGCAGGGTGCGGGTGGTGCCGGCGCGGGTGTCGGCGAGCACCTCGACCTTCGGCGCGGGCAGGTCGGCCCGGGGAGCCGGGCCGGTCAGCAGTTCCGCGTCACCGAGGCCGGGGAAGTCGTCGTCGACGCGTTCCGTCCCGTCCACGTACCCGTCGGTCCAGGGTTGCGGGTCGGTCTCGTGGCTGAGCCAGCGGGCCTGCCCGGTGCCGGCGTCGAGCGCGTACATCAGATGGGTCGGAACCGGGTGCGCGGCGTCGAAGCGGTCCACGCTCAGGCCCACCGCGGCGAAGACCACCGCGGCGAGCGTCGCGGCGAGCGCGGGCAGCGCGCCCCGGCGGCGGGCCCGCGCGGCGGCCATGCCCCGGGCCCCGCCGGCCTGCGGGTGCAGCAGGTCCACCACGGGGAGCGCGGCGAGCCCGAGCATCGTCGTGAAGAGCGCGGCGACGGCACCCATGCCCATGCCGAGCGCCGGGAAGAGCAGCACCACCGTGGGGAGCAGCACCAGCACCCCCACCGCCGCCCCGGCGGTCACCGCGACCACCGGCCCGGGGCCGGCGATCCGGGTGGCCAGGGCGACCAGGCCGGCGACCGCGCCGGCCAGGGCGGGCAGGGTCGCCAGGTACGACCCGCCGGGCGCGACCAGGGCGAGCACCACGCCGACCAGGGCGAGCCAGCCCAGCCCGCCGACCGCCAGCGCGGCCGGACCGACGGCGCGACGGGTCAGCGCGTACCAGCCGAAGAGGACGGCGCCAGCGAGGGCCGCCACCGCGAGCCGGTACCACCCCGGGCGGTACGGGTCGAGCAGCTCGGCGTGGCCGGGGCGGACGGCGAGCACCGCCGCCCAGAGCAGCCAGGCAGCGAGCGGGGCGACCACGAGCGGCACCGCCGCCAGCCCGAAGCCGGCGGCGAGCCGGGGCAGGCTGGTCCGGCCGCGTCGGCGGGCCGCCCAGCCCAGCGCGGCGACGGCCAGCAGCCCGGCCAGGGCCAGCGGCCAGGTCAGCCAGCCGGGGTGGCGGACCAGGCCCCCGGGCACCGGGAAGTAGGTGGCGTCGTGCGCGGCGTCCAACGTGTCCAGGTCGGTCCGGCCGAACTCCCGGGCCAGCGCGAGCACGTTGTCGCCGTGGTGCTGGAGGCTGCCCCGGTCCATCGACTCCGGGGTGTCCAGCGGGGTGTGGTAGATCGCCCCGCCGTCCAGGTAGGCCGAGTTCAGCCCGACGAAGCCCTCCTGGAGGAAGGCGGTGAAGTCGGTGTCGTTGGGCAGCAGCCGGTAGACCTCCACGGCGAACGAGGTGCCCACCGGGTGCGGCGCGGCCCGGCCGAAGGTGCCCACCAGGGCAGCGTTGCGCCGGGAGGTCTCGAACATGATCACCGGGCGGTCCGGCCGCGTGCCTCCAGGTTGAGCACCACCCCGCCGTCGGCCGCGAGCGGATGCTCGGCGGCGAACGCGGCGGCCCCGCAGAGACACGCCTCCTCGGCGTCGGTCAGCACGAACACGACGTCGTTGCGGAGTCGGGGGCCGCTGGTCAGCGCGCGGGCCGCCTCCAGGATCGCCGAGGTGCCGGCGGCGTCGTCGTTGCCGCCCGGCCCGGACTGCACCGAGTCGTAGTGCGCCACCAGGAAGACTCGACCGGTCGGATCGGTGCCGGGGAGCCGGGCCACCACGTTGCGGACCCGGGCCATCGTGGTGCCGCCAGCGGACCCGCTGAGCTGCCCGGCCTCCGGCGCGACGGTGTCCTGCACCGACGTCTGGAGGCCGAGCCCGCGCAGGGTCCGCTCCAGGTGGGCGCGGACCCGGTCGTTGGCCGGGCTGCCGGCCGGGTGGGTCTCGGCGGCCACCACCTCGACGTGCTCGTACGCCCGGGGTGGCGCTGAACTCGGCGGCCGGAGCGTCGGCCGGGGCCGGTGCGGGCGTACGAAGGTCGAGCAGGGTGCCGGCGACGACCGCGACGAGCACGGCGAGCGCGGCCACGGCGGCGGCCGGTCGGCGACGCGGCCGGGCCAGCGCCCGGTCGGCGGCGGGGGTGGCAGGCGGTGCGCCCACTGGGGTCTCCTCGCGGGGGTGGGGCCGGGGTGGGATCATCCTGCCCCGCCCGGGCCCCGGCGGGAGAGGCGTGACCGTCCGGTTCGGTCGGAGCAGGGCGGTGTGGTCCGGTGGGAGCGGGCCCGGTCCGCCTGAGCAGGCCGTCGCCGACCGGCACGACGAGGGGTCGTTTTGTCCGCCGGTGCGCAGTGACGGAGTCCATCCCCGCCCATGCCGCAGCCGTCGTGTTGTGTGCGACCGTTGTCTAATACAGGATCAGCAGGGCACTCGGAAGGAGCCCGACATCAGTAGTGATCTTCCGCGTCTCGCGGCGGTGACCCGGTCCGTGCCGGGGACGGGGCTGTCCCGATCCACCGTCGCGCCGCTGGCGTACCCGCACGGCGGTCTCGGGCGGCACCCGACGCTGCCGCCGGGCGAGCGGTTGCGGGTCCTGCTGGTCGAGGACGACGAGGGCGACGCGTTCCTCGTCGGTGAGCTGCTCGCCGAGACCAACTCGATGATCGAGCTGCTGGTCGCCACGAGCCTGAGCGAGGCCCGGCAGCGGGTGCTCGGGGTCGACTGTGTCCTGCTGGATCTCGGCCTGCCCGACGCCCAGGGCCTCGACGGCCTGCGTCAGGTCCTCGACATGGCCGGCGGCGCCGCGGTCTGCGTGCTCACCGGCCGCTCCGACGAGCACCTGGGCATCGTCGCGGTCGCCGAGGGCGCACAGGACTACCTGGTCAAGGGCACGGTCGACGGCGTGTTGCTGACCCGCGCGCTGCGCTACGCGGTCGAGCGGAAGCGGGCCGACGAGAACGCCCGCCGACTCCGCGAGGTGGAACTGCGGCAGGCCGAGTCGGCCCGCCTGGAACGTGGCCTGCTGCCGACGCCGCTGCTGATGGAGCGCGACCGGATCGCCGTGCACACCTTCTACCGGCCGGGCCGGCACGCCGCCCTGATCGGCGGGGACTTCTACGACGTGGTGCAGACCCGACCGGGCCGGATCGACCTGATCGTCGGCGACGTCTGCGGACACGGCGTGGACGAGGCGGCGCTCGGCGTGGAGTTGCGGGTCGCCTGGCGTGCCCTGATCCTCGCCGGGGTGCCCGACGACGAGGTGCTGCCCGCCCTGGAGCAGGTGCTGATGAGCGAACGCCGGCTCCAGGAGATCTTCGCGACCGTCGCCACCGTCTGCCTGGACCTGGACGCCAACCGGGCCACCGTACGGTTGGCGGGGCACCCCCCGCCGCTGCTGATCGCGGGGGGTAGGGTCGCGCCGGTCCCTGCCCCGGGCGGCCTGCTCCTCGGCGTACGCCCCCGCCGGCCCGTTGCCTTCGACCTGGAGTTCTCCACCGATGACTGGTCCCTGCTGATGTACACCGACGGTCTGATCGAGGGACGCGTGGGTGACGGCGAGGAGCGACTCGACGTCCCGGGGCTGAGCGCACTGGTCGGTGATCCGGCCAACCAGTTGGTGCCCCTGCCCGAGCTGCCGGGCTGGCTGGTCGGCCGGGCCGAGGAGATCAACGGGGGCCCGCTCGCCGACGACGTGGCGATGCTGCTGGTGAGCCGGGGCGGTGGCCGGTGACGGCGGTCGGCCGGGGTTGGACGCTGCGGCAGCGGGTGGTCGGTCTCCTGGCGGTGGTCGGCGTGCTGCTGATCGGCCTGGCCGCCGCCGAGGCGACGGTGGCGGCCCGGAACCGGTCGCACACCGACGCGTTGCTGACCAGGACCGGCCCGCTGCGCGTCCAGGCGCAGGAACTGCTCAACGCGCTCCTCGACCAGGAGACCTCGGTCCGTGGGTACGCGGTCAGCGGCGACCGGCAGGATCTCGTGCCGTACGACGACGGCGTCAGGCAGGAACAGAAGCTGATCGAGTCGATCGGCCGGCTCGTCGACGACTACCCCGGCATCCGGCGGGAACTGGACGTCGTCCGCGCGCAGGCCGAGCAGTGGCGGCGAACGGTGGCCGTACCGGTCATCACCACGGTGCAGCGGGACGGGACCACCGCCGCGCAGGGTCTCATCGACGACCGGACCCGGCAGCAGTTCGACCAGGTGCGCGCCTCGGTCGCCCGGCTGGACGCCGGGATCATCGCCGAGCGGGAGGCCAACGCCCGGAGCATCCGGCAGACCGGCAACCTGCTGGTCGTCCTGCTCGTCATCGCGGCGCTGGTGGTGGTCGTGGCCGGCGCGCTCCTGCTGGTCTCGCTGGAACGGATGGTCGTCCGGCCGCTGACCGGCCTGGCCGACCAGGTGCGGGAGGTCGCCGAGGGCGACTACCAGCACCACATCAGCGGATCCGGGCCACCGGAGTTCCAACAGCTCGCCGACGACGTCGAGGCGATGCGGCGCAAGATCGCCAAGGACCTGACCGAGGTCCGGGAGGCCCGGGAACGGATCGAGTGGGTCAACACGCAGCTCCAGAAGCAGGCCGAGGAGCTGGTCCGCTCCAACCGCGACCTGGAGCAGTTCGCCTACGTGGCCTCGCACGACCTCCAGGAGCCGCTGCGCAAGGTGGCGAGCTTCTGCCAGCTGCTCCAGCGCCGCTACGCGGGGCAGCTCGACGACCGCGCCGACCAGTACATCGCCTTCGCGGTGGACGGTGCGCAGCGGATGCAGCGCCTGATCAACGACCTGCTCGCCTTCTCCCGGATCGGCCGCCTCACCACCGGCTTCACCGAGGTGGACATGAACAAGGTCATGGCGGACGTGGCGGGCCAGACCGAGGTGGCCCGGCAGCAGGCCGAAGCCGAGCTGACCTGGTCGGAGCTGCCCACCATCCGGGGTGAGGAACCCCTGCTGACCAACCTCCTGACCAACCTGGTGAGCAACTCGGTCAAGTTCCGCCGGCCGGACGTGCCGCCGAGGGTGCACGTCTCGGCGCGGCTGGTCGACGACGAGTGGGAGATCACCTGCCAGGACAACGGCATCGGGATCGAGCCGGAGTTCGCGGACAAGATCTTCGTTATCTTCCAGCGGCTGCACTCCAAGGACGCCTACCCCGGTACGGGCATCGGCCTGGCGATCGTCAAGAAGATCGTCGAGTACCACGGGGGCCGGGTCTGGGTCGACACCGACACCGAGGAGGGCACCGCCATCCGGTTCACCCTCCCGGCGCTGCCCGGAGACGTCGAGGCCGCACGGGCGGCGGCCGAGGAGCCGGACGGGGACACCGGGGCGACCGAGGGCGACGAGTCGCCCGGGAGCACCGACGCTGGGGAGGGCGTGCCCGCCCGTCCCACCGACATGGACGACACGGCAACGACCGGGCCGACCGCCGACACCGCTCGGGACGCTGACGACCAGCGTCCGGACCAGGCGACGAGCGGCAGGACGGATGGCGCGAGGGAGACAGTGGGATGACCGCTCCGGCGGACGGCAGGAGCCCGATCGAGGTCCTTCTCGTGGAGGACGACCCGGGCGACGTGTTGATGACCCAGGAGGCGTTCGAGGAGCACAAGCTCCGCAACCGGCTGACCGTCGTCTCCGACGGTGCCGAGGCGCTCGCCTACCTGCGGCGCGAGGGCCAGTACGCCGACGCGGTGACGCCGGACCTGATCCTGCTCGACCTGAACCTGCCCCGGCGGGACGGCCGGGAGGTGCTGGAGGAGATCAAGAAAGACGACGCGCTCTGCCGGATCCCGGTGGTCGTGCTCACCACCTCGCAGGCCGACGAGGACATCCTCCGCAGCTACCAGCTGCACGCCAACGCGTACGTGACCAAGCCGGTCGACTTCGAACGGTTCATCTCGGTGGTCCGGCAGATCGACGAGTTCTTCGTCAGCGTGGTCAAGTTGCCGCCGCGTGGCTGACGACGCCCTGCTCGACGCCGTCGGTGACCTCCTCCGCGAGACCGCCGAGCGGATCGTCGTGCCGCTGTTCCAGCGTCTCGACGACCACGAGATCACCGAGAAGGCCCCGGGCGAGGTGGTCACCGTAGCCGACCGGCGGGCCGAAAAGACGATCTCCGAGGAACTGCTCCGGTTGCGTCCCGGTTCGGTGGTGGTCGGCGAGGAGGCCGTCGCCGCCGACCCCGCGCTCCTGGAGCACGTGCGTGGTACGGGTGACGTCTGGCTGGTCGACCCGCTCGACGGCACCGCCAACTTCGCCGCCGGACGGCGACCGTTCGCCCTGATGGTGGCCCTGCTGACCGATGGCGAGCCGGTGGCGTCCTGGATCCTCGACCCGCTGGCCGACACCCTGGCCGTGTGCCGGGCCGGCGCGGGCGTACGCCTGGGCGACCGGGCGGTCGACACGACCGCGCCGGTGCCGTCCCCCGGTGAGCTGCGCGGTGCGGCGATGAGCCACTACCTGCCGCCGTCGATGCGGTCCCGGGTGACGGCCGGGGGCCAGCGGCTCGGCGAACTCCTGCCCGGCCTGCACTGCGCCGGCCGGGAGTACCTCGACGTGCTCGCCGGCACGCAGCACTTCGTCCTCTTCTGGCGGACGTTCCCCTGGGACCACGTGCCCGGCGCACTGCTGGTCCGGGAGGCCGGCGGGGTGGTCCGCCGGTTCGACGGCACCGACTACGATCCGGCCGTCGACGACCACGGGCTCCTGGTCGCCGCCAACGAGCGGATCTGGGACGAGGTGCACGCCGCGTTGCTCGCCGACTGACGGCATGCCCGGGTCCGCGACCCGGGCCGTCGCCGGCTCGGCCGGCGGCCGGCGGTCCGGTATTGTGACCGGCGGTCCCCGCCGGGGACGCACCCGGGGCCGGAGCCCCGCGTCCACCAGGCCCCGGCTGACGAGAGGACATCGACTTTCGTGCGCAGGACGGCTCTCCACCGGTGTCGTGGCCTCCGGTCACTGGTCGCGCTGCTCGCCGTGGTGGCGCTGGTGCTGGGTGGGCCCGCCCCGGCCCACGCCGAGCCCGGTGAGGGCGGCACCAAGGCGCTGCGGGACGCGTTGGAGGCCAGCGCCAAGGGGCATCTCGAGGCCACCGCCAAGCTGGAGAACTCCAAGAAGCGGCAGATCCTGCTGGCCGCTGAGGTGAAGAAGATCGAGTCGAGGCTGGTCGGGCTGACCGCCCAGGTGGCCGAGGTGGCCGTCCAGTCGTACAAGCAGGGGCGGCTGACCGCCACCGGGCTGCTGTTGCAGAGCAGCGCGCCGGAGGACTTCCTCCAGCGGGCCGCCGAACTCGACGTGATGGCGCAGCGCGACGCCCGGCGGGTGCGGGCGCTGACCGAGGAACGTAACCGGGCCGACCGGGCCAGACTGGCCATCGACGCCGAGGTCCGCGAGCAGCTCAAGCAGGTCAACCTGCTGGCCAAGAAGAAGCGGGAGGCCGAGCGGGCGCTCGCCGCGGTCAGCTCCGGCCCCAGCGGCGGGTTCGGCAGCGGCGGCTCCGCCTCGGCCCGGCCGGCGCCGCGCAACCCGGACGGCTCCTGGCCGTCGGAGTCCTGCTCGGTGAACGACCCGACCACCTCGGGCTGCATCACCCCGCGCACCCTCAACGCCCTCCAACAGGCCCAGTCGGCCGGCTACCGCCGGCATGTCTCCTGCTACCGCAGCGGCGGGTCCGGCGAGCACCCGAAGGGGCGGGCCTGCGACTTCTCCGCCGCGACGAACGGGTTCAAGGACGAGACGGCGACCGGCGGGGACAAGGACTACGGCGACCGGCTGGCCGCCTGGTACGTGCGCAACGCCAGCCGCCTCGGCGTGCTCTACGTGATCTGGTACCGGCAGATCTGGCACCCGGGCACCGGCTGGCGGGCGTACGGCGGCAGCGGCAGCCCGGCCGCCGACCACACGAACCACGTTCATCTCTCCATGTACTGACCGTTTTCACCAGGAACGCTGCGTACCATCGCAGCGGTGAGTTCCCCGAAGTCCCACGTCCACGTCGACGTCGCGCCGCCCGCGCCGGTCACCGGTCGCGCGCTGCCCAACGGCCTCGCCGCGTTCCTGGTCTTCTTCGCCAGCGGGGCGGTCCTGGTGCTGGAGACCGTGGCCCTGCGCCTGGTCGGCCCGTACGTGGGGGTCACGCTCCAGGTCACCAGCTCGGTGATCGGGATCGCGCTGGCCGCCATCGCGTACGGCGCGTGGACCGGCGGTTGGCTCGCCGACCGTCGGGACCCGCGTCCCCTGCTCGCCCCGGCGCTGGTGCTGGCCGGCATCGCCACCGCGGTCACCCTGCCGGTGGTCCGGTACGCCGGTGAGGTGCTGCGCGGCGGCGCGGCGAGCGCGATCCTGCTGCTCGTCGCGGCGGCCGTGTTCGTGCCGGCGGCGCTGCTGTCGGCGGTCAGCCCGCTGGTGGTGAAGCTCCAGCTCGCCGACCTGCGTCGGACCGGGCAGGTGGTCGGACGGCTCTCCGGGATCGGCACCCTCGGCGGGATCACCGCCACCCTCGCCACCGGGTTCGTCCTGGTGGCGGCCCTGCCCAGCTCGGTCATCATGGTCGGCCTGGCGGTGGCGCTCGGCCTGACCGGGGTCGCCCTCGGTGTCTACCTGCGCCGACAGGACCGCACCGGGCTGCCCGGTCCGGCCCGCGTCCGGGCCGCGGTGGCGGTGCTCGGGCTGGCCGGGGCGGGCCTGGCCGCCGTCGCGCCGGACCCGTGCGACGTCGAGACCGCGTACCACTGCGCGTCGGTCGAGGTGGACGACAGCCGGCCGAGCGGCCGGACGCTGCTGCTCAACTCCGCCCAGCACTCGTACGTCGACCTGGCCGACCCGACGCACCTGGAGTTCGAGTACACCCAGTGGATCGGGGCGGTCGCCGACGTGGCGGCCCCGGCCGGGCAGCGGTTGGACGTGTTGCACGTCGGCGGGGGTGGCTTCACCATGCCCCGGTACCTGGCCGCCACCCGGCCCGGCACGGACAACCTGGTCTTCGAGATCGACGGGGGACTGGTCGACCTGGGTCGGGCGGAGCTGGGGCTGCGGACCGGCCCGGAGCTGCGTGCCGAGGTGGGCGACGCCCGGATGCTGGTCGCCGGGGAGCCCGCCGCCAGTCGGGACCTCGTGGTGGGGGACGCCTTCGGCCACCTGGTGGTGCCGTGGCACCTGGCGACCCGGGAGATGGCCGCCGAGATCCACCGGGTGCTCCGGCCCGGCGGGATCTACGTGCAGAACGTCATCGACTACCCGCCGCTGCGCTTCATCCGTGCCGAGGTCGCCACCGTGGCCGCCGAGTTCCGGCACGTGGCGCTGATCGCCCCGCCGGCCGCGCTGCGGGGCGAGTACGGGGCCAACTTCCTCATCGTCGCCTCGGACGAGCCGCTGCCGCTGACCACGGTCGAGGAGCGGCTCGCCCCCCTCGACCAGCCGACCCGGCTGCTGTCCGGGGCCGACCTGACCGCGTTCGTCGGTGACGCACTGGTGCTGACCGACGACTACGCGCCGGTCGACCAGCTTCTCGCCACCGCCTGAGCGCAGCCGCCCGCCGCCCGGAGCGTCTCCGGTTGGTGACGATCCTGACCGATTTTGCCGGGCTCGGTGTAACTTTCCGCCCCGGCGGGCAACAGGTGTTGCCATGGGCGGAGGGGTCAGGAAAGGCGCGCAACTGCTGGGAGACCGGTACCGGCTGATCGAACAGATCGGCGCGGGTGGCATGTCGGTGGTCTGGCGCGGCTACGACGAGGTGCTCGGTCGCCAGGTGGCGGTGAAGGTGCTCGCCTCCCGGCTGGCCAGCGACCGGTCGTTCCGCCACCGGATCCGCACCGAGGCGCAGTCCGCCGCCCGGCTCGTCCACCCGCACATCACCAACGTCTACGACTACGGCGAGTCCGAGCAGGTCGGGCTGACCGTCCCGTACGTGGTCATGGAGCTGGTCGACGGTCCGCCGCTGACCGCCCGGCTGGGCCGGGACCGGAGCCTGCCCTGGCGGGAGGCACTGGCCATCGCCGCCGAGACGGCCGCCGCGCTCGCCACCGCGCACGCCCGGGGCGTGGTGCACCGGGACGTCACCCCGGGCAACGTGATGCTCACCGCGACCGGGGTGAAGGTCGTCGACTTCGGCATCTCCGCCCTGGTCGGCGAGAGCGAGAAGGGACCGGACGGCACGCTGCTCGGCACCCCGGCGTACCTCGCCCCGGAACGGCTGGAGAACGGTCAGGTCTCCCCGGCCACCGACGTGTACGCGGTGGGGCTGCTGCTGTACCGGATGCTGACCGGTCGGCTTCCCTGGGAGGCGAACACCACCACGCAGATGCTGCGTGCCCACATGCACACCGACCCGGAGCCGATGCCGCCGGTGCCCGGGCTCCCCGACGACGTGGTCGAGCTGGTGCGCCGCTGCCTGGCGAAGCGTCCCGAGGACCGGCCGTCCAGCGTGGAACTGGCCCGTACCCTCGCGGAGGCGGCCGGGGTGGCTGCCGTCGTACCGGTGTCGCCGGCCGGGCCGTCCGACCCGGGGCTGCTGGCGGCCGCCAACACCACGATCCTGCCCTGGTCGGCGGCGACCGACGCGCTGCCGCTGTCGGTGAGCCGGTCGCGACGCGTCGCGGGTCGGCGACGGCGGCAGGCGCAGGCGGGCGCGGTGGCGGCCGGACTGCTCGCGGTGACCGGCGTGGTGTGGGGGATGAGTGGCCAGCAGGCGGCCAACGGCGACCAGGTCACCCCGGACGAGGCCCGGCTGGGGCTCGACCGCCCGGCCCCCTGCACGGTCAGCTACGCGTTGCGGCGCGACGACGGCCGGACCTTCGCCGCCGACGTGACCCTGACCAACACCGGTTCGGCCGAGCTGCGGGACTGGACGATGCGCTTCACCCTGCCGGGCGACCAGACGGTCGCCGGCCCGAACCCGACAGTGGTGCGTCAGCAGGACCGGATCGTCGAGGTCCGGCCCGCCGCCGCAGGGGCCACGCTGGCCCCCGGTGCCGCCGAGAAGGTCACCCTGACCGGCCGGTACGCCGGGGCGAACCCGCTGCCGGTGCGGTTCCAGCTCGGCGAGGACACCTGCGAGGTGCAGGTCGCCGGGGTGGCCGGCACCTCGCCCACGCCCACCCCGCCCCCGGCGGTCACCCCGGCCGGCGGTGGCACGACCCGGTCCGGCGGTTCCACCACGACCGGCACCGGCACCGGCACCGGCACCGAGAAGCGGGAGAAGAGCGACAAGAGCAACAAGGGTGGAGAGACCGGCGGCGACAGCGGAAAGAGCGGTGGGGGAAAAAAAGAGCAGAGCCCGGAACCGGAGCCGTCCGTGACGGAGCCGGAACCGGAACCAAGCGCAACGCCAAGTCCTGACGACACCGGCGGTGACGGAGGAGACGACGGCGCTGGCGACGGCGACCAGAGTGGCGACGGCGGCGGCGACGAGAGCGGCGACCCGGCCGGGGGGTGAGGCCCCGGGAGCTTCCCGGTCGGCCTCAGGTCATCCCGGCGAAGCGTCCGACCTGCTCGATGCTGCCCTCGACGATGAGCAGAGAACCCTCGGTGAGCACCGTCGCCGGCGTGGCGTACTCGAACCGCTCTCCGGGCAGCTTGGCCCCGACCACCATGACGCCGAAGCGGTCGTCCGGCGCGACCTCGGCCAGGGCACGGCCGATCAGCGGCTGCGGCACCCGAACCTTGGCGATGGCGAAGTCGTCGCCGAACTCGATGAAGTCGAGCATCTTGCTGACGATCAGGTGGGCCACCCGCTCCCCGGTCTCCGCCTCGGGGAAGACCACGTGCTGCGCGCCGACCGCGGAGAGGATCCGGGCGTGTTTACGGGAGGTGGCACGGGCCCAGATCGTCGACCCGCCGACCTCGGTGACCGCGAGCACGGTGAGGACGCTCGCCTCCACCGCCGCCCCGATGCACACCACGACCCGCTCGTAGTCGGCGATGCCGAGCTGGCGCAGCGCGGTCTCGTCGGTCGAGTCGGCCTGCACCACCTGGTCCAGCTGGGACGACCACCGCTGCACGGTCTGCGGGTCGCGGTCGATGGCGAGCACCTCGTGACCGAGTTGGGTCAGGGAGGCGGCCAGGTAGGTGCCGAACCGGCCCAGCCCGACCACCACGACGCCGTGGCTCTTTCCGCCGTTGCCTCTAGCCGACAATGGGTTGCTCCTCCGGGTACCGGTACAGCCGTCTGCGGGTGTTCAACGCGATCGCCGAGCCGAGGGTGAGCGTGCCGACGCGGCCGATGTACATGAGCACGATCAGGGTGAGCTGACCGGCGGACGGGAGTGTCTGCGCGACGCCGGTGGAGAGCCCGGTGGTGCTGAACGCCGAGGTCACCTCGAACAGCGCCCGGTCGTAGCTCACCCCCTCGGTCAGCAGGATCAACGTCACCGTGCCGGCCACCACCAGCGCGACGCTGAGCAGGGCCACGGTGAGTGCCTGGCGTTGGCTCGCCGAGGCCAGCCGGCGTCGTCCGACGGTGACGTCCGGCTCGCCCCGCAGTTCGGCCCAGATGCAGAAGGCCAGCAGGAAGAAGGTGGCGACCTTGATACCTCCGGCGGTGCTGGCGCTGCCGCCCCCGACGAACATCAGGGCGATCAGCAGGGGGAAGCTCGCCTCGTCCAGCCCGTTGACGTCGACCGTGTTGAACCCGCCGGTGCGGATGTACGCGTCCTGGGTGAAGGCGGCCAGCGCCTTGCCCTCCCAGCCGAACGGGCCGAGCGTGCGCGGGTTGGCCCACTCGGCGGCCAGCAGGACGGCGAAGCCGACAAGCAGCAGCACCAGGCTGCCCCAGACGGTCAGCTTGGTGCTGACCGTCCAGCGGCCCGGCCGTCGCCAGCCCCGGGTGGCCTCGAACAGCGCGGGGAAGCCGAGCCCTCCGATGATCGTGCCGAAGGCCAACGGCAGCGTGACCCACCCGTCGTGCGCGAACCCGACCAGATTGTCGGAGTAGAGGGAGAAGCCGCCGTTGTTGAACGCCTGGACGGCGTGGAAGAAGCCGTACCAGATGGCCCGGCCCGCCGGGTAGTCGTAGCCGACGGCGAAGCGCAGGGCCAGGACCGCGGTCATCACGGCCTCGCAGACCAGCATGGTGAGACCGATCCTGAGCAGCACCCGCCGTACGTCACCGATGCCGAACTCGGCAGTCTCCGCCTGTACCAGCAGCCGGGTGCGCAGCCCCAGTTGCCGAGCCACCACCAGGACGACCAGCGTCCCGCCGGTGAGGATGCCCAGGCCGCCGAGCTGGGTCAGCACTGTGATCATCACCAGCCCGACCGGGGTCCAGTAGGTCGGGGTGTCCACCACGACCAGCCCGGTGACCGACACCGCCGAGGTGGCGGTGAACAGGGCGGTGACGAACGGGGTGTACCGGTGCTCCTCGGTCGCCGGAGGCAGCATCAGCACGCCGGTGCCGAGCAGGATCGCGACCAGGAAACCCAGGGGCACGATCCGCACGGGGTGACGGAGAAGCCGGCGCACCAGCCAATCTTCGTGGCCCACCCCGCTCCCGGGTGCGGAAACGGCCATCCCTGACATTCACCTGCCGGTCAGGCGGAGACCAACTCCCGGTCGTCCGTCGCCGCTTGGCTGGTCGCGATCCCCCTCGATGACAGGAGACGGCGTTGCGACGTACCCTTTCCGCCCTCGGTGTGGCCGGCGCGCTGCTCACGGTCGCGGTGGCCGTGCCCACCGCCACGGCCGTCGGGGCCGAACCGCAGGCCCGCCCGGACCGGTCGCGGGCCACCGACCGGCCGGTCGTGATCGCCCACCGTGGGGCGAGCGGCTACCGGCCCGAGCACACCCTGGAGGCGTACCGGCTGGCGATCCGGATGGGCGCGGACTACATCGAACCGGACCTCGTCCCGACCCGGGACGGCGTGCTGGTCGCCCGGCACGAGAACGAGATCTCCGGGACGACCGACGTGTCCGCCCGCCCCGAGTTCGCCGCCCGGAAGACCACCAAGACCATCGACGGCGTCGCGGTGACCGGCTGGTTCACCGAGGACTTCACCCTCGCCGAGCTGAAGACGCTGCGCGCCAAGGAGCGGTTGCCGCAGGTCCGGATGACCAACACCGCGTACGACGGCCGGTTCGAGGTGCCTACCCTCCAGGAGGTCGTCGACGTGGCCCGCGAGGAGGGGCGGAAGCGGGGACGGGTGATCGGCGTCGCCCCGGAGACCAAGCACCCCACCTACTTCGCCTCGATCGGGCTGCCCCTGGAGGAGCCGCTGGTCGAGGTGCTCCGGGCCAACAAGCTGACCAGGCCCAATTCGCCGGTGGTCATCCAGTCCTTCGAGACGGCCAACCTGCGCAAGCTGGACAAGATGGTCGACGTCAAGCTGGCCCAGCTCCTCGACGCGTCCGGCCGCCCGTACGACTTCACCGTCGCCGGGGACCCGCGCACCTACGCCGACCTGGTCACGCCGGCGGGCCTGCGCTGGATCGCCGGGTACGCCGACATCGTCGGCGCGCAGAAGAACCTGATCGTGCCCCGGGACGCGGCCGGCCGGCTGCTCGCGCCGACCACCATCGTCCGGGACGCGCACCGGGAGAAGCTGGACGTGCACGCCTGGACGTTCCGCGCGGAGAACCAGTTCCTCGCCGTCGACCACCGCATCGGCACCGACCCGAACGCCCGGGGCGACATCACCGCCGAGTACGAGCTGTTCTTCCGGCTGGGCCTGGACGGCGTCTTCGCCGACCACCCGGACACCGCCGTCGCCGCCCGCGCCGGCCTGTCCTGACCCGCCCGACCCGGCTTTCCTCCTGCTGGCCCGCCACCCGACCGCCCGGGTGGCGGCCCAGCCCCCGTCTTCACCTCCGACGTTTCGTCCTGGCCGTCGCCCGCAGCTCTGTGCCCCGTCGCTGCGGTTCGCCTCGGTGATGGTCTCCGCCGGCCGCCAGGGTGGGTATGCGGGTTGAACGCTGTGGAGCTGCCCCGTCTGTGCGACCAGGTCGCCGGGCCGATGCCTCACGGGAAAATCGTCCGAACACGCCACGTCACGCTTCCCATGCGTACTGATGTTCGACACGATGTGCTTCGAGGCAAGAGGAGGGTGTATGGCCGACAAGAGTGCGATCGAGTGGACGGAAGCCACCTGGAACCCCACCACCGGCTGCGACAGGATCTCTGCGGGTTGCGACAACTGCTATGCGTTGACGCTGGCCAAGCGGCTCAAGGCGATGGGGTCGGCCAAGTACCGAACCGATGGCGACCCGCGCACCTCCGGTCCGGGCTTCGGCGTTGCTCTTCATCCGGACGCCCTGGCTGTCCCACTGCGGTGGCGTGAGCCCCGCACGGTCTTCGTCAACTCGATGTCCGACCTCTTCCACGCGCGCATTCCTGTTACGTACGTCCGGCAGGTCTTCGACGTGATGCGGGAAACTCCTCGGCACACCTACCAGGTGCTCACCAAACGAGCAGCGCGGTTGGCGAGGCTCGCACCCCAACTCGAGTGGCCGTCGAACGTCTGGATGGGCGTCAGCGTCGAGGACGACAGCCAGCGCGACCGGCTCGACCATCTCCGTAAGGTGCCGGCGGCCGTGCGGTTCGTCTCGGCCGAACCGCTGCTCGGTTCGCTGCCCGGCCTCGACTTGGTCGGCATCGACTGGTTGATTGCCGGGGGCGAGTCCGGCCAGGGGTGCCGGCCGATGGATCCGGCGTGGGTCAGGGACCTGCGGGACCAGTGCGTCAGTGCGGGTACGGCCTTCTTCTTCAAGCAGTGGGGTGGGCGCACCCCGAAGGCGGGTGGCCGATCGCTGGACGGACGCACCTGGGACGAGATGCCTCAGCCTCGCCTGTTGGCGGAGTCCACCACCGTCGCGACCACCGTCCCGCCGGTCGTGTCGATCCGCACCTCACACGGTGCGGGCGGGGTCACCACGCCCTCGCCGAACGGGGCGCTCATCAGGTGGTTGACCGGGGCCATCGTCCAGTGCGGCGGCAGTGCGTCGCGCAGCTCGGCAGGGCTGCCCATGACCTTGACCCAGGTGCCCGGGGCGGTCAGGCGTCGGCCGAGGTCGTTCAGTACCGCCGCGTCGAGGCGGTGCAGCACGTAACGCACCCGGTGGCCGGGTCGTCCCACCTCGGAGAGATTGCTCGACAGTTTCGTGAACCACGAGGCACTCCCGGCCGTGAGTCAGGTGGGAGCACGTGGTTCCGGTACTAAGTTCCACGTCGCGCCCGGCTCGCCGATCACCGGGAGCTGTCCGCCGCATGTTCGCCAAGGAGGAATGATGCCCGCACTTGTCATTACCCGTGGCCTGCCCGGCTCTGGTAAGACCACCTACGCCAAGCGGTGGGTGGCCGAGGATCCTGAGCGCCGCTTCCGCGTGAACCGCGACGACCTGCGGGCCATGGGCC
This sequence comes from Micromonospora inyonensis, assembly GCF_900091415.1. Classification (NCBI taxonomy): domain Bacteria; kingdom Bacillati; phylum Actinomycetota; class Actinomycetes; order Micromonosporales; family Micromonosporaceae; genus Micromonospora; species Micromonospora inyonensis. The sequence goes on along the minus strand of NZ_FMHU01000001.1, from coordinate 737,494 downwards.
ACGGCGGTAGGGCCGGTGTGCGGTGGCAGGAGGACGCGGTGACCACCGCGCAGAAAGCGCAGGTGCTCGCACTGCTGCGCGCCGGCCTGAGTGTGATCGCGGACGACACGAACTTGCCGGACGCGTCGGTGGAGCAGTGGCGGCAGCTTGCCGAGCAGGCCGGGGCGCACCTGGTGGCGGTCGACCTGCGGGAGGTGCCGGTGGAAACCTGCATCGCCCGAGATGCGGCCCGTGGTGCCGGCGGTGGCCGGCTGGTGGGTGGAGACGTCATCCGCCGGATAGCCGACGAGGGCCGGTGCCGGGTGCTCGACGCCGCGTAGCCGGCAGGGAGCCGGGGGCCGCCCGCGCGGCGGGACACACCCGCTGTTTCCGGCCGACGCCGCAGGGTAGGGCAGAGCAGGACCCGGCCGGCGAGCGCGAGGAGACGGCCGTGAGCGAGAACCAGTACACCCAGCAGGACCCGACCCAGCAGTACGCGCAGGGTCAGCCCGAGCAGCAGCAGTCCCCGCCGGGCACGACGCGACAGATGCGCCCGAAGCCGCCGACGCCCGCGATACGGTCCGGCTGATCGAGGAGGCCGGGCGGCGGGGCATCGCCGTACGGGGCGACATCACCGACGAGAGCGGCAAGACTCCCTGGTACCCGCTGGTGGACGAGGGCTGGGACCGCGGCCGGTGCCTGTTCCAGCTGCAACGCTGGTACGGCATCGACTGGCCCCGGTCGTGCTGCGTGGGCTTCCCTATTAGATCTTCGTGTGACGACTCCAAGTGTTGCCGCGTTGATCTCCCAGTGGTGCGTGCATTGGGTGCCGAGGAACGGCGCCGTAGTAGCAAGTGATCATCCTGTCCTCCAGCGGTGGACCGGCCTTGGTGAGCGTGAGGCCGCGTGCCGGATCGACCCCGGCGATGCCTTTGGTGGATCCCGAGCAGCGGGTGGACGCCCGGCTGACGTTGTACCTGACGCGGTCCTCCTTCGCCCGGCTGGCCCGCAGCAGGGGCCTCCGGCCGTCGGGGTAGGTTCGCCGACACAACGGTCTCGATGGGAAGATCAACGGGGAATGGACGCCAGGACCGAAGAACTTCGGGACGCGCATGACGTGCTCTCGGAGTGGTACGCCAAGAACCTGGTCGGGGTGCTCGAGAGCATGCCGATCGAGCGCGCGATGCTCGACCTGTTCGCCGAGATGACCTTGGCCGTGGGCCCGCAGATCGCCGACGTGGGCTGCGGCACCGGACGGCTTCTTCCCTACCTTGCGAGCCGGGGTCTGTCGCCTCGCGGCGTGGATCTCTCGCCCAAGATGATCGAGGTGGCACAACGGGAGAACCCCGGTTTCACATACGAAGTTGCCGATCTGCGCGATCTGCCGTTCGAGGACGCCTCGCTGGCTGGAGTGGTCTGCTGGTTCTCGCTGATCTACCTGGCACCAGACGCCAGGATCCCGGCCTTCGCCGAACTCGCCCGGGTAGTAAAGCCGGGCAATACCTGGTGACCGCCTTCAAGCACGGCGACGGCACCGGGCACCGTAACCCTCCCGGCAGCCGCGTCGAGAGCTTCGGCATCGACTTCGACCGCTACTGGCTCTCCGCTCGAGAAATGGAGGAACGCTTCGCCGCCGCCGGGTTCACCTTGATCTTCCAGGGCAGCACGCCACCCGAAGAACCGGAGCCCTCATACGGGTGCATGCTTGTCCGCAAGACTGACTTCGGAGGTGCGTAGCTGGCGAGTTTGTCGTCTCGGGTGGCGAGTCCCCGCCAGTGTTGCGCCGGTTGAAGCCACGTTCGACCTGGTTACGGCGCCGGTAGGCGACTGGGTCGAACGTCGGTGGTCGGCCGCCGCGTCGTCCTCGGACCCGGAAGCCCCCGGGCACGGCTGTCGGAGCGGGTGCGCCCCGGCAGCGGGCCCAGCCCCGACCCCAGGCCATCACCAGCTCCGGCAGGGTCGGGTCGCCGCCGCCGGGTGTGGGCATGTGCGTGGCCGGGGTGGGGCGGTCGGTCACCGGCGTGCGCCGGTCACTACGGCCGCTCGGCCACGTAGGTGCCACGCCCCGGCTGGCCGGTGATCAGCTCCCGGTCGTGCAGGAGCGAGAGCGCGCGCGAGGCCGTGTTCATGTGGACGCGGTACGCCTCGGCCAGCTCACGGGTGGAGGGGAGCTTGTCGCCGGGCTTCAACTCGCCGCTCTTGATTTTTGCGGCGATGTCGTTGGCGATCTGGCGGTATGGGGCTTGTGCTGTGGGCATGGTGAGGACTCCGGTTGGTTCGGCGTCATCGATCATGCCGGACCTGCACCAGTAACTGCAATAAGCAGTCGTGTCATGACTCTCCGGGGTCGACCTACACAAACATTTTGTGTAAGTTGCTGGGTGTCCGGCTCCGGTTGGTTCGGCAAACCCTCGGAGGTGGGCATTCGAGTGGGCTCCGAGGTCGTACCGCCGATGAGGGCTGCGGTCGCGGGGCCGGCGGTCCGGTCCGCGTTCCCCCTTTGTGCGGACCGGGCCGCCTTCCACGACGGAGGACGACTGGAGGAGTGATGAGAATCCTGGGACGGCTGTTCCGGTCGACGGAGCGGCCCCGGCACGGGCGGCCGGAGCAACACAGGCGGCGGTCGCCGAACGAGGGGTGGTACCGCTCGGCCACCTGCCGGTCCCTGACCGCCGGGCAGGTCCGCGACCGGCAGTTCCGCAGCGTGCGTCGAGGCGGGCTCGACCCGCTCGAGGTGTACGCGTTCCTGCAGCGGGTCGCCGGTGAGCTGGCCGCCGCCCGGCGTGAGCTGACCTACACGACCGAGGAGAACGTCCGGATCAAGCGGGCGCTGCGGAGCTGGCAGTCCCGGTTCGCGCCGAGGGCGCACCGGTGAGCGGGGGCGTGCCGGTGAACCGGGCACGGGAGCGCTTCGTGGTGCACCTGCCGGTGGTCGCCACCGACCTGGCCGGGGCGTTGCGCTTCGCCCGGTCGGTCACCCGGGCGGTGAGCTTCCTCGCCGACGTCGACCGGGGCGAGACGACGGTCTCCGCCGAGGACGCGCAGGGCGTACGGCACCGGGTGTTCTGCGACCGGTTGTTCGCGCGCGGCCGGCGCTGTCCACGGCCGGCTGGACACGACGGCGACTGTGGTGCCGAGCGACACCGGTAGGTGGCGGGAGTCGACACGATGGTCGGTGTCCCGGTGGCGGTGCCGGCCATCGACCGGAAACACCGGGGTGACCGATTGGCCCGACCGGCCACCCGGCCAGCGTTACTTGTGTGTTGCCGCCACATAGCCCGTGGGTGACGTCACTCCTAGCGTGAGCCGACAACGGATTTCCCTTCCTCCGAGTCCTCACGTGGAGTCGCAATGACGGTCCGGACGACGCGGCGCGCGGTCCTCGCCGCCGCCACCATGATGGCCGCGGCGGTCGCCGCGACCGCCTGTGGCAGCCCGCAGGAGACCGCCTCCGGTGGCGGTGACGACGCCGCCCCGGTCAAGGTCGGCCTGGTGTACTCCCAGTCGGGAGCGCTGGCCAGCTACGGCAAGCAGTACATCGAGGGGTTCCGGGCCGGCCTCGACTTCGCCACCGGCGGCACCGGCAAGGTCGACGGCCGCACCATCGAGGTGACCGAGGCCGACGACGCCGGTGACCCGGCCAAGGCGGTGTCGGCGGCGAAGGACCTGATCGGCAAGGGGCACAAGATCATCGCCGGGTCGACCGCCTCCGGGGTCGCGTTGCAGGTCGCCCCGATCGCCGCGCAGAACAAGGTCCTCTTCATCTCCGGTCCGGCCGCCACCGACGCGGTGACCGGCGCGAACCGCTACACGTTCCGGTCCGGCCGGCAGTCGTACCAGGACGTGGTGACCGCGAAGTCGTTCATCGGCGACCCGGCGGGCAAGAAGGTCGTGGTCTTCGCCCAGGACGGCGCGTTCGGCGACGCCAACGAGGCTGCCGTCAAGGCCGTCATCGGCGGTGCCGGCGCGACGGTCAGCAGCGTCCGGGCCCCGGCCAGCGCCACCGACTTCACCCCGTTCGCCAGCCAGATCACCGCCGCCAAGCCGGACCTGCTCCTCGTCGCCTGGGCCGGCACCACCGCCCCGGCCATGTGGCAGACCCTCGACCAGCAGGGCGTGCTGACCTCCACCACGGTCGTCACCGGCCTGGACATCCGCGCCTCCTGGGCGACCTTCGGCGCGGCCGGCAGCAAGATCTCGTTCCTGTCGCACTACTTCGACGGGGCCAGCGACACCGAGGCCGCCAAGGCCCTCAAGGCGAAGGTGACCGGCGGGGCGATCGACCTGTTCCACCCGGACGGCTTCGCCGCCGCCCAGATGGTCGTCCGCGCGGTCGCCGAGGGTGGCGACGACGTGGAGAAGATGGTCACCGCGCTGGAGGGCTGGAGCTTCGACGGGGTCAAGGGCGAGATGACGATCCGCAAGGAGGACCACGCCCTGCTCCAGCCGATGTACCAGGCGAAGCTGTCCGGCAGCGGCACCACGTTCACCGCAGCCGCCCGGAAGAGCCTCACCGGCGACGAGACCGCGCCGCCGGCCGTGGCAATGAAGGGCTGATCCGACGATGCTCGCCACCCGCGGTCTGACCTGGCGGATCGGTGAGGTCGCCATCGTCGACGACGTGCACCTCGACCTGGCGCCCGGGGAGTTCCTCGGCGTGATCGGGCCGAACGGCGCCGGCAAGACCTCACTGTTCAACCTGATCACCGGCCTGCGTCGCCCCACCGGGGGCACGGTCCTGCTGGACGGGAGGGACATCGGCACCCTCCCGCCGCACCGGCGGGCCCGGCTCGGGCTGGGGCGTACCTTCCAGGCGTCCTCGGTCTTCGGCTCGCTCAGCGTGCGGGAGAACGTGCGGCTCGCCGTCCAGGCGTACCGCGGGGGTTCGATGAAGCTGTGGCGGCGGGCAGCGGCCGACCGGGAGGTGGTCGCCGCCGCCGACGCGGCGCTCGACCGGGTCGGCCTCGCCCACCGGGATACGGCACTCGCCGGCACCCTCGCCCACGGCGAGAAGCGCAAGCTGGAGATCGCCCTGCTGCTCGCCGGCGAACCCCGGGTGATGCTGCTGGACGAGCCGATGGCCGGGGTCAGCGTCGAGGACGTCCCCGAGCTGGTCGCGGTGATCAAGTCGCTGACCGGGGACAACGGCCGGGCGGTGCTCATGGTCGAGCACCACATGGACGTGATCCTGGAGCTGGCCGACCGGATCGCCGTGATGCACCACGGCGCGTTGCTCGCCTGCGACACCCCGGAGACGGTGATGGCCAACGCCACCGTCCAGGAGGCGTACCTGGGGGAAGCCCTATGACCGCCGCGATCCTGACCGTCGAGGACCTGTCGGTCCGGATCTCCGGGCTGCACATCCTCCAGGGGGTGTCCTTCACGGTCGCCCCGGCCGGGGTCACCGTGCTGCTCGGCCGTAACGGTGTCGGCAAGACCACCACGCTCCGCGCGGTCGTCGGGCTCACCCCGGCCGGCGGCGAGGTGACCGGCCGGGTCCGGATGGGGGAGCGCAACCTGCTCGACCGCCCCACCCACCGGCTGGTCCGCGACGGCCTCGGTTACGTGCCCGAGGACCGCTGCGTCTTCGCCGGCCTCACCGTCGCCGAGAACCTGCGGCTCGCCGAACGGCGCGGCACCACCCCGGCGTACGACCAGGTGTTCGCGCTCTTCCCCGAGCTGGAGCGGCGCGGACGCCAACGGGCCGGATCGCTCTCCGGCGGCCAGCAGCAGATGCTCGCCATCGGCCGCGTGCTGCTCAACGACAACCGGCTGCTCCTGGTCGACGAGCCGACGAAGGGGCTCGCCCCGAAGGTGGTGACCGAGGTGGCCGAGGTGCTGGAACGGGTCGCCGAGACGGTGCCGGTGCTGCTCGTCGAGCAGAACCTCGCCGTGGTGCGCCGGCTCGCCACCGACGCGGTGGTGATCGATGCCGGGCGGGTCGCCTGGAGCGGCGACGCCCGGGACCTGCTGGCCGAGGCGGAGCTGACGACGTCCCTGCTCGGCGTCGGATCGGCGGAGGCGCACCCCCCGAGCCCCGCAGTCGCGAGGAAGGACCAGCTCACATGAGCACCGTCGTGCTGCTCACCCTGACCGGCCTCGGGCTGGCCGCGCTCTACTTCCTGGTCGCCTCCGGGCTCTCCCTGGTGTTCGGGCTGGCCGACGTGCTCAACTTCGCGCACGGGCTCTTCCTCGGCGTCGGGGCGTACGCGACCTGGTGGGCGGCGGGGCACCTGCCCGGCGCCGGCCCGGACGACCTCGGGTTCGTGGTGGCCGCCGCCTTCGGCGTGCTCACCGGCGCGCTGGTCGCGGTGCTGGTGGAACTGGTGTTGATCCGGCCGCTCTACTCCCGCACCATCGCGCAGGTCCTGGTGACCGTCGGGCTCTCGCTCGCCGGGGTGGCGCTGCTCCAGGCGGTGTGGGGAGCCGACCCGCGGCCGTTCCCGCGCCCGTCCTGGACCCGGGAGGTGACCCCGGTGTTCGGGGCGAAGGTGCCGAACGCCGGGCTGCTGCTGATCGTCGCCGCGGTGCTGGTGCTCGTCGCGCTGCTGGCCTTCCTCCGCTTCACCCGGTACGGCCTGGTGATCCGGGCGGGGGTGGAGAACCGGGAGATGGTGACCGCGCTCGGCATCGACGTCCGGAAGGCGTTCACCCTGGTCTTCGCGATCGGCGGGGCCGCCGCCGCGCTGGCCGGGGCGCTGGGCGGGGTCTACTTCGGCTCGGTCTCGCCCGGCCAGGGCAGCTCGCTGCTGATCTTCGCGTTCATCGTGGTGGTGATCGGCGGGATGGGCTCGGTGGTCGGCTCCGCGTACGCGGCCGTCGCGGTCGGGCTGCTGCAACAGTTCGTCAACTACTACGGCACCTCCGGCCTCGGCGACATCTGCGTCGTCGCGCTGCTGGCCGTGGTGCTGCTGCTCCGCCCGCAGGGCATCGCCGGAAAGGTGGCCACCGCATGACGAACTCCGTGGTCGACGGTGTGGTGGATCGGCCGACGGCAGCCGCCCCGGCGGAGCCCGGCCCGTCGGTGTGGCACCGCCTGCGGCCGTTCCTGCCGCTGGTGGCTCTGGCGGTCGCGGCGATCCTGCCGTACTCGACGGTGCACCTGCCGGGGATCTTCGAGGGGCCGCTGAACTCGCCCGGAACCCTGCAACTGCTCGCCATCTGCCTGATCTTCGGTGGGCTGGCCGCCGGCTACGACCTGCTGTTCGGGCGGACCGGGATGCTCTCCTTCGGGCATGCGCTCTACTTCGCCGCCGGGGTGTACGGCACGGACATCCTGGTCACCAAGGCCGGGTTGCCGCTGTGGCAGGCGGCGCTGCTCACCCTGACCGGCGGGACGATCCTCGCCGCGCTGCTCGGCGCGGTCGCGCTGCGGACCGTGGGCATCGCCTTCGCCATGGTCACCCTCGCCCTCGCCCAGGTCGGGGCGATCCTGGTCGCGCGGGACTTCGGCGGGCTGACCGGTGGTGAGGAGGGGCTGCCGCTGGACGTCTCCGGGCTGCCGGCGGCGCTCGTCGGCGTGACGAACACGGTCAACCTGTACTGGCTGGCGCTGGCGTACCTGGCGGTGGTGGTGCTGGTGGTGCACCGGGTCACCGCCTCGCCGACCGGGCGGGTGCTCGCCGGGCTGCGCGACGACGAGCGGCGGGTGGGGGTGCTCGGGCTGGACCCGTACCGGTTCAAGCTGGTGGCCTTCACCCTGGCCGGCGGGCTGGGGACGGCCGCCGGGACGGTCTACTGCCTGATCGTCGGCGGTGCCTCGCCGCACATCACCTCCAGCGAGCTGACGCTCTCCCTGCTGGTCATGGTGGTGCTCGGCGGACCGGGCACCCGTTGGGGCCCGGTGCTCGGCGGCATCCTCTACATGTACCTGGACCACCGGCTGACCGCCTTCGGGGCGTCCGACGCGGTGGACGCGCTGCCCGGCTGGCTCAGCGCCCCGCTCTCCCAGCCGCTGTTCGTGCTCGGCACGGTGTTCATCCTGGCGGTCTACTTCTTCCCCGGCGGCCTCGCCACCCTCACCCACCGCCTGACCCCCCTCCGCGCCGCCCTCACCCGCCGCCGCTCTCCTCGCTGACCATGCGGGCGGCGCGGTCCGCCACGCGCCGCCCGCCCATCCTGTGATCGACACCGGCCCGCCCCGGGGTGGCTGGTAGAAAGGGCGGATGGGGTGGGACCGGGCGGCGGTACGGGAGCGGGCCGAGGCGGTGCTCCGGCGGTTGGCCGGTGCGCACGCCCGGCTACGTGAGGACCAGTGGCGGGCGATCGAGGCGCTGGTCGTCGACCGTCGGCGGGTGCTCTGCGTCCAGCGCACCGGGTGGGGCAAGTCGGCCGTCTACTTCGTCGCCACCGCCCTGCTGCGGGAGCGGGACAGCGACACCGCCACCGACACCGCCCCCACCGGCGGTGTCGGGCCGACGGTGATCGTGTCGCCGCTGCTGGCGCTGATGCGCAACCAGGTCGAGGCGGCGGCTCGGGCCGGTATCCGGGCCCGCACCATCAACTCGGCGAACCTCGACGAGTGGGACGGGATCACCGCCGAGATCCACGCGGGCACGGTCGACGTCCTGCTGATCAGCCCGGAGCGGCTCAACAATCCGGACTTCCGGGACACCGTCCTGCCCCGCCTGGCCGCCACCACCGGGCTGCTCGTGGTCGACGAGGCGCACTGCGTCTCGGACTGGGGCCACGACTTCCGCCCCGACTACCGCCGGCTGCGGACGTTCCTGGCGAACCTGCCCGCGCGTACGCCGGTGCTCGCCACCACGGCCACCGCCAACGCCCGGGTCACCGCCGACGTCGCCGAACAGCTCGGCACCGGCCAGCCGGGCGATACTGCCGTCCGGGACGACGTCCTGGTGCTGCGGGGCGGCCTGGACCGGGAGTCGCTGCGGCTGGCCGTACTCGACCTGCCCAGCCCGGCGCACCGGCTCGGCTGGCTCGCCGACCACCTGGACCGCCTCCCCGGCTCGGGGATCGTCTACACGCTGACCGTGGCGGCGGCGGGGGAGACCGCCGAGTTCCTCCGGTCCCGCGGCTACCCGGTCGCCGCCTACACCGGGCAGGTCGAGGACGCCGACCGCCGGGCCGCCGAGCAGGACCTCCTCGACAACAAGATCAAGGCGCTGGTGGCGACCTCCGCGCTCGGCATGGGCTTCGACAAGCCCGACCTCGGCTTCGTCGTGCACCTCGGCGCACCACCCTCGCCGATCGCCTACTACCAGCAGGTCGGCCGGGCCGGGCGGGCCGTCGAGCACGCCGAGGTGCTGCTGCTGCCGGGTGCCGAGGACGCGGCGATCTGGCGGTACTTCGCCTCGCTCGCCTTCCCACCGGAGGAGCAGGTCAGGGCCGTGCTCGCCGCCCTGCGCACCGACCGGCCGCTCTCCACCCAGGCCCTCGAACCCGTGGTCGACCTGCGCCGGGCCCGCCTGGAGATGATGCTCAAGGTGCTCGACGTCGACGGTGCGGTCCGCCGGGTGCGCGGCGGCTGGCTCGCCACCGGCGAGCCCTGGACCTACGACGAGCCCCGGTTGCGCCGCGTCGCGCAGGCGCGCACCGCCGAGCAGCAGGCGATGCGCGAGTACGCCGGCACGCCCGGGTGCCGGATGCGTTACCTGCGGGACTGCCTGGACGACGACACGGCCACCGACTGCGGCCGGTGTGACCGGTGCGTCGGGCCGCTCTTCGACGCCACGGTCTCCGGGCCGGCGCTCACCGCCGCGCAGGCGTTCCTCGGCCGCCCCGGGGTGGACCTTCCGCCGAAGAAGCTCTGGCCCACCGGCCTGGACACGGTGGGCGTACCGCTGAAGGGGCGCATCCCCGCGACGGAGCAGGCGCTGCCGGGACGCGCGGTCGGGCGTCTCTCCGACCTCGGGTGGGGTGGGCGGTTGCGTGCCCTGGCGGGTCCGGACGCCGCCGACGCGCCGCTGCCGGACGACGTCGCCGGCGCCGTGGTCGAGGTGCTCAGAGCCTGGTCCCACGGGGACGACCCCTGGCCGCGTCGTCCGGTGGGAGTGGTGGCGGTCGGTTCCCGACGGCACCCCCGGCTGGTCGGCTCGCTCGCCGAGCGGATCGCCGCGATCGGCCGGCTGCCCCTGCTCGGCCAGGTCACGCCGACCGGCGCCGCCGGCCCGGACGGTCCGCGCGGCAACAGCGCCCAACGGGTACGCGTGCTGCACGACGCCTTCGCCGTACCGGACGAGCTGGCCGCCGCGCTCGCCGGACTGACCGGCCCGGTACTGCTGGTCGACGACCTGGTCGACTCCGGCTGGACGTTGACCCTGGTGGCGCGGTTGCTGCGCCGCCACGGCGCGCCGGACGTCCTGCCCCTGGCCCTGGCCGTCGCCGGCTGAGACCCGGGCCGCCCGGCCGGCGCGTCGGGGGACGGACCGGGTGGGAAAAGTTCCCGGCCAGGGCGGAATGCGACCGTTACCACCGCGTCGCCGTGGCCGCCCGGTGACCGGCCGTCCCGACGGTACCGTGAACCTCATGAACGACCAGTTCCCCGTCAGCACCCTCCGGCTGGCGCTGGTGGTGGCCGGGCTGGTCCTCTCGTTGATCGCCGGCTTCGGCATCGGGCGGCTCAACCCCCCTCCGTCGTCGGTGGCGGGGACGTCCACGACGGCCGGCGCCGAGCACACCCACCCGGCGGGCACCCCCGCGCACGCGCACCCCGACGGCCCAACGGCGGAGGTCGGCGGCCTGGCCGTGACCTCGGCGGGCTACACCCTCGTGCCGCTGGACGGGACGTTCACCGCAGGCCGGGCCGACGAGTTCCGCTTCCGGATCCAGGAGACGGGGCAGCGGCCGGTGACCCGGTTCGCGATCGTGCACGACAAGCCGATGCACCTGATCGTGGTGCGCCGGGACCTTTCCGGTTACCAGCACCTGCACCCGACGATGGCCACCGACGGCACCTGGTCGGTGCCGCTGACCCTGCCCGAGCCGGGGATCTGGCGGGCGTACGCCGACTTCGCCGCGCTGACCCCCGACGGCGCGCAGACGCCGGTGACCCTCGGGGTGGACCTGGTCGTGCCCGGCGCGTACGCCCCCCGGGAGCTGCCCCCGGTTGCCCGGACCGCCACCGTCGACCGGTTCACCGTCGACTTCCAGGGCGATCCCCGCATCGGCGTGGACGCGCCGATGGCGTTCCGGGTGCGCGTCGGGGACACCACGCCCACGCTGGAGCGCTACCTCGGCGCGTACGGACACCTGGTGGTGCTCCGCGAGGGCGACCTCGGCTACCTGCACGTGCATCCGGAGACGGAGCTGGCCGGGAGCGCGGTGATGTTCCGGCTCACCATGCCCGGCCCCGGTCGCTACCGGTTCTACCTCGACTTCCAGGTGGCCGGTGAGGTGCACACCGCCGAGTACACGGTGACGATGCCCTGACGGTGCGGGGCGGCGGGGCTCAGCCGGCTCGGCGGGCGGGCCGGTGGGCGAGGTACCGCAGCAGGTCCCGGATCTGGTGCTTCTCCTCGGCCGGCACGGTCGGGTCGGCCAGCCGGTCGAGGATCACCCGGACGTCCGCCTCGACCGGGGCGTCGTCGGCCCGGGGCCGGGCCGCCGGGGCGCCGTCGGGCAGGCCGAGCGCCCGGAACGCCGCGGTGACCGGCACGTCCAGGGCGGCGCAGAAACCCCGGACCTTGGCCAGTTCGGGGTAGTCCTGCCAGTCGCCGGCCAGCCAGCGGAAGATCGTGGACCGGCCCACCCCGGTGTGCGCGGCCAGGTCGGTGACGGTCCACCCGCGCTCCCGGCGGGCGTCGTCGATGGCCCGCCGGACGAAACGCGCGAAGGCCATCTGCGGCGAAACCTCTGCGGAGCCCATGGTCGGGTGTCCCTTTCCGGTGGGTTGCACCGGACGGTGCGTCTTCGAGGGTAATACCACCAGCGCGGCAGGGGACCGCCCGATCGTCGGGCCGTCACCCCGATCCGTCGTACGGCGGTCACTGCCGGGGTCGACCGGCCTCGCGGCGGCCGTCGCCGAGGAGCTTCTCCAGGCGGGGCGTGACCTGCCACTGCGCCACCAGGGCGCGGTAGTCGGCGTGCTGGTCGTCGCTGGCCGCCGTCGTGGTGCGTCGGGCGCGGATCAGCAGGTTCCGGGGGGTGTGGCGGGAGTCGACGAACTCCACCACCTCGGCCCGGTAGCCGTGCAACCGGAGCAGGCCGGCCCGGAGCGCGTCGGTGAGCACGTCGGCGAAGCGTTCCCGCAGGATGCCCTGCCGGGTGAGCAACTCGTACGGGGCCGGGGCGGGGCGGGCGCGCAGCTGCGCGGCGAGGTCGTGGTGGCAGCACGGGGCGGCGAGCACCCACCGGGCCCGCCACCGGACCGCCCGGGCCAGCGCCTCGTCGGTGGCCGTGTCGCAGGCGTGCAGCGCCAGCACCAGGTCGGGGGCCGGGTCGACCTCGGCGTCGAGGATGGTGCCGGCGACGAACCGGACCCGCCCGGCCCAGCCGAGCCGCTCGGCGAGACCGGTGTTGCGGTCCCGCTGGTCCTCCCGGACGTCCACGCCGACGAGTTCCACGTCGAGCCCGCGCCGGGTCAGGTAGCGGTACGCGGCGAAGGTGAGGTACGCGTTACCGCAGCCCAGGTCGACCACGCGCAGCGGCCCGGTCAGCTCGTCGGGGAGGGTGGCGGCGAGGGCCCGGAGGAAGGCGTCCACCTGTCGGCGCTTGGCCGCCGAACCACCGATCTCGGCGAAGATCGGGTCACCCGGGTCGAGCAGGTACTCCTTCTCCCGGTCGTGACCGTCGGACGCGGCGGCGGGGCGGGCGGCGGCGGCCCGGTGCACCTGCGCCTCGCCGGACTTGGTCACCCGGAGCTGGACGGTCGCGTCGGTGGTCTCCACGTGCCAGTTGCCGAACGGCTCGGCCAGCAGCGCGTCGACGGCCTCGTCCGCCTCCGGGCCGGGGGCGACGTTGCGGGTGTACGGGCGGTTCCCGTCGGAGGTGGAGATCTGGAGCCGGGGGCCGGCCTTCAGGGCCACCGGCCGCAGTTCGGCGCGCACCACCGAGGGGTGCTGCCCGCGGCGTCGTCCGGCGGCGACGGCCCTGGTCAGGGTGGGGCCGAGCAGCAGGGCCCGGAGGTCGGTGAGGGCGTCGTCGAGCGGTACGGGCATCGGTCCATCATCCTCGCCGGCCCACCGGTCCCACCCGGCGGCCCGTCCGCACGGATCGGCTGTCCCGCCGGTGCCCGGCTGGCGTGGGTTGGGTGCTCCCACCTGGCGGCCGGACGTGAACGTCCCCCGCACCGGCGGACCGGTGCGGGGGACGTGTCGGCGCGGGCCGGGTCAGTCCGCGACGGCCTCGGCGGGCGTCCCGGTGGTGGAGCCGGCGCCACTGCGGCGGCGACGCCGCCGTCGGGGCTTCGCCTCGCCCTCGGTGGCGGTGGCGCTGCCGGCGGTGTCGTCCGTGATCACGGCGGTCGGCGCACCATCGGTGATCACCTCTCCGGCCCGACGACGACGCCGACGGCGCGGGGTGCGGGAGGTCTCCTCCTCGCCCGCGACGGCCTCGCCCGCGACGGCCTCGCCCGCGACGGCCTCGGTCGCCGGCGCGGCCTCGGAGCCGCGCTCGCGGGATCGGCGCGGGCGGTCGTTGCCGCCGCGCCGGCCGGTCTCGCCCCGGCGGCGGCCACCGCCGAGGTCCTCCTCGATCTCGGCGGAGAGCCCGGCCCGGGTCCGCTCGGCGGTGGGCAGGGTGCCGGTCATCTCGGTGGAGATGCCCAGGTCGGTGTAGAGGTGGGCGGAGGTGTGGTACGTCTCCGGCGGCTCGGGCATGTCCAGCCCGAGGGTCTTGTCGATGATCCGCCAGCGCGGCATGTCGTCCCAGTCGACGAAGGTCACCGCCACCCCCGTCGCGCCGGCCCGGCCGGTCCGGCCGATCCGGTGGGTGTAGGTGTCCTGGTCCTCCGGACAGTCATAGTTGATCACGTGGGTGACGCCGCTGACGTCGATGCCGCGCGCGGCGACGTCGGTGGCGACCAACGTGTCGATCTTGCCGGCGCGGAACGCCCGCAGGGCCCGCTCCCGCGCGCCCTGTCCCAGGTCGCCGTGGACGGCGGCCACCGCGAAGCCCCGGAAGTCGAGGTCCTCGGCCACCCGGTCGGCGGCCCGCTTGGTCCGCGTGAAGATCATGGTCAGGCCGCGCCCCTCCGCCTGGAGGATCCGGGCCACGATCTCGATCTTGTTCATCGAGTGGGTGCGGTACGCGAGCTGCTGGGTCTGCGGCGACGGGCCGGTCTCGGCGGTGTGCCCGGCGTGGATCGTGACCGGCCGGCGCAGGAAGCGCCGGGAGAGGGTGACGATCGGGTCCGGCATGGTGGCCGAGAAGAGCATGGTCTGCCGGTCCTCCGGCAGCATCGACAGGATCTTCTCGACGTCGTCGAGGAAGCCCAGGTCGAGCATCCGGTCGGCCTCGTCCAGCACCAGGGCGTGCACCCGGTCGAGCCGGAGGTGCTTCTGCTTGGCCAGGTCGAGCAGGCGGCCCGGGGTGCCGACGAGAATCTCGACGCCCTTGCGCAGCGCGTCGATCTGCGGCTCGTACGCGACGCCGCCGTAGATCGGCAGCACCCGCACGTTCCGGGTGCGACCTGCGGCGGCGAGGTCCTTCGCCACCTGGATGCCCAGCTCACGGGTTGGTACGACGACCAGCGCCTGCGGCACGCCGTCGCTGCCCTCGCCGGGCGCGAAGACCCGCTCGAGCAGCGGGACGCCGAAGCCGAGGGTCTTGCCGGTGCCGGTCGGCGCCTGGCCGATCAGGTCGGTGCCGCGCAGCGCGATCGGCAGCGCGTACTCCTGGATGGCGAAGGCGCGGGTGATGCCGGCGGCGGCGAGCGCCTCGACGGTTTCCTGCCGCGCGCCCAGTTCGGCGAAGGTCGGTGCCTCCGGGCGGACCGGAGCCGTCGGGGCCAGTTCCTGGCCGTCGCTCACGAGGTCTGTGGGGGCCAGTTCCTGGCCGTCCGTGTGGAGATTCTGTTCGCTCATGTGGTGTTGGGGGTGCCCTCTCGTGGTGCGCCCCGTCATGTCCTCAGGGCGCGTTCGGTGTGGCGCGGGCCACACGGTCGGCGGCGGAACGCCGTGCCGGACCGGGCCGCACGCGCGCCGTGGGCAGGACGTCCAGCCGGATCGACGGCCGCACCTGCGGCGGGCGAACATCAGAACGGCGCCCACGGCAACTACCCCATACTAGCTGGTTAACCGGGATGTCGTCCTGATCTGCGCGGGCGGTGGCGCACTCGGGGGTCCGCCTTGTGGTCCAGGTCACAATAACTCCGGTTCGGGAATTCGTGATCGGCTGCCCCACGCCGCACTCCGCCGACGGGTAACCTGCGCTCGTGTCCGCCGCCCCCGCACCCCCGTCCGCCGTCGTCGATCTGCTCGGTCTGGTGGCCCTCGGCGAGCTGTTCGCCTTCGACCGGATGGCCGCCGACGCCCGGCTCGCCCCCGATCTGCGGCGCCGGGCGGAACTCAGCGCCATGGCCGCGGCGGAGATGAGCAACTACCGACGGATCGCCGACCGGCTCACCGAACTGGGCGTACTGCCCGACGACGCGATGGCGCCGTACGTGACGGCGTTGCAGGCGTACCACGACTCGACCGAGCCGAGGGACTGGCTGGAGGCGGTGACCAAGGCGTACGTCGGGGACGCCGTCGCCGACGACTTCATCCGGGAGATCGCCGAGGCGCTGGCCGAGCCGGACCGGCAGCTGGTCCTCGACGTGCTGCACGAGTCCCGGTACGCCGACTTCGCGGCCGCCGAGATCCGGGCGGCGATCGAGGTGGACCCCCGGGTCGCCAACCGGCTCTCCATGTGGGCGCGGCGGCTGGTGGGGGAGGGGCTCTCCCAGGCGGGCCGGGTGGCCGCCGCCGACCGGGGCGCGCTGACCGGCCTGATCGTCCGGGACGGGGACGGGGACGCGCAGAAGCTGTTCCGCCGGCTGACCGCCGCCCACACCGAGCGGATGACCGCGGTCGGACTCAACAACTGAGCGGCGGTGGTGCGTGGAATCGGGGCGGTACGGGGCCGGTCCGCGGCAGGTGAGCTTCCGGCACCTGCCGCGGCGACCCGGGTGGTCCGGCGGGCGGTGGACCCGACCGTCAGCGGACGGTGAACCCGACCGACCGCGGCGCGGCCTCGGCGATCTCCACGTAGGCGAGCTTGCTGACCGGCACGATGACCCGCCGGCCCTTCTCGTCGGTCAGCGAGAGCGTCCCGTCGCCGGCGATGGCGTCGGTCACGATCTGCTCGATCTCGGCCGGCGACTGCGCGCTCTCCATGACCAGCTCTCGGGGCGCGTACTGCACGCCGATCTTGACCTCCACTGTGCCTCCTCATCCGGGCGAAACGACCGCCCTCGGAAGGCTAGCCGATCCGGACGGGCGATGGTCACGGTGACTCGGTTTGCCCCGCCCCCGTCGCCGGCTCCCCCTGGAGCGGGAAGCTGGCGATGCCCCGCCAGGAGAGGGCGGCGAGCAGCGCCTCCGCCTCCGCCTTCGGCACCTGCCGCCCGCCGCCGAGCCAGAACTGCGCAGCGCTCTCCGCCGCCCCCACCAGCCCGGACGCGAGCAGCTCGGCGTGCGCCCGGCTGACCCCGGTGTCGGAGATGATCGTGTCGGTGATCGCCGCGATGCAGCCCTGCTCGACCCGCTCCACCCGCTGCCGGACGGCCGGGTCGTTGCGCAGGTCGGACTCGAAGACCAGGCGGAACGCCTCGCTCTCGTGGTCCATGAAGTCGAAGTACGCCCGGACCGCCCCGCCGACCCGCTCCTTGTTGTCGCTGGTCTCGCGCATCGCCTCGTGCACCTTGGCCACGATCGCGTCGCAGTGGGTGTCCAGCAGGGCGAGGTAGAGCTCGAGCTTGCCCGGGAAGTGCTGGTAGAGAACGGGCTTCGATACCCCGGCCCGCTCGGCGATGTCGTCCATCGCCGCCGCGTGGTAACCCTGCGCGACGAACACCTCCTGCGCCGCCGCGAGCAGCTGCCTGCGCCGCGCCGACCGGGGCAGGCGCGTGGGACGGCCGGCCGTCTGTGAGCCGTTCCCCACAGCTGTCATGGGAACCTCCGAGTTCGTCGTACGAGCTGGTACTTCCTACCCGAACCGGTCGGGTCACTCGCCCCGCCGTGGAATTTGGCCCGCCGCTGTAACTTATCGCCACTGTCACCACACGGTAGCCTCAGCGGGGGCGACCAAGGAGCGCGCGGTGGATGAAACAGGGCAACCCGGTGCCGCCACCCCGGGAGAGCACGGCGATGGGACGGGTCAGCAGGATGACCTGGCTCACTCGGCCAGCGCATGGGCGCCGTCGGGCGCCGGCTGGTCCCGTGCCGCCGACGGGTCCCGGGGGGAACCGGCCCGCACCCAGTGGCGTCCCGCCGACCCGGGCCACGGCTGGGCCACGTCGTCGTCACAGCACGGCGACCTGCCCACCCCGCTGCCCGGTGTCGACGAGGTGAGCGAACTGCCGAGCCGGGTCAACGGCCGGCGGCTCAACGGTCACACCCACCGCGACGAGGCTCCCGGCGCGCGGCAGGTGCCGGTCAGCGCGCCTCCCGGCCCGGCCGGGGAGCCGCGTGATCCCGACCACGGTCGGCTCGCCGTCCCGGCGCAGCGGCCCGCGCCCGCACGGGAGCAGACCGGCGAGCCGGGGCGGGAGTCCGCCGCCCTCCGCTATCCGACCGGCGGGCAGCCGGTGGTGCCCTCGGACGACACCGCCGTCCGCCACCCGACCGGCGGGCACCCGGTGCTTCCCCCGGAGGGCCGCTCGGCGCGGCACGCCTCGGACGAGCCATCCGCCACGCCTCCGGAGCGCCGGGTCGAGGGGGTACGCCCGACATCGGTGCCCCCGGCCGAGTCGCCCGTCGGGTTCGACGCACCGCCTCCGCCGCCGTCGCCGGTGGATCGCCCGGGTGACGGTCCGAGCCGGGGCGCCGCCCCGCCCGTCTCTCCGGCCTGGGGCGAGCCGGCCGACCCGTATCCGGCCGAGCCCGGGCCGGCTGGTCCGGCACCGTCCGACGTCGGTGTCGACGCCGAGCGCCGGCCCTGGACCTCGCACACCGAACCGGAGCGCCCGAGCTGGGCCGGGGGTGGCTGGGCGCCGCCGTGGTCCCGCGAGGGTGGCGGCGGCCGGCGTTCCCGCGCCGAGCGGCACCGCGAGAAGGACGAGCCGACCGGCCGGTGGCCCCGGGAGGAACGGCCCCGCGAGGACGTGCCACCGGCGTGGGCGCCCCCACCGTCCGAGGCCCGGGAGCCCGAGTCACGTCGCCTCCCCGACCCAACCCGAACACCGCCGACCGACCCCGCCGTCCCCGGGACGCCGTCGACCCACGGTCCGGCGACGCCGTCGACGGAGCCCGGCTCCGGTCGCGCGGCCCGGACCGAGTCCGGCCCGACACCCACGGCCGAGGCCGGTGGCGCGCGGCTGTCCCCACCGGACACCGGTGGGCCGTACCGGTCCGGGGGACGACGCTCCTACGAGCCGGAGGCGGAACCACGCCGGCCGTACCCGCCGGTGGACCAGACCGCGTGGGCGCCCGGGCGGCCGGCGTCCGCGCCGTTCAGCGCCCCGCCGGTGCCGTCCAGCGCCCCGCCCGCGCCCTCCCCGACCGACCCGACGGAGCCGTCCGGCGGCCGTCCCGAGAACCGCACCGTCCGGCCCTTCCGGCTCCGGCCCGAGGCGGCCGAGGCCGACCATCCCCCGTCGGCCCCGCCGCCCGGTCACCACCCGGACCGCCCCGGTGCCGGTTCCCTCGCGGCATCCGCCACGAGCGGCGCCGGGCGCGTCGACCCCATCCCATCCGCGCCCGCCCCGGCGAGCGCATCCCTGTACACGGCCCGTCGATCCGCGCCCGACCCGGTGTCCCCGGCTCCGCCCACCGCCGCCGACCGCCACCCGGGTGGCAGGCCGGTGGTGCTGCCCCAGCGCGTACCCGCCGAGCCGGACGTGCCCGTCGTGCCGGAGCCGCCAACCGTGGAGCCCCCCGCCCAGACCCCCGAACTCGCCCGCATCGCCACCCACCTGCGGCGGGAGGACGAACCGGCACCGCCCCCGCAGGAGCGACCCGAGGGGTTCGACGTCAACGCGATCCTCGACGCGGTCCGGGGCGTGGCGGGGGTGCGCGACGCGTCGCTGCGCCGTACCGCGGCCGGTGCGCACAGCCTCCGGCTCGATCTGGCGGACGGCGCGGACGCGGCCGAGGTGAGCCGCATGGTCGCCCGCCTGCTCCAGGAGCGGATGGGTCTGGCCGCCGCGCCACAGGACGTGCCCGGCACCGCGCCCATGCCCGAACCGCCGGTGCGCCGCAGGACCTCGCCCCCGCCGGAGGGCCGGGCCGAGGTGCCGGCCGACGTACGCCGTCGCCGCCGGCAACCCGGCACCCCCCGGGGGCGGGCCAGCGTGGAGGAACAGCCCACCCCGTGGGCCGCCTTCGGTGGCGCGGCCACCGGGAGCCCCGTGGCGGCCACCGGGAGCCCGGCGACGCTGGCCGCCTCGTACTCAGGGGCGCAGCGGACCACGACGGAGACCGCGCCGTCCCGGCCGCTGGACACCGGCGGGCCCCCCGGTCCCCGGGTGGTGATCGACCACGTGCAGGTCAGCACCTTCGGTCTCGACGCCGACGTCGAGGTACGCCTGCTGGCCGGCGCACGTAACGCCTCCGGGCGTGCCGTCGGGCCGGCCGTCGACGGGTACGTCCTGCGCCTCTGCGCGGTGGCCGCCGCGGCGGCCGTCGACGAGCTGCTCCGGGTGGCCGGCGCCGGGCGTGGACGGTGCTTCGTCGAGCACGCCGCCGTGGTGCCCTTCGGCACCTGCGAGGTGGCCACGGTGGTCGTCCTGCTGGTCTGTGACGGCTGGGTCGAGCAGCTCGCCGGTTCGGCGCTGGTCTCCGGCGGCGACCCCCGGCAGGCCGTGGTCCGGGCCGCTCTCGCGGCGGTCAACCGTCGATTGGAAGCGCTGCTGACCTGAGTGTCCGGGGGCAGACTGGAAGCATGAAGCCCGCGACGCTCGGCCCGGACGATCTTCTCCCGGCGGACCGGATCCCACCGCCGTGGCCCGGTCGGTCGGTGCTTCTCGACGGCACGAGGATCCACGTCCGGGACACCCCGGCGACCGCCCCGGACGCGGAACCGGCGCTCTACGTGCACGGCCTGGCCGGGTCGGCGCAGAACTGGACGGACCTGGCCGGGCTGCTCGCCGGACGCCTGGACGGTCAGGCCGTCGACCTGCCCGGCTTCGGTCTCAGCGACCCCGGCCACCGCTACACGATCGATGCCTTCGCGGACCGGATCGTCCGGTGGATCGAGGTCTCCGACCGTGGTCCGGTGCACCTGTTCGGCAACTCGCTGGGCGGAGCGGTGGCGGTCCAGGTGGCCGCGCTCCGGCCCGAGCTGGTCCGGACGCTGACGCTGATCTCGCCGGCCCTGCCCTTCCTCGACTTCCGCCGGTCGTTGCAGGGGCGGATGCTTCCCCTGCTGGCGATCCCCCGGGGCGAGCGGCTGGCCGCCTGGCGGCTGGCCCAGCTGGCCCCCGAGGCGATGGCCCAGCAGGTTATGGAGGCGTGCATCGCCGACCTGAGCCGGATCGGGGAGCAGCGACGCCGGGAGGCGCTGGAGGAGATCCGTCTCCGGCACCAGACCGAGCACCACGCCGCGGCGTACGTGCGGACGTTCCGCGGCATCGTCTCCTGTTTCCTGCGGTCGTACCTGCCGGGGTCGAGGTCACTGTGGCGGATGGCCCACGCGGTCCAGGCGCCGACCCTGGTGATCGGCGGGCGGCACGACCGGCTGGTCGACGTACGGGTGGCGCCGCAGACGGCCCGGGTGATCCCGGACAGCCGGCTGCTGATGCTCGACGCCGGGCACGTGGCGCAGATGGAGCTGCCCCGGACGGTGGCGCGCGCGGTGCTGGGACTTCTCGACGACGTGGCGCCCGTGCGCGACCCGGGGTGACGTGGCACGCTGAGCGGGATGTCCTCCCCGTTCTCCCGCCCCCGACGTCCACTGTGGAACGCCTACGCCCTGGCCGCGTCGGCGACCGCGGTCGTGGTCGCGGTCGTCACGGCCGTGCTGCCCGCCCGGTCCGGCACCCGGCCGGCCGGCACGGAGCCGGCCGGCACGACATCGGGCGGCTCCGTGCCGGCCGTGACCGGCTCGGCCACGGCCGGATCGGGCACCGCTCCGGCCGCCCCGCTCGCCGCGCCGGTTCCGTTCTCCTCCGTCACCGCGTCCCCGCCGCTGCTGCGGATGCCGGGCCCGGTGCCGTCGACCGGGCGGGGCACGTTCGGCTACGACGACCGCCCGGGTGAGCTGCTGGGCCGCGCGGGCACCCTGCGTCGCTACCGGGTGGCGGTGGAGGCGGGCTCCGGGGAGGACGCCCGGACGTTCGGCACCGAGGTGGAACAGGTGCTCGCCGCTCCGGGCAGCTGGATCGGCAGTGGGCGGCTCCGCCTGCAACGGGTGCCGGGGAACGCGCCACACGACTTCACCGTCTACCTGGCGACCCCCCGGACGGCGGGCACGATGTGCGCGGCGGGTGGGGTGAACATCCGGGTCGGTGGCCGGCCGTACACCTCCTGCCGGGCACCGGGAAAGGTGATCATCAACCTCGACCGGTGGCGGACGTCGGTGCCGCACTTCGTCGGTGCCGGGGTGCCGCTGACGACCTACCGGGCGTACGTGGTGAACCACGAGGTCGGTCACGAGCTGGGATACCGGCACGAGCGCTGCCCGAAGCCGGGGCGGCCGGCACCGGTGATGATGCAGCAGACGCTCTTCCTGAAGGGGTGTGTCGCGAACCCGTGGCCGTACCTCGACGGCCGGCGCTACGCGGGCCCCCGGCTCTGACCCGGCGGACCCGGTCGTCGGCGACCCACCTGTGAGGGGTTTTCGCGGAATCGGGGCACTCTGCCCGGTTGGCAGGGCACGCTGCTGGTATGCGACCCTCTGCCGCTTCCGACCGGCCCGGTCCACGCCGACGGGTCCGCCCCGTGGCGCTGGCCGCCCTGCTGGTGGCCGGGGTGGCGACGCTGGTCCTGGTCCGGTCCGCCACACCGACCGTTCCCGGCACGGTGGCCCCGACGGGCGGTGCCGGGGCGTACTCCGGCCCGGGGACGGGGGCGCACGGGCCGGTGCCCGAACCGCCGTCGGAGACGGACGGCCAGCGCTCGGACGCGCCCGTCGAGCGGGGATCCGGACGCTTCGTGGCGGTCGCGGGCGGATCGCCGGTGGCCGGTACGGGCGGTCCGCTCCACCGCTACCGGGTCGGCGTGGAGGCCGGCACCGGGCAGGACCCGACCGCCTTCGCCGCCGCCGTCGACGCGACGCTGTCCGATCCCCGAAGCTGGATCGCCTCCGGTGAACTGCGGGTGCAGCGGGTCGCCGGGGCGGAGGCCGCCGATTTCACCGTCTACCTGGCCACCTCCTTCACGTCGGAGCGGATGTGCGCCGAGGGGGGCCTGCACACCGCCGGCTACACCTCCTGCCGGCTGCCCGGCAAGGTGATCATCAACCTGGACCGGTGGCTCACCGCGGTGCCCGACTACGCCGCACCGCTGGCCGTCTACCGGGCGTACGTGATCAACCACGAGGTCGGGCACGAGTTCGGCGAGCTGCACGAGGCCTGCCCCGGCCCCGGCCGACCCGCCCCGGTGATGCAGCAGCAGACCTACGGCCTGACCGGCTGCGTCGCCAACGCCTGGCCGTACCTCGACGGCCGCCGGTACGCCGGTGACCTCGTCCCCTGATCCGCGACCGGCGGACCCAGGGACGGGATATTCCCGCTCCCGCATGTCGGGCGCGTGTCGCTCCTCATGGCCGACCGGCGGTCCGGCGAGCAACAATGGCGCGGCAACCACCGCCGATCCCGGGGAGTCCACCGTGTCGTTGCCCCCGCTCGTCGAGCCCGCCGCCGAGCTGACCGTTGACGAGATCCGCCGCTACTCGCGCCACCTGATCATCCCGGATGTCGGGGTGGAGGGGCAGAAGCGGCTGAAGAACGCCCGGGTGCTCTGTGTGGGCGCGGGCGGCCTGGGCTCGCCCGCCCTGATGTACCTGGCCGCGGCCGGCGTGGGGACCCTCGGCATCATCGACTTCGACACGGTGGACGAGTCCAACCTCCAGCGCCAGGTCATCCACGGCCAGTCCGACGTCGGCCGCTCCAAGGCCGAGTCCGCCGCGGCCACTGTCCGTGAGATCAACCCGCTGGTCACCGTCGAGATCCACAACACCGCGCTGGACCGGGAGAACGTCCGGGACATCTTCTCCCGGTACGACCTGATCGTCGACGGCACCGACAACTTCGCCACCCGCTACATGGTCAACGACGCGGCGGTGCTGCTCGGCAAGCCGTACGTCTGGGGGTCGATCTACCGGTTCGACGGCCAGGCGTCGGTGTTCTGGGCCGAGCACGGTCCCTGCTACCGCTGCCTCTACCCGGAGCCCCCGCCGCCCGGCATGGTCCCCTCCTGCGCCGAAGGCGGCGTGCTCGGCGTGCTCTGCGCGTCGATCGGCTCGATCCAGGTCAACGAGGCGATCAAGCTGCTCGCCGGCATCGGCGAGCCGCTGGTCGGCCGGCTGATGGTCTACGACGCCCTGGAGATGAGCTACCGCAAGATCAAGGTCCGGAAGGATCCGGACTGCGTCCTCTGCGGCGCGAACCCGACCGTCACCGACCTGCTGGAGGACTACGAGGACTTCTGCGGCGCGGTCTCGGTCGAGGCGCAGGAGGCGGTTGTCGACGCGACCATCACCGCGGTGGAGCTGAAGGAGTGGCAGGACGCCGGCAAGGACGTCTTCCTGGTCGACGTGCGGGAGCCGGCCGAGTACGAGATCGTCCGCATTCCCGGGGCCACCCTGGTCCCCAAGGGCGAGATCCTCTCCGGCGAGGCGCTGTCGAGGTTCCCGCAGGACCGGCAGATCGTGCTGCACTGCAAGTCCGGCGTCCGCTCCGCCGAGGCGCTCGCCGCGCTGAAGGCGGCCGGGTTCACCGACGCGGTGCACCTCCAGGGTGGCGTGCTCTCCTGGATCAGGCAGATCGATCCCTCGCTGCCCGCGTACTGAGTCGCCTAGAAGGGACCCCGCCCGGTGGCGGGGTCCCTTCTAACATGTCCGCCCCGGCCGGCGTACCCCCGTCAGCCGGGTTTCCTCGGCCGAGCTACCGAGGTGTAACCCGGCCGGGGCCGGTAACGTCGTCGTCGTGGTCGATCTGGACGCCGCCATCGGCTTCGTTATGGCGCACGGGGACGCGGTGGAGCGTGCCCGGCTCAGCTGGCTGTGCACCCGGACGCCCCCCGCGCCGGAGACCCTGGACTGGGCGGAGGCCGGCCAGGTGCCCGACGGCGGCTGGCCGGCGGTGTGGGCGGGCGGCGTCGCCTCGGTGGACGCGACCTGCTTCCGCCTCGGCGAGCTGGACGACCTCGGTGCGCTCGGGCGCCCGGCCGCCCGCAAGGCGCTGGACTGGCTCGCCGCCCGACAGCAGCGCGACGGCTGGTGGGAGGAGAACCCGGTGCTGGCCGACGCCGCACCGGACTGGGCCCGTCCCGGGGATCCGGAAGCGCGGTTCCACCTCACCGCCAGCGCCGCCTTCTGGCTCAGCGTCGCCGGTCTGGACGCCCAGGCCGCCGGCCCGCTCGACGACCGGATCGGCGGGGCGTACGCCGGCGTCGTGCACGCCGCCGCCCGCGCCCTGACCGACGGGCTCGCCCCCGACGGCACGTGGCCGTCGTACCTGCCGGCGGGCTGGCTCAGCGCCGCCGTACTGCACCTCCAGCAGTCGTACGACGAGGCGGCCCGGATCCGGGCGGTGCTCGACGAGCGGATGCGCGACCTGTCCCCGGCGGACGTGGCCTGGCTGGCGGCGACCCTGCGCCGGGTGGACGTGCCGGCCGCGGAGTGGACGCTGGTGGCAGCCCGCCACCGGCTCGCTGCCACCCAACGCACCGACGGCGGCTGGAACAGCGACGACGGCCAGAAGTTCGACGTGCACACCACGCTCGCGGTGATCCGCGCCTTCCGGTGAGCCCGGCCTGCTCACACCTCGGAGCCGACCGGCTCAGGGCCGGCGGGCCACCACCGCGCCGTTGGCCCCCGGCGCGTCGGATGGGTGTCGGGAACCCGAAAGCCGTGTCGGCGTTTCAACTGCCCGGACACTCTCCGTGAGGTGATCGTCCGTCACTGTTCTGCCCAGCGGCCCCGGTCGGGGCCGCTGTATCCGGTCGGGGCGGCTGTATCCGGTCGGGGCCGGCGCGCTGACGGCCCCGACCGGGTACGCGGTCAGGCGCGCAGGTGGCCGTCGCCGGTGACGACGTACTTGGTGCTGGTCAGCTCGGGCAGCCCCATCGGTCCCCGCGCGTGCAGCTTCTGCGTGGAGATGCCGATCTCCGCGCCGAAGCCGAACTCGCCCCCGTCGGTGAACCGGGTCGACGCGTTCACCATCACCGCCGCCGAGTCGACCCGGGCCACGAACTCCCGGGCCGCCGACTGCGAGTCGGTGACGATCGCCTCGGTGTGGCCGCTGCCGTACCGGCGGATGTGCGCGACCGCCGCGTCCAGCGAGTCGACGACGGCGGCCGAGATGTCGGCCGACAGGTACTCGGTGCCGAAGTCCTCGTCGGTGGCCGGCACCACGGCTTCCGAGTACGCCACCACCCGCGCGTCACCGTGCACGGTCACCCCGGCCTCGGCGAACGCCGCCAGCACCGGCGGCAGGAAGGCGTCGGCGACGTCGGCGTGCACCAGCAGCGACTCGGCGGTGTTGCAGGTGGAGAGGCGCTGGGTCTTGGCGTTCACGGTGATCGCGACGGCCTTGGCCAGGTCGGCGGCGGCATCCACGTACACGTGGCAGTTGCCCACCCCGGTCTCGATCACCGGCACCGTCGACTCCTCGACCACCGTCCGGATCAGCGACGCCCCGCCGCGCGGGATCAGCACGTCCACCAGGCCCCGCGCCCGCATCAGTTCCTTCACCGAGTCGCGGGAGGTGGCGTCGAGCAACTGCACCGCGTCGGCCGGCAGCCCGGCCGCGGCGACCGCGTCCCGCAGCACCGCGACCAGCGCCGCGTTCGAGTGCGCCGCCGAGGACGACCCGCGCAGCAGCGCGGCGTTGCCGGACTTCAGGCAGATCCCGGCGGCGTCCACGGTCACGTTCGGGCGGGCCTCGTAGATGATCCCGACCACCCCGAACGGCACCCGGATCTGCCGCAGTTCCAGTCCGTTCGGCAGGGTCGAGCCGCGCACCACCTCACCGACCGGGTCGGGCAGCGCCGCCATCTGCCGCAGCGCGTCGGCGATCGCGGCCACCCGGCCCGCGTCCAGCGCCAGCCGGTCCAGCACGGCCGCGCTCAGGCCGGCGTCCTGTCCGGCCGCCAGGTCCGCCGCGTTCGCGGCCAGGATCTCCGGCGTACGCGCCACCAGCGCGTCGGCCATCGCGTGCAGGGCGGCGTCCTTCGCGGTACGCGTCGCCACGGCCAACGCACCCGCCGCCTCCCGCGCCCGGCGGGCCTGCTCGGTAACGCTCATCGTTCACCTTCCTGATAGGAGGGGCCCCCTGTTACCGCTTTCTGTGGAGCAGGGGACCCCTGCAACCACCTCACCCCGGCGTACCCGTCCGTCGTCAAAGCAGCACCAGGTCGTCGCGGTGGACCACCTCACGTTCGTACGCCGGGCCGAGTGTCGCGGCGAGTTCGCCGGTGGAGCGCCCGAGCAGTCCGGGCAGCTCCACCGCGTCGTAGTTGACCAGCCCTCGGGCGACCGGCGCGCCCTGCGCGTCGACCAGGTCCACCGGGTCGCCGGCGGTGAACGCGCCGTCGACGGCGGTGATGCCCGCCGGGAGCAGGGACTTGCGCCAACCGACCACGGCCTGCACCGCACCGGGGTCGAGGTGCAGCCGGCCCCGGGGGGAGGTGGCGTGGGCCAGCCAGAAGAGGCGGGCGGTGGGCCGCTGGCGTACCGGGTGGAAGAAGGTGCCCACGGGCTCGCCGGCCAGCGCGGCGGCGGCCAGCGGCGCGGCGGTGAGTACCACCGGTATGCCGAAACCGGTGGCGATCCGGGCCGCCTCGACCTTCGTCACCATGCCGCCGGTGCCCACCCCGGCCCGGCCCGCCCCGCCGATCTCCACGCCGGTGAGGTCCTCCTCGCCGCGTACCTCGGTGATCCGGGTCGACTCCGGCCGGCGTGGGTCACCGGTCCAGAGCGCGTCGACGTCGGAGAGGAGCACCAGCAGGTCGGCGTGGACCAGGGCGGCCACCAGCGCGGCGAGCCGGTCGTTGTCGCCGAACCGGATCTCCTCGGTGGCCACCGTGTCGTTCTCGTTGACGATCGGCACCGCCCGTAGGTCGAGCAGCTTGCGCAGGGTCCGGTACGCGTTGCGGTAGTGCGCCCGGCGGGTGACGTCGTCGACGGTGAGCAGCACCTGCCCGACGGTCACCCCGTGCCGGGCGAAGCTGGCCGCGTACCGGCCGATCAACAGACCCTGCCCGACGCTCGCGGCCGCCTGCTGGGTGGCCAGGTCCCGTGGGCGGCGGGGCAGGCCGAGCGGGGCCAGTCCGGCGGCGATCGCGCCGGAGGAGACCAGGACCACCTCTCGTCCCTGTCCGGCCC
The DNA here is from genome assembly GCF_900091415.1 of Micromonospora inyonensis. NCBI lineage: Bacteria > Bacillati > Actinomycetota > Actinomycetes > Micromonosporales > Micromonosporaceae > Micromonospora > Micromonospora inyonensis. The sequence continues at coordinate 709,927 of NZ_FMHU01000001.1, read as the reverse complement.
GCGTGGCGAGGGCGTCCACCAGGGCCGTCACGCGGGCCTCGTCCAGCCCTCCGCCGGTGGTGGTCAGCGAGGAGGAGCCGATCTTGACGACGACGCGTCGGGCTGTGGTGACTGCTTCGCGCACCCGCCCATTCTGCGTGGTCGGTCCCGCTCCGCCCGCCGCCGTTCCCATATCGTGGCTGGCCATGACACCCGAGGAGTACGTCGAGGCGGTGCTGGATCTGGTCGAGCGGATCCCGCCGGGGCGGGTGATGTCGTACGGCGCGGTCGCCGACGCGCTGGCCGAGCGCTCCGGTCGTACCTCGGCCCGGCTGGTCGGATCGATCATGGCCCGGCACGGCGGCGGAGTGCCCTGGCACCGGGTGGTGAACGCGGCGGGTCGCCTCCCACCCGGCCACGAGCGGGAGGCCCGGGCCCGACTGCGCGCCGAGGGCACGCCGCTGCGCGGCGACCGGGTGGACATCGCCACCGCCGCCTGGCGGCCGGAGGATTGAGCGCTCTGCGGCTTGCGTGGTTGCAGGGGCCCCCTGCTCGACAAAAAGCGGTAGCAGGGGACCCCTGCATCCACCCGGCGCGACCACCCGGCGCGCGCCCAGGAGCATGACGGGCGACACAAAATGAGTATCATTCGGCTCCATGGACGCGCCGTCGGCTGAGCTGCCCCGTCGGGTGCACCTCGGCTACGCCCTCGGGTCCCTGGCGACCGGGGCCTTCGGCACGGTGCCGGGGCTGCTGCTGTTGCCGTACCTCACCGACACGATGGGCGTCGCGGCCGGCGTGGCCGCCCTGTTGGTGCTCCTGCCCAAGGCGTGGGACGTGCTGGTCAACCCGGTCGCCGGGCGGATCTCCGACCGGACCCGTTCCCGCTGGGGTGCGCGGCGGCCGTACCTGCTCCTCGCCGGGATGGCCCTCGCCGTGCTGTTCGCCGCGATCTTCGCCGCCCCCTTCGGCACCGGCCCGGCCGCCGCAGCGTACGTCGCGGTCGCCTTCCTGGCCACCGCGACCGCGTTCGCGTTCTTCCAGGTGCCGTACGTGGCGATGCCGGCCGAGCTGACCGGCGACTACGCCGAGCGGACCCGGCTGATGAGCTGGCGCATCGCCGTCCTGGCGGTGGCCATCCTGGTCTCCGGGGCGCTCGCGCCGCTGGTGGTCTCCGTCGGCGGTGACGGGGTTCCCGGACACCGCTGGATGGGACTGTTCGTCGCGGTCCTGATCGTGGTGGGCGCGCTCGGCGCGTTCCTCGGCACCCGGGGCGCCCCGGCCGGCGAGGTGGGCGAGAGCGAGCCGACCCTGCGCGGGCAGCTCGCCGTCGCCGGCCGTAACCGTCCGTTCCGGGTGCTGTTGATCTGCTTCGTGGTGCAGTCCGCCGGGGTGGCGACCATCCTCGCCGGGGTCAACTACTTCGCCGACCAGATCCTCGTCGCGCCGGAGACCGGGCCGACCCTGCTCTTCGCCTGCTTCGTCGGCCCCGCCCTGCTGGTCATGCCGCTGTGGACGCGGGTCGGCGCACGGGTGGGCAAGCGTGCCGCGCTGGTCGCCGCCTCGGTGCTCTTCGCGGCCGGCGCGTCGGCGCTGGCCGCCGCGCCGGTGCTGCCTCCGGCCGTGGTCTACCCGCTGGTCGCGGTGATCGGGTGCGGCTACGCCGGGCAGCAGGTCTTCGCGCTGGCCATGCTCCCCGACTGCATCGCGTACGACACCGCGCGTACCGGCCGTCGTCAGGCGGGCGTGTTCACCGGGCTCTGGACGGCGGGGGAGACCTTCGGGCTGGCCCTCGGTCCGGGTATCTACGGGCTGGTGCTCCAGCTCTCCGGGTACGTGTCCTCGGCGACCGGCTCGGCGGCCGTCCAGTCCGACAGCGCCCGGCTCGGCGTGCTGCTCGGCTTCACCGTGCTGCCGGCGCTGCTGGTCGGCCCGGCCGTGCTGCTGCTGCGCCGCTACGACCTGACCGCCGAGCGGCTCGCCGCCGCCGAGCGGGCCGCCGACCGCGTACAGAAGGGGGCCATCAGCCCATGACCGACGAGGCGAGGACGGCTGCGACCGGCCCGACGGGCGCGGTGCCTCCGGCGTTGCCGGCGCAGGGCGTACCGGCGGAGCAGGTGCTCGCGGAGATCCGGGCGCTGCGGGCCGCCGACCGGCCCACCCACGGCGGACGCCTCTTCGCCTACGTCTACGACCCGGCGGTGCCCGGCCTGGACGAGCTGACCAGCGCCGCCCACGCGGGCAGCGCGCACGTCAACGGGCTCGACCCGACCGCCTTCCCCTCCCTGCTGGCGATGGAGAACGCCCTGGTCGCAGCAGCGGTGCAGCTGCTCGGCGGTGGGCCGGGCACGGCCGCCCCGGACGCGGTGGGCAGTGTCACCAGCGGGGGTACCGAGTCGCTGATCCTGGCCGTGAAGGCGGCCCGGGACGCCCGCCCGGACACCGCCGAGCCGCGCGTGGTGGTGCCGGTCAGCGCGCACGCGGCGTTCGCCAAGGCGGCGCACTACCTGCGGGTGGCGCTCGACCCGGTGCCCGTCTCGCCGGAGACGCTGCGCCCGGAGGTGGCCGACGTGGCCGCCGCGATCCGCCCGGAGACGGTGCTGGTGGCCTGCTCCGCGCCCTCGTACGCGCACGGGGTCGTCGACCCGGTGGAGGGAATCGCCGAGGTGGCCGCCCGGTCCGGGGTGCGCTGCCACGTGGATGCCTGCTTCGGTGGCTGGACCCTGCCCTACCTGCGTCGGCTCGGCCTGCCGGTGCCCCGGTTCGACCTCTCCGTGCCCGGGGTCACCTCGATCTCGGTGGACCTGCACAAGTACGCGTACGCCCCGAAGGGGGTGTCGGTGCTCCTGCACCGGGACCCGGCGTTGCGCGCCCCGCAGTACTTCGCCTTCGCCGGCTGGCCGGGCTACACCATGATCAACCCGGGGATCGCCTCTACCCGTTCCGGCGGGCCGATCGCCGCCGCGTACGCCACCCTGCGGCACGTCGGCGACGCCGGTTACGTCGAGCTGGCCGCCCGTACCGTCGAGGCGGTCCGCGACCTGGCGGCGGCGGTGCGGGCGACCGAGGGGCTGCGGCTGATGGCCGAACCGGAGTCCACCGTCGTCTGCTTCACCAGCGAGGACCCGGGGCTCGACCTCTTCGTCCTGGTCGACGAGTTGACCGTCCGGGGCTGGCACACCCAACCCCAGATGGCGTACGGCGAGCTGCCCGCGAGCGTCCACCTGACGGTGACCGCCTCGGTGGCCCCGAGGGTGGCCGAGTTCCGCGAGGACCTCGCCGACGCGGTGGCGGCGACGCGGGCGACCGGCCCGGTCAGGTTGCCGGAGGAGCTGCTGGCGATGGCGTCCGGCCTGCCGCCCGAGGCGCTCACCCCGGACCTGGTCGCCGGGCTGGCCGCCAGCCTGGGCATGGGCGGCGGGACCGGGGCGCCGGACCGGATGGCGACGGTGAACACCCTGCTCAACGCCGCGCCGCCGGCCCTGCGGGAGCGACTGCTGATCGAGTTCGTCGGTCTGCTCCAGCGTCCGGCCCACTGAGTCACGCCGGGCGGCGCCCGCTGGACGGGGCGTCGCGCCGGTTGCCGGAGGAGACCGCCGGGGCGCTGTGGTTGACTGTCGGTGCGCAGGACACGGGAGGAGACCGGGGTGCAGCTGCCGGGAGTGCTCGGTGAGCCGATCCGCTTCGTGCTCAACTGGGGCCGCCGCTACTCGCTCTGGGTCTTCAACTTCGGGCTGGCCTGCTGCGCGATCGAGTTCATCGCCACCAGCATGGGCCGGCACGACTTCATGCGGCTCGGCGTGATCCCCTTCGCGCACGGCCCCCGGCAGGCGGACCTGATGGTGGTCTCCGGCACGGTCACCGACAAGATGGCCCCGGCGATCAAGCGCCTCTACGACCAGATGCCCGAGCCAAAGTACGTCATCTCGTTCGGGGCCTGCTCCAACTGCGGTGGGCCGTACTGGGACTCGTACTCGGTGACCAAGGGGGTCGACCAGCTCATCCCGGTCGACGTCTACGTGCCCGGCTGCCCGCCCCGACCGGAGGCGCTGCTGCACGGCATCCTGCGTCTCCAGGAGAAGATCGCCGCCGAGCAGTCCGGGATCGGCGGGGTCCCGCGCCCGGACCCGCTGGCATCCCCGGCGGACGCTCCGTCGCCGTCCCGCCCGGTCGAGTCGCTCACCGCGCCGGTCGTCCGCCCTCCGGACGAGCAGCACACCCGCTGACCCGCTCATCGGCCTGACGAGCTGCGCAACCTTCCCGTCTCGTCAACGATGAGGACTCCGTCGTCGTGGCCGGGATGCTCGGCGACGTAGCCGAACAGGTCCCCACGGACCGCGTCAGCCATCCGGCTATCTCTTCCGGTCACACAGCTACGGCTGAAGTGCTAACCGGCACGGTTTTGCTCTGCGAGCAGGCACGCTGTCGATCTGCGGCACCGTCGTGTTCGAGATGCGGGGCCTGGGTATTCGACTTGCGGGCCGGCAGGCGGTCGTTCCCGCAGCGGATAAGTCAGGTGGGCTCGTCGTCGGCGAGGTGCCGGTTGCGTCGGGCCGCGTACGCCCGGACCTCGGCGGCGTCCCAGATGCGGCCGACGCTGAGGGTGTCGATCGGGGCGGGGAAGTCGGGGCGGTCCACCAGGATCGCGGCGCGTTGACGCGAGACGCCCAGGTGGGCGGCGACTTCCGCTAGCGCCATGACTCGCACGGGCGGACCCTCCGGTGACATGAGTTGGCGAGTTGTCACCGGAGGGGGTGACGAGTCGTCAACTACCCGTCAGTGTGTCGGTGTGCCCACTCTCCGTAGAAGAAAACCCGTACCGCTGGCTCCTCGGCATCGGCGGACGTGGCGATCGTGGTGGCGGCGTTGCTCGTGTGGCCTGCCGGCACCCTGCCCGGACCGGTTCACCTCCCCGGCGGTCGGGGTGCGCCCGTACCGGCCCAGGAACGGGGGCCGGTGGTGAAGGGGGAACGGCCGATCAAGGGGGGTGACCTGCTGCACCTGACCCGGGCGGCGAGTGTGCAGTTCGTCCGCCCGATCGTGGTACGGGTAATCCGGCACTTGGCCGACCGGCCCACGTACGACGGTTGGGTCTGGATCGAGGCGTACGAGCTGGACGCCCGGGGTGAGGCGGTCGCCAAGCGTGAGTTCTTCGCGCAGCGCGAGGGGCTGCGGTGGCTCGACGCCCCGTCCGTGCCGGCGGCCCGCCGCCCGGCCCGGGGTGCCCGCGACGCACGGGTGCCGGGTGCCCGGGAGCGGGGATCACGGGTGCCGCGATGAGGTTCTGGCCGCATCTGCCGAGCCGTCCGACCTGGCGTTGCCGGGCGTGCGGAATCGCCTGGCCCTGCTCCCCGGCGAAGCTGCGGCTGCTCGGGGAGTTCCGGGGTGACCGGGTAGCGTTGGCGCTGCACCTGGCGGCGCTCCAGGCGGAGGCCGTCGAGCAGCTTGCCCAGCTCGACGGGGGTGCGCCGCCCGGCGACCTGACCGAACGCTTCGTCGGCTGGGTGCACGCCCGGGGGTAGTCGGGGACCGTGGTGGGCGGGGGCTAGCGTGGGCGTCCATGAGTCAGACCCTGGACCGCCGTTCCGCCCACATCGTCGACGTCCTGATCGAGGAGTTCGGGGCGTCGATGGCCCTCGACCCGGCGGCCTTCCGACGCAAGTTCCGCAAGATGGCCGCCTCGCCGTTCGCCTTCTACCGGGGCAGCGCCTCCCTCTTCTACGCCGACCAGGTCGGCGAGTACGCCGACGACCGCTTCCTCGACGAGCGGACCAGCCGGGTGTGGATCCACGGTGACCTGCACGCGGAGAATTTCGGCACCTACATGAACGCCTCCGGGCAGCTGGTGTTCAACGTCAACGACTTCGACGAGGCGTACGTCGGTCCGTTCTCCTGGGACCTCAAGCGGTTCGTGGCGAGCGTGGCGCTGATCGGGTACGCCAAGGCCCTCTCCGACCAGGTGATCACCGGCCTGGTGGAGACCTTCGCCCGGTCGTACCTGACCGAGCTGCGGGCCATCGCGCAGGGTGGGGACGACGCGATCGGCTCGATCACCCTGGAGAACGCCGACGGCGTGCTGCGCCACGTGCTCCAGCAGGCCCGGTTGAACACCCGGGTCGACCTGCTCGCCGCGCAGACCACCATCGACAACTACGAGCGCCGGTTCTCCCTCGGCGACGGGGTCTACGAGGTCGACGCGGCCACCCGGGAGGCGGTCTGCCAGGCGTTCCACCGGTACCTGGACACGCTGCCCGCCTCCAGTGCCCGGCTGCGCCCGGTCTCCGCGCACGTCAAGGACGTGGTGCTGCGCAAGGGCGTGGGTATCGGCTCGGCCGGGCTGCCGTCGTACAACCTCCTGCTGGAGGGGCACACCCAGGCGCTGGAGAACGACGTCGTCATCTACATGAAGCAGGCCCAGGTGCCCGCCGTGGCCCGGCACATCGACGACGAGGGCGTCCGTGCCTATTTCACGCACCAGGGGCACCGGACGGCCGAGTCGCAGCGGGCGCTCCAGGCCCACGCCGACCCGTGGCTGGGCTTCACCGAGCTGAACGGGGTGGGCCAGCTGGTCGCCGAGGTCTCGCCGTACGCCGCCGACCTGGACTGGGCCGACGTCAACGAGCCGGAGGAGCTGGCCGGGGTGGTCGCCGACCTGGGCCGGGCGGTCGCCCGGATGCACTCGGTCGCCGACGACGAGTCCAGCCACGACCTGGTCGACTACTCCACCGAGGAGGCGATCGTCGCCGCCGTCGAGGCCGACGAGCAGGGCTTTGTGACGTACCTGACGGAGTTCGCCCACGTGTACGGGCTCCAGGCCCGCCGGGACCACCAGCTCTTCGTCGACCTGTTCCGCAACGGCCAGCTGCCCGGCCTGTAGAACTCCGCCTGCTCCGCCGGCATCACCTGGGACAGCGACCCGCACGCCGAGGTCGTGACCGGCTGCTCCCGCCGGTCCGGCCCGCCGACCTGGGCCGACCGGTCGACGGGTCCGGCCCGCCGACCTGGGCCGACCGGTCAGCGGGCGAACTCCAGCACCACCTTGATGTCGTCCGGGCCGGGGCGGTACGCCTCGGCGTACGCCTCGACCGGGATGCGGCGGGTGACCAGGCTGCCGAGCCAGGACGGGTCGGCCCGGCCGAGGGCTTCGGCGGCCAGTTTCCAGTGCCGGCGGTTGGCGTTCACCGAGCCGAAGACGACGTGGTTCTCCAGCACCAGGGTCCGGTTCAGCGCGCCCGCGTCGAAGTTGATGATGCGTCCGCCGCTGGAGACGCCGGTGAGGCAGACGATGCCGACCGGGGCGGCCTTGCACATCACCTCCAGCACCACGCTCGGCGCGCCGGTGCACTCCAGGGCGATGTCGGGTTCGAAGTCCAGCTCGTTGACGGTGCCCGTGTGGTACGTCGCGCCGAGCGCCGCCACCAGCGCCGGTTTCGGTCCGGTCGGGGCGCGGTCCAGCACGTGCACGGTCAGCCCGCGCTGGCTGGCCAGCAGTGCGGCGAGCAGCCCGATCGGCCCCGCCCCGGCGACCAGGGCGGTCTGCGGCTGCCACTCGGCGCGCCGGCTGATCCGGTCGATGTGGTCCCACGCCTTGGCCACCACGCTGGCCGGTTCCAGGAGCATCCCGACGTGCGCCAGGTCGGGGTCCAGGCCGATCGCGAACTTCGGTGGGATCCGCCAGCGCTCCCGGGCGAAGCCGGACAGCGCCTTGATGCCGTGCTCGGTGTACTGGCCGTTGCGGCACATGTCCCACTCGTCGACGGCGCAGTTCGCGCAGGGCACCGGGTCGGGACGCCGGACGATCCCGGCGACCAGGTCGCCGGGGTGCAGGCTGCCGGTCGGGTCCTCCAGCACCCGGCCCAGCGACTCGTGCCCGATCACGAGGCGGTCGGTGTCCGGGGGGGCCTCGCCGAACTCCCCGGCGATGATCTCGTGGTCGGTGCCGCAGATGCCCACGGCGAGCGCCTCAACCAGGATCGCACCTTCCTCGGGGTGCGGTTCCGGCCACGCCTCGTCCAGCCGGAGAGAGTCCGCCACCCCGGGTGCCACCGTTATCGCCCGCACTCTCCGATCCTCCCCGTTCCCACCCTCACGTACACCGCGTTACCTCAGATGATCATGAAGTCGGTGGGGCGACCCGGGAGACGGGGCACCGTCACCGTCACGACGGACGAGTGGGGGTGAGGTGCGGAGCCGGGGCGGGCCATAGGATCGGGGCATGGAGGCGGAGGGGGTCGGGCGGCGGCTGGTCGAGCTGGTCGCGGACGAGGCGGCGGTCGCGGGCATCTCCGGCGGCCAGGCGTACGCCCGCGCGACCGTCGACGTGCCGCCGGCCCGCTGGCGGGACGCGCTGCGCGCGGCACGGGACGACGCCGAGCTGGCCTGCGACTTCTTCGACTGGCTCTCCGCCGTCGACGAGTTGGACGGCGGCTTCGACGTGGTGGCCCACCTCTGGTCGACCACACACCGGCACGGGCTCCTGGTGCGTACCCGGGTGCCCCGGGAGGCCGCCGAGGTGACGTCGGTGGTGGACGTCTATCCCGGCGCGGCCTGGCACGAGCGGGAGACGTACGAGATGTTCGGCATCGGGTTCGCCGGGCACGGGCCGCTCCGCCCGCTGCTGTTGCCACCGCAGTTCGAGGGGCATCCGCTGCGCAAGGAGTTCGTGCTCGCCTCCCGGGTGGCGAAACCCTGGCCCGGGGCGAAGGAACCGGGCGAGTCGGTGGCCGGCGGTGGCCGACGGGCGGTCCGCCCGCCGGGTGTCCCCGCACCCGGGGAGTGGGGCTCGACGCCAACCCCGGGCGGCGGGGGTACGGTCTGATGCCGCTCTGGCTGGAGCTGACCCTGCGGGTGGCCGGAGTGCTCGCCGCCTTCCTGGTCCTGCCGCTGGTGGTGGGGCAGGCCGAGCACAAGGTGATGGCCCACATGCAGGGTCGGCTCGGTCCGATGTACGCCGGTGGGTTCCACGGCTGGGCGCAACTCGTCGCCGACGGCATCAAGTTCGTGCAGAAGGAGGACGTCACCCCGCGCGAGGCGGACCGGCCGGTGTTCCGGCTGGCCCCGGTGGTGGCGCTGGTGCCGTACCTGCTGGCCCTGCTGGTGATCCCCCTCGGCCCCGGCGACCTGGTCGGCCAACCGCTGGACATCGGCCTCTTCTTCGTCCTGGCCGTGGTCGGGGTCGGGGTGGTGGCGGTGCTCATGTCGGCCTGGGCGTCGGCCAACAAGTACAGCCTCCTCGGCGGCCTGCGCGGCGCGGCCCAGCTGCTCGGCTACGAGCTGCCGCTGGTGCTGGCCGCCGCGTCGGTGGCGATGGCGGCCGGCACGCTCAGCCTCTCCGGCATCGTCGAGGCGTGGCGACCGTGGTGGCTGCTCTGGCAGGCCCCCGCGATGGTGGTGTTCTTCGTCGCCGGGCTCGCCGAGATCCGGCGGCCCCCCTTCGACATGCCGATCGCCGACTCCGAGCTGGTCTTCGGCTACATGACCGAGTACACCGGCCTGCGGTTCGCCTTCTTCCTCCTCGCCGAGTACGTCGGCATCGTGGTGATCGCCGCGCTCACCACCGTGCTCTTCCTCGGCGGCTGGCAGGGCCCCTTCGGCGACGCCTACCTCGGCTGGCTCTGGACGCTGCTGAAGGTCTTCGCCGTCTCGTTCGTGATCATCTGGCTCCGGGTGTCGTACCCACGGCTCCGCGAGGACCAGCTCCAGCGCCTCTGCTGGCTGGTCCTCGTGCCGGTCGCGCTCGGCCAGCTCGTCCTGACCGCCGCCGTCCGCGTCGTGACCTGACGCCCGGCCTGGGCACCAGCGGCACCACCCGGCCGGGCCGGTCGGACTCGACTCAGCGCAGGGGGGTGTGGGCGGGGTCGACCCGCTCGTCCGCCGGGGGCGGCGGGGGCGGGGTGCCCTCGCCGAACGGGCGTCCCCCCAGCTCCTCCCGCCCGTGCGGGGTGAGCCAGTTCGCGAGGTCCGGCCCGAGCGGCACCACCTGGGTCGGGTTGATGTCCCGGTGCACCTCGTAGTAGTGCCGCTTGATGTGGTCGAAGTCGATGGTGTCGCCGAAGCCGGGGGTCTGGAACAGGTCCCGTGCGTACGCCCACAGCACCGGCATCTCGGTCAGCTTCTGCCGGTTGCACTTGAAGTGGCCGTGGTAGACCGGATCGAAACGGACCAGCGTGGTGAAGAGCCGCACGTCGGCCTCGGTGACGGAGTCGCCGACCAGGTAGCGCTGGTTGGTCAACCGGTCGCTCAACCAGTCCAGCCGATCGAAGAGCCGGCGGTACGCCTTCTCGTACGCCTCCTGGCTGCCGGCGAAGCCGCACCGGTAGACGCCGTTGTTGACGTCGGCGAACACCAGCGCGTTGACCTCGTCGATCTCCGCGCGCAGCCGCTCCGGGTAGAGTTCCGGGGCTCCGTCGCGGTGGTACGCCGTCCACTCCGTCGACAGGTCCAGGCTCATCTGCGCGTAGTCGTTGGTGACCACCTGCCCGGTCGGCACGTCCACGAGCGCCGGCACGGTGATGCCCCGTTCGTAGCCGGGGAAGCGCGTGAAGTAGGACTCGGCCAGTCGTTCGACGCCGAGCACCGGGTCCCGGCCGTCCGGGTCCAGGTCGAAGGTCCAGCTCCGCTTGTCGTGGGTGGGGCCGGCCACCGCCATCGAGATGGCGTCCTCCAGTCCGAGCAGCCGCCGGACGATGATCAGCCGGTTCGCCCACGGGCAGGCCCGGCTCACCGCCAACCGGTACCGGCCCGGCTCCACCGGATAGCCGTCCCGCCCGTCGGCGGTGATCCGGGTGGCGATGTAGCGCTGGTCGCGGGTGAACTCACCACCCGGCTCGACGTACTTGCCCCCGGTCCGCTCCAGGACCTCGTCGTCGCTCGTCGCCGAGCCGCCGCCGGTGCTGTCGCTCACGTCGCCCCCTCGCGGTGCGCCAGATCGTGTCGCCCCCATCATGTCCGATTCCCGGACGGCCGGCCCCCCGACCGTTGCCACGGTCCGCCCACCGGCCAGGTGGTCACCGGCCCCGGGGTGTGATCCGGGAGATCGGCAGGTTCACCGGGAACGGCTCCCCGGTGTCGACGACCTTCGTCCAGCGTCCGGTCTCGGTGTAGACCTCGTCCACCGGGTCGATCCGGTGCGTGTAGACCACGATTGCGTCGTCCTCCACCTCGACCCGCCAGAGGTACGGGATGCCGGCCTGGGCGTAGAGCGCCGGCTTCAGCACCCGGTCGATCGAGCGGGTGCTCGGCGAGACGATCTCCACCGCCAGCACCACCTCGTGCGGCGCGTAGTGGGCGGGATTGCCGGCCGCGGCCTCGGCGGTGGTGACCAGCACGTCCGGGATGAACGACCGGGTGCGGTTGAGCCGCACCTCGACCGCCTGGGTCACGTCGTACTCGGCGGGACACGCCTCTTCGAGCGCGACGCCGAGCCGCATGGCGATGGTCTGGTGGAGCCGGGTGGGGGAGGGGGACACGAGCAACACTCCATCGAGCAGTTCACGGCGACGCCCGTCGTCGGGTAGCGCGTCCAGATCGTCGGTCGTCCACCCGCCCTCGGGCGGATCGCCGTCCCGCAGCGCGGCGGTCATCGGGCTGTCCTCTCGCGGTGCTTCCCGGTGTGGTCGTTCTCCCCACCGGTCACGGTAGCGCCGGCAACTGCCGGGTGGTGGTCGCGCGCGCCGGGGACACAGGGCAGGATGACTGCATGAGTGACAGCGGTGTGCCCGGAAGCGGACTGGCGAAGGGACTGGCGGTCACGTTGAAGACGATGACCCGCCGCTCGACCACCCAGCAGTACCCGGACGTGGCGCCCGAACTGCCGCCCCGCTCCCGTGGGGTGATCGCCCTGCTGGCCGAGAACTGCACGGTCTGCATGCTCTGCGCCCGGGAGTGCCCGGACTGGTGCATCTACATCGACTCGCACAAGGAGGAGGTGGCCGTGCCCGGCGCGGCCCGCCCCCGCCAGCGCAACATGCTCGACCGCTTCGACATCGACTTCTCGCTCTGCATGTACTGCGGCATCTGCGTCGAGGTCTGCCCGTTCGACGCGCTCTACTGGTCGCCCGAGTTCGAGTACGCCGAGTACGACATTCGCGACCTCCTGCACGACAAGGACCACCTCGGGCAGTGGATGGCCACCGTCCCGCCGCCGCCCGCGCACGACCCGAACGGTGAGCCGTCCAAGGAGGAGTCCACCGCCGCGCGCAAGGCCGCCGCCGGGTCCGGCCCCGCCGCCCGTCCGGTCACCTCCCGGGTACGCCCCACCGCCGCTCCGGGCGAGGGGACGGCGGAGTGACCGGTGCGGACGTGCTGCTGCTCGCGCTCGGCGCGGTGGCGGTCGGTGCCGGTGCCCTGGTGGTGACCACGCGCCACCTGGTCCGGGCCGGCCTCTACCTGGTGGTCTGCCTCGGCGCGCTGGCCGGGTCCTATCTCGTCCTCGCCGCCGAGCTGGTCGCCTGGGTGCAGGTGCTCATCTACGTCGGCGCGGTGGTGGTGCTGCTGCTGTTCGCGGTGATGCTCACCCGTGCTCCGATCGGCGCCTCCGACGACCTGGACCGGCCCGGTTGGGCCGCCGCCCTGGTCGGTGGCGGCACCGGCCTCGGGCTGAGCGTCCTGCTGGTCGACGCGTACCGGTGGTCGGCGGTGGAGCTGCCCGAGGCCGGCACCGCCGAGCGCCTCGGCGGGGAGATCTTCCGTAGCTGGGTCCTCCCGTTCGAGTTGCTCTCGGTGCTGCTGCTCGCCGCCCTGGTCGGAGCGGTCGTCATCTCCCGACCGGAGATCGGCTCCCGGCCGGTGGCCGGCGCGGGGCCGGACGGGTCGGCGGACGGGGACGCCCGATGAGACCGGTCATCCCCTACGTCACCGCCGCCCTGCTCTTCGGGCTCGGCGTCTACGGCGTGCTGCGGCGGCGCAACGCCGTGCTGGTGCTGATGGCCGTCGAGCTGATGCTGAACGCGGTCAACCTGATCCTGGTCACGGCCGACACCACCGTCCGGTCCACCCTGCCGCACGGCGGGCAGGTGTTCGCGCTGTTCGTGATCGTCCTCGCCGCCGCCGAGATCGGCGTGGGGCTGGCCATCGTGCTCCAGCTCTACCGGCTGCGGGCCAGCGTGGCGGTGGACGAGGTGCCGCTCACCGAGCGCCCCGAGCCAGCCGAGCGGGGCGAGCCGGGCGGGTCGGTCGAGCGTCCCGAGGAGGTCGCCCGGTGAACCGCGTCCAGGCCCTCGGCGCGCTGCTGCCGACCGTACCGCTGGTGGCGGGGCTGACCGGGCTGCTGTTGGCGCCCTCCGCGCATGGCCGGACCGACGGCGGGGAGCGGGCCCGGCGGGCGGCGATCGGCCTCGGTGTGGCCGGGGCGACCGGGGCGCTGCTGCTCGCGGTGGCCCTGCTGGTCACCCTCGACGGCCCGACCGACCACGCCCGGACCTGGATCGAGCTGGGCGACCTGCGGGTGACCCTCGGCGTCCGGCTGGACGGCGCGGCGGCGCTGGTCGCGGTCGCGGTGACCGCGGTGGCCCTCGCCGTGCAGGTCTACTCGGTGGCCTACCTGCGGCGCGGTCCGGACGACGACGTCGAGGTCGACCACCGCTACCCGCCCTACGCGGCGCAGATCAGTCTCTTCACCGGCGCGATGCTGCTGGTGGTGGTCTCCGGCGACCTGATCCCGCTGCTGGTCGGCTGGGAGGTGATGGGCATCTGCTCCTACCTGCTCATCGCCCACGACCGGCGGCTGCCGCAGGCCCCGGCCGCCGCGATGAAGGCGTTCCTGGTCACCCGGGTCGGCGACGTGGGCTTCCTGCTCGGCATCGCGTTGCTCGGGGTGAGCGCCGGCAGCTTCCGGATCGCCGACGTGCTCGCCCACGACCACGCCACCGGCACGCTCACCGCCGCCTGCCTGCTGCTGCTCGCCGGAGTGGCCGGCAAGAGCGCCCAGTTCCCGCTGCACACCTGGCTGCCGGACGCGATGGCCGGCCCCACCCCGATCTCCGCGCTGATCCACGCCGCGACCATGGTCGCGGCCGGCGTCTACGCGGTCACCCGCCTGTACCCGCTCTTTGCGGCTGCTCCGGTCGCGCTGGCGGTGCTCGGTGTCATGGGCGCGGTCACCCTGCTGCTCGGCGCGTTCGCCGCCACCGCCCAGGACGACCTGAAGCGGGTGCTCGCCTGGTCCACGGTCTCCCAGATCGGCTACATGACCGGCGCGCTGGCCGTCGGCTCCACCTCGGCTGCCCTGTTCCACCTGCTCACCCACGCCGCGTTCAAGGCGCTGCTCTTCCTCGCGGCCGGAGCGGTGATCCACGCGGTCGGCACCACGCTGATGTCCGGTATGGGCGGGCTGCGCCGGCAGATGCCGGTGACCTTCTGGTGCACCCTGGTCGGGCTCGGCGCGCTGGCCGGGGTACCGCCACTGGCCGGTTTCTTCAGCAAGGAGGGTGTGCTCGTCGCCGCCGAGCAGGCCGCCCGGCACGGCAGCGGCCCGGCCCCGGCCTGGGTGGGCTGGCTGGTCTGGCTCGCCGGCCTGGTCGGGGTCGCGGTCACCGCCTGGTACGCCACCCGACTGCTGCTGCGCACCTTCCTCGGTGCCAGGCGGGCCGAACTGGCCCACCCGCACGACCCGCCGGCCCTGATGCGCTGGCCGATCCTGCTGCTCACCGTGCCCGCCGCGCTGCTCGGCCTGGCCGGCTTCGACCGGGCCTTCGCCCACCGGCTGCTCCTCACCCCGACCACCACTTTGCCGGCCGGCGACCACACGCTCGTCCACCTCGGCCCCGAGGTGCTGCTGCCGGTGGGGTTGCTCCTGGTCGGGGCGGGACTCGCGTGGTGGCGGGACCCGGCCGTCGACCCGGCCACAACGCTAGGCCCGCTGCGGCCGGTGTTCGCCGCCGCGTTCTGGCTCGACGACGTCCAGCACGCCCTGGTGGTACGCCCGGTCGCCGTGCTGGCCCGCCTGGCACGTGCCGCGGACGAGCGGGTGGTGGACGGGGCGGTCGAGGGCAGCGGCCGCGCCGCCACCGGGCTCGGCGGCGGGCTGGGCGCGCTGCACCGGGCGGCCCTGCCCCGGGCGGTGGTGGCGGTGCTGGCCGGTGCCCTGCTCATCGGCCTCGCCGCCGCCCTGGTCGGAGGTGTCGCGTGACGGCCTGCCCGCTCTGTCCGCCCGGGGGTGCCGCATGACGGCCGGTCAGTTCCTGCTGGTGGCGGTGCTGGCGCTGCCCGCGCTCGGCGCGGCCCTGGCCGCCGTGCTACCCGGCGACCGGGCCGGTCGGCTGGCCGGTACGGTCGCCGCCGCGCTCACGCTGGTCGCGGCGGCGCTGCTCGCCACCGGCGACCGGACCTGGACGGCGTACACGGCGACCACGCCCGGGGTGCTCCCCTGGCACCGGCTCGACGTGGCCTGGGTGCCCGAGGTCGACCTGCGGTTCCACCTCGGGGTGGACGGCATCTCGTATCCGCTGGTCGTGCTGACCGCCCTGCTCACCCTGCTCTGCTGCGGGTACTCACTCTGGCGGGTGCCCGACGGCGGGCGGGGAAGCCTCCTGGTCGCCCTGCTGCTGGTGATCGAGGTGGGCATCCTCGGCACCTTCCTCGCCCTCGACCTGGTCCTCTTCTTCCTCTTCTTCGAGGTCGTCCTCCTGCCCATGTACGCGGTCATCGCCGGCTGGGGCGGCACGGGTGGGTCCGGTGGCCGCCCGGTGGACCGGGACGCGGCACGTGCGGCGGCCCGCAAGTTCGCCCTCTACACCCTCGCCGGGTCGGTGCTGCTGCTGGTCGGGGTCTACGTGGTGGTGTCGGCCGCCGGCACCGCCGACGTCGTCGCGCTGACCGGCGGGACGGGTCTGTCCCGGGGCACCCAGATCGCCGGGTTCACCCTGCTCGGGCTGGCCTTCGCGGTGAAGAGTCCACTCTGGCCGCTGCACAGCTGGCTGCCCGACGCGCACACCCGGGCCCCCACCGTCGGCAGCGTCGTCCTCGCCGGGGTGCTGCTCAAGATGGGCACGTACGGCCTGGTCCGGATCGCCGTCGGGGTGGCCCCGGAGGGGGCCCGCTGGGCCGCGCCGGTGCTCGGCGTGCTCGCCGTCGCGGCGATCCTCGTCGGCTCGCTGGTCTGCCTCGCCCAGGACGAGCTGAAGCGGCTGATCGCGTACTCCAGCGTGGGGCACATGGGCTTCGTGCTGCTCGGCATCGCCACGCTCACCGCCACCGGCATCCAGGCGGCCCTGATCGGCAACGTCGCGCACGGCGTGATCACCGGCCTGCTGTTCTTCCTCGCCGGGGCGGTCAAGGACCGTACCCACACCGGTGACCTGGCCGACCTGTCCGGGCTGCGGGAGACCGCGCCCCGCCTGGCCGGACTGCTCGCCTTCGCCGCGGTCGCGTCGCTCGGCCTGCCCGGCCTCGCCGGGTTCTGGGGCGAGGCGTTCGCCGTGGTGGCCGCGATCGAGGTCGGCGGGACGCTCTGGACCACGCTCGGCGTGCTCGCCGCGGTGGGCGGGGCGCTCACCGCCGCGTACCTGCTGCGGCTGCTTCGCCGGGTCACCCACGGCCGGCCCGGTCCGGCGGTGGCGGGCCTCTCCCCGGGCATCGCCGGGGCGGAACTCGCCGCCTGGGCCCCGCTGGTCCTGCTCGCCGTGGCGGTCGGCCTGGTGCCGACGCTGGTCCTCGGGGTCGCCGAGGCCCCGGTCACGGCTCTGCTGGAGGTGGTGCACCCGTGAGCCCGGTGACCAGCGTGGTGCAGTCCGTCGACCACGTGGCGCTGCTGCCGGGGTACCTGGCCGCCGGGACCGCCGTCCTCGTGCTCCTGGTCGACCTGCTGCTGGCCCGACCGCGCGCCACGGTGGCCGCCGGGGCGCTCGGTGCGACGGCCACCGCGTTCGCCGCGGCGCTCGTCGGCGCGGACGGTGACCGGGGCACGTTCTGCGTCGCCGACGGCTGTTCCTGGGTCGCCGACGACCGGGCGGGGCTGGTCGGGGCGGTCTTCGCCCTGCTCACCCTCGGGGTGCTGGCGCTGGCCGGTCCGCTGCTGCGCGGTGGGCGGGTGCCGGTGGGGGAGTTCTGCTTCCTGCTCGCCTGCTCGATGACCGGCGGCGTGGTGCTCGGCGCGGCCGGTGACCTGATCACCCTGATCGTGGCGCTGGAGACGCTGACCCTGCCGCTCTACGTGCTGGTCGGGCTGCGCCGGGGCAGCCTGGCCGGAGCCGAGGCGGCGGTGACCTTCTTCGTGGTCAGCGTGGTGGCCACCACGGTCACCCTGCTCGGCGCGGCGCTGCTCTACGCGGTCACCGGCCGGCTGCACCTGCGTCCGCTCGGTGCCGCCCTGAGCGAGGGCGCGGGCCTGCTCGACCTGCCCCTGACCTCGGTCGCGGTGACCCTGGTGGTGCTCGGGTTGGCGTTCAAGGTGGCGGCGGTGCCGTTCCACGCCTGGGCGCCGGCCACCTACGACGGCGCACCGGTGCCGGTGGCCGCGTACCTGTCGACCGCCTCGAAACTCGGCGGGGTGGTCGCGCTGCTCGCCGTCGTCCGGTACGCGCTGCCGGCGACCGTCACCGGCCCGGTGCTGGCCCTGCTCGCCGTGCTCACCATGACCGTCGGCAACCTGGTGGCGCTGCGGCAGCGGCGGATGGTCCGGCTGCTCGCCTGGTCCTCGGTGGCCCAGGCCGGCTACATCCTCGCCCCGCTGGGCGCGCTGGCGCTCGTCGCCGGGCGCACCACCGACGCCCGCGCGGCCGGCTACGCCGCCGCCGTCGCGTACGCGGTCTTCTTCGTGGTCCTGGAACTGGCCGCCTTCGCGGGCGTGGTGGCGTTACGCCCGGACGGGGCGGACGGCGGCACCGTCGAGGACTACCGGGGTGCGGCACGGCGGCACCGCTGGGCCGGGGCGGCGTTCGGGTTGGCCCTGGTCGGGTTGGCCGGAGTGCCGCCGGGGCTGGCCGGTCTGTTCGCGAAGGTGACCGTGGTCCGGTCGTTGGTGGCGGGCGGATCCGGCTGGCTGGCGCTGGTGGTGGCCCTCAACGCGGTGGTCGGCCTGGCGTACTACCTGCGGGTCGCCGCGACCCTGTACGGCTCCCCGACCAACCTGTCGACCACCCATCGGCCGTCACGCAGTGTCATCGCCGCGCTGACGGTTGCCACCGCCGTGGCGGTCGTGCTCGGTCTCGCCCCGCAGCTCCTGTTCGGTCTCGTGTAGCCGCCGCGTCCCGCTCGGGTGGTTGTCGGTGCCGCTGCGTGCCCTCTTCAGGTAACTCACAGTCATGAGAGGGGCGGTTGCGGGGAACCGGATTGTTGTCCCGGTTGACGGATCCGCCGGATCCGGGCACCGAAGGAGTGATCGTGCATCACAACCGTCTGAAGACCGCCGCTCTGCTCGGCCTGCTCACCTCGCTGATCGTCGCGGTGGGCTACTGGTTCGGCGGCAGCGGTGGAATGATCGTCGCCGTCGTGGTGTCCCTGGTCATGAACGGCGTCACCTACTTCTACTCCGACAAACTGGCGCTGCGCTCCATGCGGGCCCAGCCGGTCAGCGAGGCACAGTTCCCGGAGCTGTACCGGATGGTGCGCGAGCTGTCGACCGAGGCACGGCAGCCGATGCCACGGCTCTACGTCAGCCCCAGCGCCCAGCCCAACGCCTTCGCCACCGGCCGTAACCCGCAGCACGCGGCGGTCTGCGTCACCCAGGGGATCACCGAGATCCTCGACCGACGGGAGCTGCGGGGCGTCATCGGGCACGAGTTGTCCCACGTCTACAACCGGGACATCCTGATCTCCAGCGTGGCCGCCGGCCTGGCCGGCATCATCACCATGCTGGCGAACATCGCGTGGTTCGTCCCCCTCGGCGGCGGGGACGACGAGGACAGCCCGAACCCGGCCGTACTGCTGCTGACGATCATCCTGGGTCCGATCGCGGCCACGGTGATCCAGTTGGCGATCAGCCGGAACCGGGAGTTCCAGGCGGACGCCTCGGGTGCGCAGCTCACCCGGGACCCGCTCGCCCTGGCCAGCGCCCTCCGGAAGATCCACGTGGGTACTCAGCGTCGCCCGCTCCCCGCCCAGGGGCAGCTGACCAGCACCGCGCACCTCATGATCGACAACCCGTTCAAGGGGGGCGGGGTCGCCACCCTCTTCTCCACCCACCCGGGGATGGAGGAGCGGGTACGCCGGCTGGAGCAGCTGGCCGCCAACAGCGGGCCGGTGCAGTTCCAGCGCTGACCGTACCGCCGGGGCCGTACCGGCCCGCCACCAGGACCCCACCCGTCCCGCCGATTCTCCCTGCCCAGGCCGACAGGTTATGGTCGGAACCGTCCGGCGTCAGGGCCGTAGAGCCGTCTGCCCGTTACCGCGCCGCCACATACCGTCACCGCTCACCGCAGGCGCGAACGGCTGCGCCCGCAGCAGAGGAGGACCGTGGCCGGGCTGGGTCGGTACCAGGACGTCTGGCGGATTCCCGGAGCGCCGGTGCTGCTGATCATCGGCATCATCGGTCGGCTCGGGATCGGCATGACCTCGCTGGCGCTGCTGCTGCTGGTCGAGCAGACCACCGGAAGCTACGCGCTGGCCGCCGCCGCCGGGGCCGCGTACGCCGTCGCGGGTGCCGCGTGCAGCCCGGTCGCCGGCCGCGTCGCCGACCGGATCGGCCCCACCCCGGTCCTGCTCGCCACCGCGATCGCCCACCCGCTCGCCCTGGTCGGCCTGCTGCTGGCCGCCCGCGGCGGGGCCGAGTCGCTGCCCCTGATCTACGTGGCGTCCGGGCTGGCCGGTGCGACGTACCCGCCGCTCACCGCAGCGATCCGGGGCGCCTGGAACGACCTCACCACCATCGCCAGCGGTCGGTACCAGCTGCGCAGCACGGCGTTGGCCGCCGAGACCACCCTTCTCGAGGTCGTCTACGTCCTCGGCCCACTCCTGGTGGCCGGCTTCATGCTGGTCGCCGACGCCGGCGCCGCCCTGGTCGGGGCGGCCGTGGTCACCCTGGTCGGCACCAGCGTGGTCGGCCTCGGCCGGGTGATGCGCAACTGGCAGCCGCACCCCCGGCACGCCCACGCCAAAGGGCTCGGCCCACTACGGGCGCCCGGCTTCCCCGCCCTGCTGTTCTGCATCGCCCTGTTGGGCATCGCGTTCGGCGCGGCCGCGGTGACCGTGCCGGCGTACGCGACCGCCGCCACCGACGGCGACGCGGAGAGCCTCGCCGGTGTGCTGCTCGCCGTCTGGGCAGTGGGCAGCGCGGTCGGCGGCGTCTGGTTCGGCACCCGCCGCCCGGCGAAGAACCTGACCCGCCAGTTCGCCTGGCTGCTCGGCGGGGTGGGGGCCAGCTTCCTGGTCTTCGCGGCGATGCCCACCCCACTGGCGCTCGGCGTGGCGCTGGTGGTCGGGGGAGCGACCATCGCCCCCGCCCTCACCCTGGAGAACACCATGGTCGGCCGGGTCACCCCGGCCGGGATGCTCAACGAGGCGTACACCTGGGCGGTGACCGTGTCGGTCGGCGCGAGCGCCGCCGGCAGCGCGGCGGCCGGGCTGATCGTCGATCACGGCGGCGTCCCATGGGCCTTCGTTCTCTCCGGTGCGGCGGTCCTCGTCGCGGCCGGGGTCGCGGGCCGCCCCGGCGGCTCCATCGCCCGCGCCGAGGCCCAGGAAGGCCAGCATGGACGAGTGCGCCACCGTGGTCGCCATCGCTACCAGCCTGTGCACCGGCCAACTGCTCGCCGCCATCGCTTCCAGCCTGCGCACCGGCCAACCGCTCGCCGCCGACGCGGCCTGACCCGCTCGATCAGCCCCGCAGGTCGAGTACCCAGTGGTTGATGCGGAACAGTTGGTCGCGGAACGACATCTCCCGCTCGCCGGCCAGCGTGAAGCCCAGCCGTCGGCAGAGCCGGTTCGAGGGGGCGTTGTCGACGCCGGGGAAGGCGTGCACCACGCTCCACCGGCTGTCCCGGCGAGCCTCGTCCAGCACGCCCGACACCGCCCAGCGGGCGAGGCCCTGCCCCTGGTGCCCGGGGAGCACCATCCAGCCGATCTCCGCCGCCGCTGCCCCGTCGATCTCGTGCCGCCACAGGGCGACCGTGCCGGCGACCGTCTCCGGTACGGGCGAGTCCACCACGATCATCTTGACCATGCCGGCACCGCTGGCGACCAGCGCGAGGTCACGACCCACCTGGGACTCGGCCCGCTCCTCGGAGTACGGCCCGCCGAGGTGGGCCATCATCGCCGGGTCGCAGCGCATCCGCACGTACGCCGGACTGTCGCCCGGCTCGACGTCCCGTAACCGCATCCCCACGCCTTCCGGTCGTCGCAGGTCGGCCCGAAAGTCCCCTCCCGGTCGTCCTCGTCCGGATCCTTCGACGGCTGCCGCGTGACCCGGTCGGCCGGCACCTCCGGGTGCCGGCCGACCGGGTCGACGATCTGGTGCCGCGCGTCCTAGCGGTAGTTGGTGAACTGGAGGGCGACCCCGAAGTCCTCGGCCTTGAGCAGGGCGATGACCGCCTGGAGGTCGTCCTTCTTCTTGCCGGTGACGCGGAGCTGGTCGCCCTGGATCTGCGCCTGGACGCCCTTCGGCCCCTCGTCCCGGATCTTCTTGCTGATCGCCTTCGCCTTGTCGGAGTCGATGCCCTGGATCACCTTGCAGTCGATCTTGAAGACCTTGCCCGACGAACGCGGGTCCCCGGCGTCCAGCGACTTCATCGAGATGTTCCGCTTGACCAGCTTCTCCTTGAAGACGTCCAGCGCGGCGCGGACCCGCTCCTCGGTCTCCGCCTGGAGACTGATCGCCTCCTCGCCCGACCAGGAGATCTCCGCGCCGGTGCCCCGGAAGTCGAACCGCGTCGCGAGTTCCTTCTCCGCCTGACGGAGGGCGTTGTCGACCTCCTGACGGTCGACCTTGCTGACGATGTCGAACGACGGGTTCGCTGCCATGCTCATGCTCCTGCTTGTCCGGCTGGCTGACTCTGCTGCGGTCGAGCGGTACGACCCCCTGACCGTACCCGGTTGCACCGACCCGGGGTGGGGCCGCTATCCTTGCTCCGCTACCGCGTTACGACGCGGCGGCACGCCCTGGCGGGTTGCCCGAGCGGCCAATGGGAGCGGACTGTAAATCCGTCGCGAAAGCTACAGAGGTTCGAATCCTCTACCCGCCACCAGGTGCGAGAACGGCCCTTGACCAGCAGAGATGCCGGTCAAGGGCCGTTGTCGTAGGGTCTCGCTAAGTCTCACCTTGGGCCGCTGGATCTCGCTGGCTGTGTCGTATGTGTGTCGTCGGCCTCTTGCCGTGCTAGCCGAGGATGGTGGTCGTGGAGGTCCTTGCCCTCAGGGTCGATGCCTTGTCTCTGGAAGACATCCTTTCGGCGGCGGCACTTGTTGTCGGGCTGCTGGCGATCGTGGTGGGTGCTCTTGCTGCTCGGCGATGGGGTACGCGGAGGCGTCGGCTCATGTTCGATTGCACGGCTACTGCCCTAATTGCCGAAGGTAAGCTTGAGGGTTTCGCGAAGGGTGAGCTTAAGGTCACCTATCGCGGCGAGGAGATTAAGAATCCGTACTTGGTCCGAGTAGTTATCAAGAATGTTGGTCCGAGTGACGTCGGGAGCGCTCATTTTGACGGAGCTAGGCCCCTAACGGTCAGGCTGGAGTGCTCCTTCTTTGGCGTTATCGAGCAACCGGAGTCGGTGACCTCTGATTTTCATCCCAGCTACGGGGTGCTCATTACTTTCGAGCCTGCCTTGCTTCGGCGTCAAGAAGAGTGGGTCGTCGAAGCCATAGTTGGGGGTGTGCGTTTAGAACGTGATTACACCGGTAGGCCTGCCGCTCTACTGGCCGAACTTGGTTGTCCGTTGATCGATACGGATGTCACCAATCTGGCTGCTGAGCGGGTGAGGCGTGCGACGGAAGTTCCTATTCCTTAGCTCTGGGTTCCTCACTCTGCTGGTCTCTGCTGGTCAGTGCTGCTTCAATGCGGTCCCGCGCCGCCTTTTCTTGTCCATACAAGCACTTCGCGTAGACCCGCATGAGGACGTGCACGCTGTGCCCGGCCCACTCGGCGACCTGAGTAGCCGGCACCCCGGCGTTGAGCCACAGCGACACGGCGGCGTGCCGGAGGTCGTACGGACGCCGGGCCAGCGGTGAGCGTTGCTGGGCCGGCGTGAGCACCTTTGCCCGCGCGTCGCGCCATGCCTTGCCGTAGGTGTTGTTCGGGATCGGTTGACCTGCGGTCGGCACGTACCGTCCACCCGGGCCGCGCCGGGTGACGAATAGCTTGCCGTTCGATCCGGGCGGGTACTCCTTGAGGTGATGGTCGAGCAGCCGCACGAGCGGCGGCGGCACCGGCACATCCCGCGTGGCCGTCTTCGCTCGGTGCTTCAATCCGCGGTCCTCGGTGGTGTCGTTTCCGTCGCCCCAATCCCGGCCGATGGCCACCGTCGAGCCGGTCAGGTGCAGCACGCCCCACCCCCCTTGCTGGGCGGGCCGCTCGTATTCGTCTTCCCGTAGATGAAGCACTTCCTCGGGCCTGCAACGCGGCGTAGTACATGCATCCGAAGAACGCTTTTAACTCGGGCACGGTGCGCCCCACCTCGGCGATCAGCGCCCGTGCCTGATCGGGGTTGACCACCACCCGCCGGTCGACCTCGTCGGCGGTTTTCGGGGCGGTCCAACTCACGAGGGACATCGGGTGTGTGTCGAGTAGGCGCAGCTCGACGGCGTACTTGAGGGCACCGGAGAAGACGGCCCGTTTCCGGGCGATCGTGCTCGGTGAGGCGGGAGCGCCGTCCATCCGTAGGGCAAGGGTGTCGAGAGCCTTACGGACCAATGCGGCGTCGGTGAGCGCGGCCAGGTCGACGGTGTTGGCCTTGAGCCAGCGGACGGCGGCGGCGAGGTTGGCGGGCGGCTCCCCGGCGTCGCGCCGGGCCTTGTTGAACACCCACCCGTAAAGCGCGGCGCGTAGGGCCTTGTCGCTGGGTACGCCCCGGTCGGTCGCGAGCAGGGCAGGGGTGACCGTGGCCAGCGTTTCGGCAATTCCCTTGCGGTGCTTCGCCGATGCACGGGGCCACTTCATGTCGACGTACGCCACGGCGTGTTCGTACCAAGACCGGGCATTGAGCGCTCGTGCCATCGGCTCGGGTAGGCCGCTGGCCTCATCGAACGCGACGCCTTCCCGTTGGGCAACGACCAGCTTGGATCGGAAGCTCTCCGCCAGTGCGCGGGTGGCGAACGTGTCGCGGAACGGGCGACCGGCGACCTTCCACCGGACGGAGTACGAGTAGCCCTTGCTGAGCTGGTTCTTGAGGATGCTGTAGACCCGTACGTCATAGGTGCTCAAGCGGCCTCCTCGTGATCGTTGAGCCAGGCGTCGAGATCGCGGCGGCGGACGTACAGGCTGCCGTTCGGGTACTTGATGGTCTTCGGGGCGCGGCCGGTCGCCTTCCAGCGGAAGAAGGTCGAGCGGGGTACGCGGAGTTCGTCCAGGACTTCGGCGAGGGTGAGCAGGTTGCCGGTGGGGGTGGTGCGCTTCGGGCGGGCGGTCACGGGCGGCTGTCCTTCCTCGGGGTGGCGTCGAGGTAGATGCGGTGCCGGGTGGATGGGGGCCGGTCGGGGTAGGGCCGGCTGATGGTGCGAATGGTGAGAACGTGGGCGAGTGCGGTGAGAGCGGCGGCTGTCTCAGCGGGGGTGCCATGCAGCCTGATTCGCATGCAGAGCGCCTTCTACCGGCGGGTGTGCGGGTAGGGCGAACGGGGAGGTATAACCGCAGACCGGCGTAGAACGGCCCGCTGAGAGCGCCGTAGGGCCACGTTCCGGGGCGACCGGGTGTGAGGCTGTGGCCGGGTGCGGCTGAGGGCGTCTCAGCGGGCCGTTCTGATTGGGTCGGCTCCAGAGGGCGGCCGGTCGGGGTGTCCCGGTGGCCGGGGGGTATCCGTACCATCCGTACCAAGCTCGTTTTGCCTGGTCAGGGGCGGTACGGATTGGATCGAGGTACGGATTAATGCGTACCGGGGGCGGTGGTGAGGGTGCGTCGTGGTACGGATCGATCCGTACCAGCGGGGTAATCCGTACCGGGGATGACCTGCGGAAACGACGTTGGTACGGATGGTACGGATACCCCGGCCGAGGGGGTTTCGGGTGCGGGGCAGTAGCGCTGCCAGGCGTCGGTGAAGGCGTCGCGGTTGTAGCCCTTGGCCTGCCCGACCGGGAAGCGGAGCGTCTCGGAGCGGATGTCGAACTCTCGGAGCAGGTCGCCGAGTTTCTTGCCGGTGAGCCCGTTGGGGCCGCTGTCGGCCCACGGCGCTTCCGGGTCGCCGTTGAGCGCGGCGAGCAGGTCGGCGGTGGGCGCGGCGGGCGGGTCGCCGAGGGTGGTGAAGGCGGTGCGGATGTTGGCGAGCAGCCGTACCCGGTGGGAGACGTTGCCGGCTTCGTCTGCCTCAGCGGTCAGCGTGGTAACGGCCTGCCGGGCACGCTGGGGCCAGGTGCCCCCGGCCAGGTCGGCGACGGCCACCAGGGGTTCCCAGGTGTCGGCGGCCCGGTCCTCTACGGGCATGGGCGGCTCCGCGGCTTCGAGCGCGGTGAGGTGGGCGCGTAGCCATCCGGCGAGTTGCTGCGCGACGGCGCGGAGGGCGGGGCCGTCGCGGCGGTGCCGGTACGGGGCCACCGTCTCCCCGGGTGCCCGGCGGCGCATCCGGATCACCACGGCGCGATCCTCGATGGTGTCGGGCATCGCGCCGATACCGGCGAGTGCGGCCATGGCGAAGGTGGGGATCTTCTCCAGCTTCTGCGCGGAGGCGTCCCACCGGATCGCGGGTCGGTTGCGCTGGTGACCGGCGTTGAGCAGGCCGCGTAGGTCTTCGTTGGCGTCGGCGTTCTTCCCGCCAAACAGGGTGTCGGCTTCGTCTACGAGCAGGGTCGGCGGGTGGCCGGTGCCGATGGCCCGGTACACGGCGGCGGGTGAGGCGTTGACCGTGATCAGCGGGTCGTGGCAGCAGCCTTCGACCACGTCGAGCAGGCGGGATTTCCCGCACCGCTTTTCGGGTGCCCGGATCACCAGGCGGGGCGCGTGTGCCCACGCGGCTTGAGCGTGGGTGGCGGCGATCCACAGTGCGACGGCGTCGACGGCCTCGGGTGAGGGCAGGATGACGTACTTGGTGAGGCAGGTGTGCAGGGCGTCGAGGATCGCCGCGCCGTTGTGGGGCTGGTCGGTGATGCTGGTCGGGTTCATGCGGCGAGTCCTTCGGCGCGGAAGCCGCCGGTGATGGCGGCGCGGATGTCCCGGTCGGTCTGCTCAGCGGCGCGGCCGGCGGCGGTGAGGGCGGCTATCGCGTCGTCGCGAGTGATCGCGTCGGCGGCGACCATCCGAGCGACGCCACGGGCCGCGCCGTAGAGGGTCGTGCGGCGGCTGCCTTCCGGGGCCTCGGCGACGGTGTGCAGGTGCGCGGCGAGAAGCCGATCGGGGCAGGAGATGCCCCCCGCCGGGCGGGTGCTGGTCGGTTCGTGTGGCGTGGCCGGGGTCGGTGCCGGCGGGGCCGGTCGGCAGGCGTCAACCAGCGCGGGGGGCATCTCCTCCATCGCCCTGCCCGGTGCCCACCGGTAGGGGCGGCCGGTGCGCGGATGCACTGACGGCGGGAGCACGACGTACCCGCCGTCTGCCTTCACATCGATGCCGGGTCCCAACCCTTGGCCGGGCTTGCCCTGGCTGCACTGCACCGTGCCGCCGGGGTGCCGGTAGTACAGGTGCAGGCCACCGGACCCGGTCGCCACGTACGCGGTGGGCGGGAGCAGCCCACGGCCGATCAGCGTGTTCATGGTGTCCCGTCCACCGTGGCCGGGGTCGACGTCGACCACCACCGTGCCGGACGCCGCACCGGTCCGAAGAGCAAGCTGCCCGGTGGGCACGGCGTCGAGGATCGCGGCGACCCGGTCGGGGTCGGTGGTGGCGGCGTAGAAGCCGTGACAGGTCAGGCAAGGGCAGGCTTCCCGGTCATGGTCCGGGCCGGGGTCGGTGCAGGGCGGGCAGTTGGCGACGGGTCGTTTCGACCGGGCGAGCATGAAGACCGGCCACCCGTGGGTGGCGTAGTCGAGGGCGGCGGCGAGCAGCGGTGACGGGTTGGGCATGGGGCTCCTTTCCGGTGCGGGGATGGGGAGCGGGTTGGGTTCGGGTCGGCCGGCGAGAGCGGCCGGGGTGTGTGCGGGGCAGCGGGGGCCTTGGATGTAGCGGCGGACCCCGTCGGGGTTGTGGCAGTAGCGCCGGTCAACGCCGATCCAGTGCCCGCACCGGGTGCCGGTCGGGTTCATGCCGGGGCCCTTCCTTCCCGGTGTGGCGGTGGGTGGCCAGCGCCGGGCGGCGTCCGGCCACCAGGGGGTGAGCGCGCGGAGCGCGCCGCTCTGCCCTTCGGGTTAGCGGCGGTGGGTGAGCAGCGCCCACACGACGAAGCCGGCGACGGCGAGCACGAGCACGGCGGTGCCGGCGAGCCCGCCGAGGTCGCGCAGAAGCCAGCCGGTGACGCGGGCACGGGCAAGAGCGGCGTCGGCGTGCCAAGCAACCCGCTCGACGCGACGGCCGAGCGGTATACCGAGCGTGATGCCGAGGATGGTGCCGGCGGCGAGAGCGAGCAGGGCGACGGCGGCCAGGTTCATCGATCGACTCCTGTTGAGGGCAGGGCGGGGCGGCCGTGAATTTCACGTGTACTTCACGGCCGGTTTTTCTAGGTAGGGGGCCGTGTAATCGGCGTGAAGTTCACGGCAACTACACGGCCCCCGGGGTGGGTCGGTCAGGCGGTGCGCAGGATGCGGTAGCGGCCGTGACGGTTGACGGCCATCAGCAGCGGCCGGTCACCGACGGTGAGTTCCTTGAGTGCCTTGGTGAGCCACGGCGCGCCGTAGCCGGTCGCGGCGAGCACGTCGCCCAGGTCGGCCGGTCGTACCTCGGTCTGTCCCTGCTCGGCGAGCGCGGTGATGTGCTCCCGCAGGATCGTGCGGGCCTGTTCGGGGGTGGTCGGCTTGGGCAGGGCGAGGGAGAAACGGCGGGGCGTCGGGGTGGTGTCGAGTTCCTTGGAGGGGTCAACGTCGTCGGGCGGGTCGTTGGGGTTGACGCCGGGGCGGGTAGCCATGGCGGGTACCTCCTGCTCTGCGTCGCCCTCGACGGCCGGTGCCGGGGCCGGGGCCGCTCGGGGGTGGGGTGAGGGCTTGACGGTGTCGGTGGGCATGACGGGGGCCAGGGCTTTGGCCGTGACGGGGTCGAGTTGCTGGCGCACCTGTGCCCAGCCGGTGACGGCGGCGGCCAGGTCGCCGCGGTGGGCGAGTTCCGACCGGCAGGGGATGGGCCACCGGGCAGTGGGGATGCCCGGCGACTCGATGTACAGGTATCCGGGTTTGGTGCTGCCCCACGATTCGGGGGCCGCTCCGGCGTCGACGGTCTCGCTGGAGAGCGCCAACGACGGGTCATCGCGGCTGTCGATGCCGAAACAGACGTTCGTGGCGAACTGGCTGCGCAGCGACGTCGGCGCACGGTCATGCGTCCACCGCTGCTGAGACAGGACCAGGGAGATCCCCGCCGAGCGGGCGCGTTCGGCGACCTGAACGAGGGCGGGGTGGCCGGACCAGGCGGCGGATTCCTCCACCCACACCATCAGGTGCGACAGGGAACAGCCCGGCATCCACTCCGTCAGGTCCTCTTTGCCGAGGGCTTCGGTGCGGGCGGGGATGACCTTCTCGGCGAGGACGTCGAAGAACGCCTCAGCGTGCTCATCCTCGGTGACCAGCAGGGCAAGGCCGTCCTTGACCGGCTTGACCGTCTGGTCGCGCTTGACGGTGTCGACCACCACCAACGCCCCATCCGAGCGGGTCAGATAGTCCGTCATGACCACCAGGGCCCATTCGGTCTTACCCGACCCGGTCATGCCGGTCGCGCGGACGTGGGTGGCCGGGCGGACACCGGGCCGCCCGGTCAACCACAGCGCGACCGTCTCCCCGTCCTCGGCGACCCCGAACCGCAACGGGGCGTCCCCGACGGAGCGGCCGGGGGCCGACGGTCCGGCCCACGGGATGGTGTCGCGGAGCTGGTCGACCGGCACCACCTCGATACGGCCGGTGCGGACGCTGTCGGGGTCGCGGTGCACCCGCACCGCCGACGGGGCGACGTCGAGGGCCGAGGCGATCGATTCGCGGGAGCCTTCCACCTCCGACAGCGTTTCGCCGTGCGGCATGGTGATCGTGGCTTTGACCTTGGCGCCGTCGACCTTCGGCCGTCCGATCCGCGCGTCCTTGAGCGCGGCGACGGCCTCGGCGAGCCCGCCCCCGGTGGTGGCGGTGGTGGCCTGTTCGTCGCGGTTGGCCTTGGCCATCAGCCGCATCACCGCGACCGCGACGGATGCGGCGACGGTGCCACCAGCCCACAGGTCCAGCCACGGCCGTTCCCACGGCGCGCCGATGGTCGCGCCGAGCGCCCACGCCGAACCGGTAGCGGTCAGCAGCGTCGCCACGCGCTGACGGATGACGCCTCGGGCGCGGCCGGCGGCCCAGGTGAGGGCGGTCAGCCCGCCTCCGGCGGCGGTGATGCCGGCAGCGGCCCACGGGTTGGTGCCCCACCAGTGGTGCGACGCGGCGGCAGCCGGCCACGCCAGGGCGCACCCGGCGGGGCACACGAGGTAGGGCAGGGCAGCGGAGCGGAGGTCGATGCTGTAGGACATCGGCGACAGGCCACCGTTGCGGGGCATGCGGGAGGGGCGGGGCCGATTCATCGGCTACCACCGCCGTCGGTGAACCGGAAGTCGGTCTTGCGGGGGCGGTGGCCGACGGCTTCGAGTTCGGGGAGGTAGACGGCTTCGAAGCGGGTCGACGCGGTCACGATGTACTGCGACGCGACCACGAGGGCGTCGGAGGCGTGGGTGATGGGCTTGGCGACCTGGCGGGCGCGTGCCCGGCCGGTGAGTCCGCCGATGACCACCCCACCGGACACGGCCCGAAGGCGGGCGTCCAACTCAGAGGCGGTGACGCCGAGTTCGAGGGCGGCGGCGTGCAGGATGCGGCGGGTCTCGTTGAACCAGTGGGACAGGGCGACGTTGTCGGTGAGGGCGTCGGCACCGGTGAAGATGCCACGCTGATCGTTGATGCCTGCCATGCTGATGGTTCTCCTTCAAGGGGAGGGCCGGGCGCGGGTCGTTTCGAGGCGTGCCGCGCCCGGCGTAAAGCGGTGGGTGGGCCGGTCGGCCCCCGCACTCATCGGCCCGGCAGAGCGGGTCGACGGGCACGGCCGGGAGACCGGAGCTAGCCGAGGATCAGGGCGAGTAGGGCGGTGGCGGCGGTGCCGACCAGCCCGGCAAGCAGCAGGTCGACAGCCGTGCGAACCCTGCGGTACTTGGTCAAGGTGGCGGCGGACAGCCACACCAGGTATCGCGCCTGTTCCGCGCTGGCGATCAGGGGCGGCGCGGTGGCCTCGGTCATCAGGTCACCCGGCAGGGCGTTGGCGTAGCGGACCAGGCCGTGACTGCCGCCGAGGGACGGCCGGACGGCGTAGGCCAGCAGGGCGACCGCCGCGCCGACCAGCGCAACCGTGACCATCCCCGAGGCCAATGCCATCCGGGGCAGATCGGTGCGCGCGAGGACGGCCACACCGACCGTGAGGGCCGCACCGGCAACCGCCATCAGCATGGATGCCTTGCTGTCGACACGGACCAATTCGGCCCGCACTTCCGCCTGCCGGGCGGTGAACCATTCCGGGGCGGGTACTGGCACCATCAGAGGTGCCCTCCTCTCATCAAGGGGCGGGTGCAAGGCCGGCGGCACAGCGGGTTGTCTAGGCCGTGTGCTGTGCCGCCGGGCGGGGCTACTCGGTGGTCTTACGGCGGCCGGTGACCAGCAGCGCGGCCGAAGCCATGACCATCAGCCCATCGACCGCGAGAGGACCGATGGCGACGGTGAGCGGGTCTTCGCCGAAGTGCGCCAGCAGCCCGGACAGGTGCCGGTACGACACGACAGCGGCGACCACAGCCACCGGCAGGACACCGGAGACGCGGGCGATGAACGATCCGACGCTGTCGCCCCACGGGATGCGGGTCAGGATCTCCACCGCCACGAACAACGCGACCGGCCAGAACACCGACAGCGCCACCGCGAGCGGGGACGGCGACCACGACGGGTCCGGCACCCACCCGGCGGGCGCGTCCGGGGGCGGCTTCGGTAGGTAGGTGTGCGCGACGTTCGCCGCGATCGACACCACCCCTCCGAGGACCACCCCGACGTACGCCCAACCCCGACCCGCACCACGGGGTGCCGGCACGTCCGGCGCGATCTTCGCGCCCGGGTGTCTGACCGCCGTGACCTGCTTGGTCGGCGCGAAGGACCGGGGCGGGTTGGTGGCCGTCGGGGTGTGGTCGGTGTCGACGTGTGCCCGGGTGTCCGGGGCGGCGTCGACCAGGTCCCGGGCGACCGACCGGACGTAGTCGGTGGCCTCCGGGTTGTCGGCCACCCGGCGGGCCACCTCGGTGACGTCGACCGACGTGCCACCGGTACCGCCCCGCACCAGGTTGTAGGTGCGGGCCTGCTCGGTCCGGTCGTCGGCCGGGTCCGGGCCGATCGGCTCCGGAAAGTCGAACGCGACCGGGACCGGCTTGGCCGTGCGGGTATCGGGGCGGGTCAGTCGGCCGTCCCGTTCGGCGTGGTCGAGGTCCCGGCGGATGCCCTCGTTCATCAGCAGCGCGCGCAGGGCGTCGGCCTTGGGTGCGCCGATGTGGAACTCCCGCATCAGCCGGTTACGCGACGGCAGCTTCTGCCCCTCGGGCAGCTCCAACGCGCGGGCCGCCGGAAGCAGGTCTTCCACCGGCTGCGGGTAGCGGGTGCCGTTGATCGTGGGAGCGGTCATCAGGCCACCGCCACATCGGTCAGCGCGGTCACCGTGGCCGGGTTCAGCGGCGGCACGTCGACGGGCTCGACGGCGTCGGCGTAGATCTCCCAGCCGTGCCACGTGGGGTAGGCGTTCATGGACCGGACCGGTCGACCCTCGTGGTCAACGCGCTCCCGCTCGGCGGCGAGCAGGTCCGGAGCGTTCAGGCCGGCAGCGTCGAGCCAGGCGCGCAGTTCCGCGACCGTGGCGAACGTGAAGGCCATGGAACTGCCGTCGCTGTGCACGCGGATAGCGGTCGGAGCGGCGAGCAACAGCAGCTCAGCCATCACCGCGCGGTGGGGCTTGCGGGCGGTCATCGCAGGGTCTCCTTCATCCTCGGGGTCGGCTTGTTCAGGGCGTGGCCGATGGCGAACGGGGCGAGCATCACGGCCGGGCCGCCGAGCAGGATCAGCAGCAGAACCAGCAGGGTCATCGGGGGCCTCCGGGGGCGCAGTCGACGCACTCGCCGAGCGAGCGCGGAATGCAGTAGGGCTGCACGGTGCGGCACGTCGGGCACGTCTTGCGGGCCGTCAGCGCGGCGCGGACGGCGCGGAGTTGGGCGGGGGTGGCGGTGCGCTTCGGGCGGGCCAGGTCGACCCGGTACAGGTAGGCGGCGCGGATACCGCCGACGCCGCGCCAAAGGATCTGCGCGGCCACCGGCTGACCGGCGGGCCGCAGCCCGGCGGCGCGGAGTTGGCGGCGGGTGGCGTAGCCGGCGGGTGCGCCGTGCCACCAGTAGGTGGGGATGCCGTACCGCGACCCATCCGGGTCGTGGAACACGGCGCGGATGCGGGACATCAGGCCGCGCGAGGCAGGCCGGCCCGGCACCCGTCTTCGGTCCGGTGGAGGACCTGCTCACCACCACAGGCGTTGCACCGGACGATGTCGCAGCGGTAGCCGCAGCCGGTCGAGCCGACCACGTCCAGGCGGTGCGGCACGCAGCCGTCGGCGTGCCAGGGCGGGCGGACCCCCGTGGCGGCGGCGCGGGTGACGCGGGCCTCGGCGCGGCGCACCCGTCGCCAGTCCAGCGGGGACGGGCCGCCGTGGTCGACGGCGTAGAGCAGGCTGATCTCAGCGTCGAGCAGGTCCAACTCAGCCGCGATCAGCGGCCACTCGACGTCGATCGCGGCCAGGTCGACGGGCGACGGGCCGTGCTGGTCGTCGTGGTTCACTTCGCTCGATTCCTTCCGGTACGGCGAGAGCGCGACGGCTGCCGGCAGGGCCGGCAGTGACGCTCATCGGGGGCCAGCGGGGCGAGGTCTCCGCACCCGAGGCAGGCGCGCCACACGGCGCGGGACTTCGTCGTGACACGCACACACGCGGCGAGCACGGTCATAGCGGGATCACCTCTCCCCAGGTCAGATCAGGTGGGACAGCCACGGCCGGGAGCACGCCGGTTGGCGGCTGGCCGTGGCTGGTGAATGGGTGGCAGAAGCGATGCCGCGCGCCGGACCGGTCCACTCGACCCGCTCGCCCGGGACCTACCGGGGTCGGCCACCATGTGGCTCAAGGCGGGCATACCGCAGACGGATCTACGCGGCGCTCCTGCTCTGAAGTTGTCAATGAACCTGCGCCCGGCAGCCCGTACGCGAACGCCGCAGCCGAAGCCGCAACGCCGACGCCGTCAACCATCCGGCTTGTCGTTCCTGGCTAGCCAGGTGCGATGAAATGACGGTAGGGGTGCCTGGCTAGTCAGGTCAAGATGGCGCGGCAGACTTTCTTGGCTTGGCTAGTCAGCGGTACCGTGGGTGAGTGAGCGAGAACCTTGACTTCCTCGGCCAGCTAGACCCCGACGACCCGAAACAGGCGTCGCAGCAGATCGCCAACAAGCTGCGGGCCGCCATCCTCACGCGCCGACTCGCCCCCGGCGACAAGCTGCCGTCACAGCCCGAGCTAGCAGCGCGCTACGGCGTCGCACGGGAGACCGTCAAGCGGGCTCTGGACCTGCTCCGGGCAGAGCGGCTGATCGTGTCCCGGCAGGGCAGCGGCGCGTTCGTTCGCGCACAGACACAGCGGGCCGTCGAGCTGCGCCCGCACATTGAAGCCACGTTCGAGCGGCCTCACGTCACGATCGACTTCGCCGGCTTCTCTGGCGAGACCTTGCGCGACGCGCTCGCCGAAGCGCTCGACAAGGTGCGGGTCGGCCGGCTTGCACCGGAAACGATCGCGGTGCGAGTCCTGATCTCCGACATGACCGTACCGATGGCGCTACCCGCACGGGCCGAAACCCAGGCCGACGACCCAGCCGTACGCGAACGCGCCGAGCGGATCACCCGCCGGGCGGCGGACGGGATCATCGACCAGGTCACCGAGCTGGGCGACCTCGGCCTGATCCGGTCGGCCACCGTCGAAGTACGGATGCACCGGGCGTCTCCGCTGTTCAAGCTCTACATCCTCAACGGTGAGGAAGTCTTCTACGGCTTCTACCCGGTCGTTGAGCGCACCGTCTCCGTCAAGGGTGAGCCCATAGCGATCTACGACCTGATGGGCAAGGACGTGCCGCTGTTCCACTACGCGGTGACCGATGACGACGCCTCCCACGGCACGCAGTTCGTGGAAGCGTCCCGCCAGTGGTTCGACTCGGTGTGGTCGACCATCGCCTACCGGTACGACGGATGAACGCCGAGCTTGACCGGCTACTAGCCGGGGTCGGCGCGATCCTGCTCGACTTCGACGGGCCGGTGTGCAGCATTTTCGCCAATCACCCAGCGCCGAAGGTTGCCGCCGAACTGGCCAACGTGCTGCGGCGGCACGGGGTCGACGTGCCGCCCGACCTCGCCAGCGAACCGGACCCACTAGAGGTGCTACGCCGCACCGGCGCAACTGGCAACCAGGACGCCACGCGGGCCGTGGAGGATGCGCTTTGCGCGGCTGAGCGCCGGGCCGTCGAGACTGCCGAACCGACGCCGTACGGCCGGGAGGTCATTGTGTCTGCTCAGCAGGCCGGCATGCCGGTCGCGGTGGTCAGCAACAACTCTGCCGGCGCGATAACCGCCTACCTGGCAGCGCACCGGCTCGCCGGGCACGTGTCGCCAGTGGTCGGCCGAGCGTACGCCGACCCGACCCACATGAAGCCCAACCCCGCCCCGATCCTGCAAGCCGTGGGGGCCGTCGGCGAGCCGCCGAGCCGGTGCGTGCTGGTCGGTGACTCGCTCTCGGATATCGACGGGGCGCATGCCGCCGGGGTACGGGTGATCGGTTACGCGAACCGACCACGCAAGGTCGAAGCGTTCCGGGCAGCCGGGGCGGACGTAGTGATCACGAGCATGGGGGATCTTGCGTATGTCTTGCTCGGTGCCGAGGTGGACGAGATGCGCTAGAAGGTAAGGGTGGAGTTACCGGTAGTTCAACCCTCATCCCGGCCCGACGCTGCCATAGCGGTCACCCCTCTCCCAGCTACCGACAGTCCAGTGCCAGGGCTGCGGCTCTGGGGTATCCGCCGGTCAATCACTCTGGCTGTTGCAGCCGCATTGTTGCTGGTCGGGACCATGGTTGCCGCAGCACTTTGGTACGGAGGTTGGCCGAGTATCAAGCGTGACGCGACCGTTACACCGGCTACGCTGTTCGACCTCTTGAAGCTTGTCTTCGCCGTTGTGGCGGGCATTGGCGGCGTCGCCGCCTTGGTGGTCGCCTATCGCCGGCAGCGAGTTGCGGAGCACACGAGCGCGTTGGCCGAGTTTGCACATCAGTTGGCACACGCCGCTGACATGCGAGCCGAAGCCACTAAGGCCCTTGCTGAGGCGGCCGATGAACGGGCAAAGATAGAAACGGACCGCAACGGTGTCCGGTTGTTCAATGAGCGGTTCGCCAAAGCTTCGGAGCAACTGGGATCGGAGAAGGCTGCGGTACGCCTGGCTGGGGTGTACGCCATGGCTGGACTAGCTGACGACTGGCCCGAAGGTCGTCAGACCTGCATCGATGTTCTCTGCGCTTACCTGAGGATGCCGTACGAGCCGCCGCCTCCCCCCGTTAGAGACGTGCAATCGTTCGTTCCTATAGGCGCTTCGCCAGAAGTAGAGCAAAAGACTCTTTCTTCGCTGCAAGAGAAGGAAGTGCGCAAGACCGTTATCCGCACCATAGCGGCGCGTCTGCGCATGTCGAGGGGTGGCCCAAATTCGTGGAGAGGATGTGACCTCGACTTTACGGGTGCAATCCTAGACGAAGCTGACTTCAGTCGCGCCAAGTTTGAGGGCGGACATGTCTCCTTCAGCGGGGCCACCTTCGTGCTTGGAAAAGTCTCCTTTGCTGCCGCGCGTTTCGGTAAAGGGCTGGTGTCCTTTGAGGCGGCGAAATTCCTTACCACTTCAAGGGCCTCCTTTGAGGGGGCAACTTTCCAAGGAGGAATGGTTTCCTTTGATGAGTCGGAGTTTGCGGGAGGGGTGGTGTCCTTTGACGAGGCGACCTTCGACGGCTCAATTGTGACATTTGATGACGCTGACTTAACGGGTGGCTGGTTGTCGTTCGACGAGGCGCAATTTAAACATGGCTCGGTTTCCTTTGATGAGGTTGATTTCGGTTCGGGCTACGTGTCCTTCGACAACGCGGCCTTCATGGGCAGTAAGGTGACGTTCGAAAATGCGGCCTTCCGGGGTGGAAGGACCCATTTTCGAGAGGCGGAATTTAGTGGTGGTGCTTTGATCTTTGATGATGCGGAATTCACGGGCGCGGACGTTGCCTTCAGTGGCGCAAGGTTCTCTGGAGGCAGGGTGGATCTAGGTGGGGCCAGCTTTGGGCAGCCCCCGACTTTTGACCCCTGGGAGGGCGGTAGGCCACCGGAAGGGCTGATCCTGCCGTAGGCCGCTTGTGTCGCATCCGTGTCGCCGGATGGGGAGGGCGAGGCTAAATGCCTGGTCAGAGACTTGGGTGTGGCGCTCTGTAAATCCGTCGCGAAAGCTACAGAGGTTCGAATCCTCTACCCGCCACCAGGTGCGATTAAGGCCCTTGACCTGCGGAAACGCTGGGTTGAGGGCCTTCGCCGTCTGCGGCTCGTTTGACCCTGGTCGACCCCGCTGGACCCTCTGATCGGGCACGTAGCGGACACGTCCGTCGACTGATACCTCAGCGCGCTGATCGCGACCAGATCCGCCGGTGTGACCGCTCAGATGAGTCGATTCGCTCACCGCGCATGACCCGGCGCTTCCGGGCCTCGAACTCCTCGACGCTCAGGGCTCCCGAGGACCGCTGGTCGGCCAGCTGTCGGATCAGGGCGACCCGGTCGACCCCCGGCTTCCGTGGGCCGTCCGGCTCGGAGTCGGCCAGGTCGGCCTTGAGTGCGTCGTACTCCTCGCGCGTGAGCACTCTCATGCTCCGGAGAGCGTTCAGGACCTTCAGCCGGGACCAGGAATCGCTGCCGTCCGTCGGACCGCCCCGACGCGACGGTGCGCCGGTCCGGGCACCGCCCGTGGTCCGTCGTGAGCTGTTGCCGTCCCCACCCCGCTGCCGTACGAGCTGCACGACCCCGACGATCCCGACGACCAGGCCCATCGGAATGAACACCGCAGCCACAATGGATGCGCCGAGCCTCGCGTCCGGTGGCATCGACGGTTGGGTGAGCACCTTGACCAGCAGGGCGGCGCCGCCTCCGGCGAAGCCGACCGTCCACAGGACCTGCCCGGCGCCCGGGCCGGAGAAGTTTTGCTTGCTCACGATTATGCCCAGAATCCACATGATCGCGCCGGCCATCGACAGCCAGAACAAGCCCGTCGAGCCCTCAGGGCAGGGACGCGCGACCACATACGAACCACCCGACGAGCAACTGCCGATGTCGAGCACCTGATTCAACCCGATGCCCAGCAGCACGATGCCGATCAAGCCGGTCACCAGGCTCGCGATCTGACGCGCCACGGTCTTCATCCACGCTCCCAGGGACGATCGAGGCCGCGACTATCGCACGATTCACCGAGGGTGGTGGCATCACGGTGAGCGGCATCCTATCCGGAAGCAGACCTGGCGGCGTCCGGCATGCGCGGCCACCGACAACGCCTCTGTACCCGACCGCACCGGCCCGGTTCATGTCGTACCGACCCGCCCGTGCCGTCGGCACTCTCCGCCTCGCCGGAAGCGGTCGAGGACACCCGGCAATCGTGTCGCCGCCCGGCAAGTCGGGGAGGCCGGCGAGCGGCTACCGGGCGACCGGCCGGCGGGTGAGTACGACCCCCGACGAGGACCAGGCCGACACCGACCAGGATCGCGCCGGTGACGGGCTCGTCCACCACGAGCCACCCGAGCAGTACGGCGACGATCGGAAGCAGGTACGCGACCACGGAGGCGGCGGTGGGACCCTCGTCGCTGATGATGCGGTAGTTCAGCACGTACGCCACGCCGGTGCCGAGCACACCGAGTACGAGCAGGCTGAACACGGCGTCGACCCGCCAGACCGGCGGCTCCAGTCCGGCGAACGGCATGGCCAGGGCGAGTAGTGCGGTGGCCGCGCCGAGCTGGCTAGCCGACAGCACGATCGGACTGATCCCCCGACCGGTCAGGTAGCGTCCCAAGTAGACGTAGCTGACCCCGTAACTGGCGGCGGCGGCGAGGCAGGCCAGGCCACCCCAGCTCGCGATCTCGTTGGCGGACTCCCAGGGCGAGAAGATCACCACGACCCCGACCGTCGAGCGCCTCGCCGCACTCGCCGCCGGTGGCCGGGCGTTGGAGTTCGCCATCGGCACCGGCCGGGTGGCCGTCCCGCTCGCCGGCCGGGGAGTGCCCGTCGCCGGCATCGAGCTGTCCCGCCCGATGCTCGACCAGCTGCGGACGAAGGCGGACGAGGCGACGATCCCCGTGGTCGTCGGCGACATGGCGACCACCGTCGCGCCCGGTGCGTTCTCGCTGGTCTACCTCGTCCTCAACACGATCTCCAACCTGCTCACCCAGGCCGAGCAGGTCGCGTGCTTCCGTAACGCGGCCCGTCACCTCACCCCCGGCTGCCGGTTCGTCATCGAGCTGTGGGTGCCCGAGCTGCGCAAGCTCCCGCCGGGCCAGCAGGCCGTGGTCTGGCACTGCGAGCCCGACTACATCGGCCTGGACACCTACGACGTGCTGCGCCAGCACGTGGTCTCGCACCACTTCCGCTTCGGCGAGGGCCGGCAGGCGACGCTCGGCCGCAGCCCGCACCGCTACATCTGGCCGGCGGAACTGGACCTCATGGCCCAACTGGCCGGGTTCGAGCTGGAGAGCCGGCACGCGGACTGGGACGCCTCCGAGTTCACCGCCGACTCCCGGTCCCACGTCTCGGTCTACCGCCTCCCGACGAGGACCAGGGCGGAATGGTCACCAGGTGCCCTGCGGGGCGCCGGTCAGCGGGCGTCGTAGCGGGCTCGGGCGGCCTCGATCTCGCCCAGGTGCCCGGTCGCCCACGCCTCCAGCCCGGCGACCAGGTCGACCAGGCTGCGGCCAAGGTCGGTCAACTCGTAGTCGACCCGGGGCGGAACGGTGGCGTGCGCGGTACGGCTGACCAGCCCGTCGCGTTCCAGGCCGCGCAGCGTCTGGGTGAGCATCTTCTGGCTGACGCCGTCGATGCGCTGGGCCAGTTCGCCGTAGCGCTTCCCGCCGTGGGCGAGGGTGAGCACGACGAGCACGCTCCATCGGTCGCCGATCCGGTCGAGGACCTGCCGGCTGCCGCAGTTCCGCTGGTAGGGATCCGGTTCCACGTCCTGACTCTCTCTCAGAAAGTAACTCACTTCAAGGTGCCTACTCTCCAACGGGAAGTACGGCGGAAGTCTTCCCGTTGGTTCAGGTGACACACGTCAGACCCGGGATCCCAGAGGAGAAACACCATGTCCATCGTCGTCACCGGTGCCACCGGTCACCTCGGCCGCCTCGCCGTCGAGTCGCTGGTGCGACGCGGCGTCCCGGCCGACCGGGTCGTCGCCCTCGGCCGGAACGTGTCCCGCCTCGCCGACCTCGAAGCGCGCGGCGTGGTGGTGTCGGCGGCCGACTACGACGACCCCGCGTCGCTGCGGACCGCGTTCGCCGGCGCGGAGAAGCTGCTGTTCGTCTCCGGCAGTGAGGTCGGGCGGCGGGGGGCCCAGCACCACAACGTGGTCGCCGCCGCCCGGGAGGCCGGCGTCGGGCTGGTCGCCTACACCAGCATCGTGAAGGCCGACACCTCCGGTCTCCTGCTCGCCGCCGAACACCTGGCCACCGAGCGGGAGCTGGACGCGTCCGGCCTGCCGTACGTGCTGCTGCGCAACGGTTGGTACCTGGAGAACTACACCAGCCAGCTCGCCACGTACCTCCAGCACGGGGTCCTCGGATCCGCCGGCGACGGCCGGGTCAGCGCGGCCGCCCGCGCCGACTATGCCGAGGCCGCCGCCGCCGTGCTGACCGCCGAGGGGCACGCCGGCCGGGTGTACGAGCTGGGCAGCGCGCCGTTCAGCATGACCGACCTGGCCGCCGAGGTGGCCCGGCAGAGTGGGCGGGACGTCGGCTACACCGACCTGCCGGTGGAGAAGTACACCGAGATCCTGGTCGGCGCGGGCGTGCCCGAGCCGTACGCGGCGGTTCTCGCCGACGCCGACCGGGGGCTGTCCCTCGGCGACCTGTACGTCGAGGGCGACGACCTGCGGGCGCTGATCGGTCGGGAACCGACCTCGCTCGCCGAGGCGGTCCGGGCCGCCTTGCCGGCGGCGCGGTAGTGCACCGTGGCCACCTCGTTCCCGCCGACGGGGTGGCCACACCGCCCACTGTGGTGGCGTCGGGACCGGACGTGTTGCCGTCGTTGAGTTTGCCGGCGCGGCGGCATTTGCCGGGGCAGTTCCCGCTACCCCCATTCCCGTCGTTCGGCATCTCTCTATTTATGTCGGTCTCTCGGTCTAGGGTGAAGGTGCATCCTGGCAGGTGGGGGCCGGTGGGCGGGTCGAGGCGATCTTGGGGATTGATGACGAATCACGTACTGCGGCAACATGAGCGGGAAGGTGCACATGGTGAGATGAACGCCGAAATCAGGGGTAGCTATTCGGAGTCGGGGTAGGTACGAACGGTCCGAACCCCCCGATCCCCGGTGTGCCCGTTCCCACGCCCCTTTGCTCGATCGGACCTCTGTGGCACGATCGTGGAACCTCCTCCATCCGTCTTCTCCCCCCCACCCCTGTTGACAGGAGCGCAGTGATGTCTGGTCGGAAGCCCTTCCGGTTCGCCGCAGTCATGGCGCTGATGGCCTTTGCCGTGCTCGCCGCCGGCTTCCTCGGCACCGACAGCGCCGGACCGCAGTCTGATTTCGAGTGGAGTGCCCCGGTGTCGGCGGTCTCCGTCCTCGTCCCCTGAGGTCGTCGAGAGGTCGCTGGTTGGAGGCCCGTTCGAGGCACGAGTAACGAGGGAGCCGGATGACGAGCGCTCGCCCGTCGTCGCGCAGATCGACCGACCAGGCCTGGCTGATCACCGGTCCGCTGGCCCTGTTCGCCGTGGTCTGCTCGGTCGCCCTGGCTCTCGTGTCGGACCCGTCCCCGGGTAACCCGGTACTGACGTTCGCCCTGCTGGTCGTGATGGTCGCCGCCGTCAGCCAGGTACTGCACTTCGTCATCGGCCGGCAGGGACTGACCTTCACCATCAACGAGATCCCGCTCGTTCTCGCCTTCTTCTGGCTGCCGCCGCTGACGGTCGTCGTGCTGAGCGTGGCGGCGGTGCTCGTCGTGCAGTTCAGTCGCCGCACCTCGCCCACCAAGCTGTGGTTCAACGTCGCCAAGGCCGGTGCCTCGATGTCGTTGGCCGGGCTGGTGCTGGTCGCCCTGCCACCGCTGGACGGCGTCGGCCCGCGCACCTGGCTGACCCTGTTCGGCGCGGTCATCCTGAACACGCTGGCCTCCCTGGCGGCGGTCGGTGGCGTCATCAGCCTGATGCACGGCTGGCAGGCCGGGCGGGAGGTGATCCGCACGGCGGGGCCGCCGCTGCTGACGTCGGGGATAAACGTGGTCATCGGCCTGGTGGTCCTGATCACGATCGAGACGAACTGGTGGGCCCTGGTGCTCATCGTGGTGCTGGCCTTCGCGGTGGTGCTGGTCTACCGCTCCTACGCGCAGTTCTTCCGCCAGCACCGCACCCTCGGCGACATGTACGAGCTGACCCGGGCGATGACCACCAGCGGGCAGGACGGCACCCTGGTCGACGTCCTGCTCGCCCGGATCCGCAAGCTCATGCAGGCCGAGTACGCCACTCTCTGGCTGCCCGCCCAGGGGCGGCACTCCGAGGTCATGCTCACCGCGCGGGTGGACGCTCCGGGCCTGCTCGACGTCCCGCCCACCCCGGTGGTGGTGCGGGAGGAGGCCCGCCGGGAGCGGCGCACCCTGGCCTGGGGCGCCCGGCTGGACGGCGACGACCAGCTCGGTGCCGCCCTGCGCGGCACCGGGGTCAAGGACGTCATCGCGGTGCCGCTGCGCTCCGGCCAGGCGGTGATCGGCACGCTCGAGGTGGTCAACCGGCTCAGTGACGCGGGTCACTTCACCCCGGACGACATTCCCGTCTTCGAGACGGTGGCCGCGCACGCCGCGATCGCCCTGGAGAACTCCCGGCTGGTGGACCGGCTCCGGCACGACGCCTACCACGACGGGCTGACGAAGCTGCCGAACCGGCGGCGGATCGCCGACGCGCTCGGCGAGGCGGTCCGGATCCGCGCCCCGGGCGAGGTGGTCGCCGTCCTCCTCTTCGACGTCGACGGGCTGCGCCAGGTCAACGAGTCCCTCGGCCACGTCGCCGGGGACAAGGTCCTCGCCGAGGTCGCCGAGCGGCTGCGCGCGTCGGCCCCGTCCTCGGCCCTGGTCGGTCGGCTCGGCGGAGACGAGTTCCTGCTCACCCTCCGGGTGGAGAGCGCCGAGGCGGCCCTGGAACTGGCCGCCCGGCTGCGCGAGCAGATCCGCGACGAGATGGTCTTCGAGCCGCTCACCCTGGACGTGGACACCGCCGTCGGGGTCGCCGTCCACCCGGACCACGGCAGCGACGCGGCCACCCTGCTGCAACGGGTGGAGCTGGCGGCGACGGCGGCGAAGTCGACGCCGGGCAGCATCCAGCTGTTCAGTCCGGCGCTGGAGTCCCGGTCGCTGCGCCGCCTCGGCATCGCCGGTGACCTGCGGCAGGCCCTCGACGAGGGCGGGGTCGAGGTCTACTACCAGCCGAAGGTAACCCTGCGCGACCGGCGACTGGTCGGGGTGGAGTGCCTGGCCCGCTGGGAGCACCCGGCGCACGGCGCGGTCACGCCGGAGGACTTCGTCGCGGTGGCCGAGCACACCGGTCAGCTCGGCCGGCTCACCGAACTGGTGCTCCGGGAGGGGCTGCGACGCAGCCGGGACTGGACGCACGCCGAGCAGCCGCTCTCCGTCGCGGTCAATCTCTCCGCGCGTACGCTCACCGACCGGCACTTCCCCGACCAGGTACGCGAGCTGCTGGACGAGTACGGTGTGCCGCCGCAGCGCGTCACCTTCGAGATCAGGGAGACCGGGGTGCTGGACGGCACCGACCGCCCCATCCCGACCCTGCGACGCCTGCGCGACCTCGGTGTCCGCCTGTCGGTGGACGACTTCGGCACCGGCTCCTTCTCCCTGGCCTACCTGCGCCGACTGCCGGTGCACGAGGTGAAGGTGGACCGTTCCTTCGTGCAGGGCATGGCGACGGATCCGGGCGACCTGGCGATCGTCAACGCCGTGGTGACCCTCTCCCAGCAGTTCGGCCTGGCCGTGGTGGCCGAGGGGGTGGAGAGCGAGCTGACCCTGGAGCTGCTCCAGGACATCGGTTGCGACATCGGGCAGGGCTTCCTGTTCAGCCGTCCGCTGCCGTACGAGCGGCTGGAGGCGTGGTTCGGGGCCCAGGCGGAGGTCGAGTCGGTGCCCGGCCCGGACGTGCGACGCCTCCGCGTGGTGCCCTGACCTGCGCCGACGCGCGCCACGGCGGGGGAGGGGGGATCCGATTTCACCTCCGGGTATCCGCCGTGTACTGTTACCCCTGCGCGACACCTCCCGGGGTGATCGGGTAGGCCCCCTTAGCTCAGTCGGCAGAGCGTCTCCATGGTAAGGAGAAGGTCTACGGTTCGATTCCGTAAGGGGGCTCAGAGGGTCCGGCTGGACCCGCCTGCGGCGGTGTAGCTCAGATGGCAGAGCAAGCGGCTCATAATCGCTGTGTCGCCGGTTCAAGTCCGGCCACCGCTACTCTCGTCCTCCGGGCCGGTGTCCGGTGGTCGGTGGAACGGGCGCCAATGGCGCCCACTTTGCGTGTCCGCGTAGTCAGCGCATAAGCTGCTACGCCGTAGTTGATCCTTAGCGAGGAAGGCACTCCGCCGTGGCGAAGGCGACCGATGTCCGGCCGAAGATCACTTTGGCGTGTGTGGAGTGCAAGGAGCGCAACTACATCACGCGCAAGAACCGTCGTAACGACCCGGACCGCATCGAGCTGAAGAAGTTCTGCCCCCGGGACGGCAAGCACACCGTCCACCGCGAGACCCGCTGACCCGGCGGCCGCTCCACTCAGCTCCCGACGCCGATCCGGCGCGCAGGGCACGGCATCCGCCGCCCGTGCGTACCGGATCGGCGTTTTTCGTCCGTGTAGGTTCTCGGCATGTCACTGG
Organism: Micromonospora inyonensis; assembly: GCF_900091415.1. Lineage (NCBI taxonomy): Bacteria > Bacillati > Actinomycetota > Actinomycetes > Micromonosporales > Micromonosporaceae > Micromonospora > Micromonospora inyonensis. The sequence goes on along the minus strand of NZ_FMHU01000001.1, from coordinate 665,573 downwards.
ACCCGTCCTTCGTCGGCCGGAGCTACCCGCCGACCGCCCCCTACCAGGTGGGCCGAGAGAAGATCCGTGAGTTCGCCACGGCGATCGGCGCCACCGACGCCGCGTACCACGACCCGGAGGCCGCCCGGGCCCTCGGTCACCGCGACGTGGTCGCCCCGCCGACCTTCCCGGTGACGATCACCATGGCGGCGAGCCGCCAGATCGTCGACGACCCCGACCTCGGGGTGGACTACAGCCGGGTCGTCCACGGCGACCAGCGGTTCGCCTACACCCGCCCGGTGGTCGCCGGGGACGAGCTGGTCTGCGTCAACCATGTCGAGGCGATCGACAACCGGGGCGGGCACGGCTTCCTGACCATCCGGACCGAGGTCTCCACGGTGGCCGACGAGCCCGTGGTCACCGCCTGGTCGAAGCTCGTCGTACGCGGGGAGGACTGACATGGCCACGGCCACCGACGCGGCGACGGCCCCGATCGAGCTGCCCACCAGGACGTACCGGATCACCCGGGCCGACCTGGTCCGCTACGCGGGTGCCTCCGGCGACTTCAACCCCATCCACTGGAGCGACCGTTTCGCCACCGGCGTGGGGCTGCCCGGGGTGATCGCGCACGGGATGTTCACCATGGCGCTGGTCGGGCGGGCGGTCACCGAGTGGGCCGGCGCGCCGGACGCGGTGGTCGACTACAACGTCCGCTTCACCCGTCCGGTCGTCGTGCCGGACGACGACGAGGGGGCCGAGATCGAGGTCGCCGCGAAGGTGCGGGAGATCACCGAGGACGGGCTGATCCGCCTCGACCTGACCGCCACCTGCGGTGGGGAGAAGATCCTCGCCCAGGCCCGGGCGGTCATCCGGCCACCCCGCTGAGCTGCGTTTCGACCCGCGAGGGGCGGACCGGTTGGGAAAGTGGACCCACTACCCGTACACTGGTCCGCCGTGGGGCAAGTGACCCCTGCACCGTCCTGCGTGTCGGTGCGGGGAGAGCGCGCCGCACAGGGGTGTAGCTCAATTGGCAGAGCAGCGGTCTCCAAAACCGCAGGCTGCAGGTTCAAGTCCTGTCACCCCTGCGCCTCAGGCCTGACCGTCCCGTGGGTCGCGCCGCCTGCCGGCGGCGTTCGGCCCGTGGTGGTGGTATCGGCTGGGTGGCTCCGAGGCATCGGGCCCTTCGGCTGATCCGCCGGCCGCGGCCCGTCGCGGGACGGTTGGTCCGGCCGGCGTGACCAGCGCCGCGCACGTCCGACAACGTGCGACCCGACATCCGCGACGGAGGGCGAAGTGGCCGACAACAAGCGGCGCGGCGAGGACGCCGGCGACGACCGTCTCGACGACGAGGTCGTCGAGAGCGTGGCCGACGACGACGCCACCGACGCCGAGGAGCCGGTATCTCGGGGCGGCACCGCGACCCGGTCGCGGACCAAGGCCGAATCGGCCGACAGCAAGCCGAAGACCAAGTCGGACGACAAGGTCGGATTGTTCGGGCGCATCGCGCGGTTCATCCGCGAGGTCGTGGCCGAACTGCGTAAGGTCATCTGGCCGACCCGCAAGGAGCTGCTGACCTACACCGCGGTGGTGGTCGCGTTCGTGACGGTGGTCACCGCGCTCGTCGTCGGACTCGACTTCGTGTTCGCCAAGGGCGCGCTGCTGGTCTTCGGTGGATCCAGCTGACCAAGCGATAGTGACGGAAGTGAGCGAGCGTGCCTGAGTACGACGAGACCGCCGGACCCGCGGACGAGCAGTCCTCGGTGGTGACGGCGGCGGGTGACGAGTCGGTCGAGGCCGCCAGCGAGCCGGAGTTCGCGCTGACCGAGCCGGAGCCGGAGCCGGAGTTCGACCCGGTTGCCGAGCTGCGCCAGAAGCTGCGTTACGCACCGGGTGACTGGTACGTGGTGCACTCCTACGCGGGCTACGAGAACAAGGTCAAGACCAACCTCGAGACCCGGATCACCAGCCTCGACATGGAGGACTACATCTACCAGGTCGAGGTGCCGACCCGGGAAGAGGTAGAGGTCAAGAACGGCAAGCGCCTCCAGGTCCAGAACAAGGTCTTCCCGGGTTACATCCTGGTCCGGATGGAGCTGACCCCCGAGTCGTACTCCTGCGTCCGCAACACCCCGGGCGTCACCGGTTTCGTGGGGGCGACCGACCGGGCCGACCGGCCGGCCCCGCTCTCCCTCGACGAGGTCCTGAAGTGGCTGGCCCCGGCGGTGGAGACCGAGCAGAAGAAGGCGAAGCCCGAAATCAAGGTCCTCGACTTCGAGGTCGGCGACTCGGTCACCGTCACCGACGGCGCGTTCGCCTCGCTGCCGGCCACGATCAGCGAGATCAACGCCGACCAGCAGAAGCTCAAGGTGCTGGTGTCGATCTTCGGCCGGGAGACCCCGGTGGAGCTCAACTTCAACCAGGTCACCAAGATCTGACGTAGCGTCCGGGGCGGTGGGCGAGGCCCGCCGCCCCGACCCGTACACAGGTCCGGCGGCCCTCGCTGAGGGGTTGCGGCGGCCTGCGCTACCCTTGAATGTCGCTCCCGCCTGTCGTGCTGACCGTGCGCGCATCAAGCGGGACGCGCCAGCATCACTTTTCCCGTTCCAAGCCCCAGGAAGAGACATGCCTCCGAAGAAGAAGCTCGTCAAGACGTTCACGCTTCAGCTGCCGGCGGGCCAGGCCACCCCGGCGCCGCCGGTCGGCCCCGCGCTCGGCCAGCACGGCGTGAACATCATGGAGTTCTGCAAGTCCTACAACGCGCAGACCGAGTCGCAGCGGGGCGACATCGTCCCCGCCCAGATCAGCGTGTACGAGGACCGGACCTTCACCTTCGTGCTGAAGACCCCGCCCGCCGCCCGGCTGCTGATCAAGGCCGCCGGTGTGCAGAAGGGCTCCGGGGTGCCGCAGAAGGACAAGGTCGGCTCGGTCACCCGCGCCCAGCTGCGTGAGATCGCCGAGAAGAAGATGGCCGACCTCAACGCCAACGACCTCGACCAGGCTGAGAAGATCATCGCCGGCACCGCCCGGTCGATGGGCATCGTCGTCAACGACTGACCTCGGCGACCAGACACCAGACCCGTTCGTGGGAGGGCGCGTGACGCACGGCGCCCGCCAGAGACCACAGGAGTAGTCAGAACATGCAGCGCAGCAAGAGCTACCGTAAGGCCGCCGAGGTCATCGACCGGTCGAAGCTGTACAGCCCGGCCGAGGCGGTCAAGCTCGCCAAGGAGACCACCAACGTCAAGTTCGACGCCACGGTCGAGGTCGCCATGCGCCTCGGCGTCGACCCCCGGAAGGCGGACCAGATGGTCCGCGGCACGGTCAACCTGCCGCACGGCACCGGTAAGACCGCCCGCGTGATCGTCTTCGCTGCCGGCGCGAAGGCCGAGGAGGCCGCCGCCGCCGGAGCCGACGAGGTGGGCACCGACGAGCTGGTCGCCCGGATCCAGGAGGGCTGGCTGGACTTCGACGCGGCGATCGCCACCCCGGACCAGATGGCCAAGATCGGTCGGATCGCGCGGATCCTGGGCCCGCGCGGTCTCATGCCGAACCCGAAGACGGGCACGGTGACCATGGACGTCGCCAAGGCCGTCACGGACATCAAGGGCGGCAAGATCGCCTTCCGGGTGGACAAGCACTCGAACCTGCACCTGATCATCGGCAAGGCGTCCTTCTCCGAGACGCAGCTGATCGACAACTACGCGGCCGTCCTCGACGAGGTGCTGCGGGTCAAGCCGTCGGCCGCCAAGGGCAAGTACCTCAAGAAGGTCACCCTCACCACCACGATGGGCCCGGGCGTCCCGGTCGACCCGAACCTGGTGAAGAACCTGAACGAGGCTCCGTCCGAGGGCTGACGAACGGAACAACCCGTCGGGGCGTCGTCACCGTTGGTGGCGGCGCCCCGATCCGTCTCTCCTGTGGCAGGCTCGTCACATGCGGCTGGAGAACGTCTCGGTGCGGTACCACCGGCGGGGGCCGTGGGTGCTGCGACAGGCGGACGCAGAGGTCGGGCCGGGTGAGGTGGCGGTCGTTCTCGGCCGTAACGGGGCTGGCAAGTCCACCCTGCTCCAGGTGACGGCCGGGGTGCTCCGCCCCACCCGGGGACGGGTCGTCGACCGTCCCCGCCACGTCGGCTGGGTGCCGGAGCGGTTCCCCGCCGACCAGCCGTTCACCGTGGCGTACTACCTCACCGCGATGGCCCGGGTGGCCGGGCTCTCCGCCGCCGAGGCGGACCGGGCGGTCGACGAGTGGACGTCCCGCCTGGGCATCGCCGGGTTCCGCCGGGTCCGTCTGGCGGACCTGTCGAAGGGGACGGCGCAGAAGGTCGGCCTGGCGCAGGCGATGCTCCGACCGCCCGGCCTGCTGGTGCTCGACGAACCCTGGGAGGGCCTGGACGCCGCCGCCCGCGACCTGGTGCCGCTGGTGGTCGACGAGGTGCTCGCCGCCGGCGGTCGGGTGCTGGTCAGCGACCACCGCAACGAAACGGTCCGGCTGCCCGGAGCGCGGCGCTGGACGGTCGCCGAGGGCACGGTGACCGAGACCGGGCCGGACGAACCGGAGGACGTGGCGGTGGTCGAGGTGGCGGTGCCCGCCGCGCGGGTCGCCGGCACGGTCGCCCGGCTGCGCGCCGCCGGCCACCAGGTGCTGCGGGTACGCGCCGCCGGGCGGGCCAGGGACGGAGCGACTCCCGGGGTGGGGCCGCGCCCACCGGCGGCCGACGACACCGCGCTCCCGGACGAGGTGGCCCGGTGACCGCGCTGGTCCGGCTCCGGCTGGCCGGGTTCCTGCGTACCGGCCGGGTCCTCGGGCCACTCCTCGCCGGCCTGGTCGTGCTCGGGGTCCTCTACGGCGGCGGTCGCGCCCAGCCGGCGGAGGCGTACGGCGTCTCGGCGGTGGTCCTCTTCCCGGTGCTGGCCTGGCAGGCCAAGCTGCTGCTGGACGTGGAGCCGGACGTGCAGCGTCGAATGGCGGTGGTGGCGGTCGGCAGCCGTCGCCGGGAACAGCTGGCCGGTCTGCTGGCCGCGACCGTGGTGGTGCTCGGCACGGTGACGCTGGCGCTGGTGCTGCCGTGGCCGCTGGGTGGGCTGGCCACTCCGGTGGCCGTCGACGACCGGTCGGTGCCGGTGGGGATCGCGCTCGGGCTCTGGGCCCACCTGCTCGCCGTGCCCGCCGCCGTGGCGCTGGGCGCGCTGGCCAGCCGTGCCTGCGCCGGCAGCACCGGGTACGGCGTCGCGGTGCTCGCGGTCGGTACGGTCGTCGCGCTGGTGTTCGGCCGTTCCGGCTCGGTCCTGCCGTGGCTCGCGCCCCCGGTCCTGCCGACCGCGCGGGCCACCGCGGCGGGGGTGGCGGTGCCGGTGGCGCTCCTGTTGACGGGTTGGGCGGTGCTCTGGAGCAGCGCGGTGCTGGCCGGTTACGCCTGGCGTCGCCGGCTGCGGGGCTGAGGCCACCGGGGTCGTCCCGGGCGGCGCTGCCGTGCCGTCCGGTCGGGTGGTGGCGACCCGGTCGGGGTGACCGGGCACACGTCGGGGTGGATTTGGCGGTGGGGGAGAGGTCGCGTAGTCTTTCGACGTCATCCAATGTAGTTTTGGATGTGGTACCACCCAGAGACCGCTGGTCACCGTGCTCCGGCACGGTCGAAGGTCCCGCGAACGACGGGCGACCCGCGTAGGGCGGCAAGCGAAAATCGGCTCATTGGCACGTGGTCCGCCGACTACGTTCCCGATCGGCCGGCCCTCGCCCCGTGCGCCCTGCGCCGGGGCTTTTCTCGTTACCCGCGATTCCTCCGCCACCACCGACGCCTCCCGGCTTCGTTGGTGACCAGCCTGGCGCAACGAGAGAGGAGGGACATGGCGGACAAGCCGATCCGGGCCGACAAGGCCACGGCCGTCGCCGAGCTGACCGAGCAGTTCCGGGGCGCCGGCGCCACCGTGCTGACCGAGTACCGCGGCCTGACGGTCGCCCAGCTGACCCAGCTGCGGCGCTCGCTGGGCCAGGAGACGACCTACACGGTTGCCAAGAACACGCTGGCCAAGCGCGCTGCGACGGACGCCGGCATCGCCGGCCTCGACGAGCTGTTCACCGGTCCTACCGCGCTGACTTTCGTTTCGGGCGACGTCGTCGAGGCGGCGAAGGGACTTCGCGACTTCGCGAAGGCCAACCCGAAGCTCGTCATCAAGGGCGGTGTCTTCGAGGGCAGGGCCATCTCCGCGGCCGAGGTCACGAAGCTCGCCGACCTGGAGTCCCGTGAGGTGCTGCTGGCCAAGCTGGCCGGCGCGATGAAGGGCAACCTGAGCAAGGCCGCGGCCCTGTTCCAGGCCCCGCTGTCGAAGACCGCCCGTCTGGCGGCTGCTCTGCAGGACAAGCGCGAGAAGGAGGGCGCCGAGCAGGCCTGACGGCCTCCCGGCACCCCGGTTCGATCTTCCGTAGATTAGGAAAGGACGCCAGCTATGGCGAAGCTCAGCACCGACGAGCTGCTCGACGCGTTCAAGGAGATGACGCTGATCGAGCTCTCCGAGTTCGTGAAGCAGTTCGAGGAGACCTTCGAGGTCACCGCCGCAGCCCCGGCCGCGATGATGGTCGCCCAGGGTGGCGGCGGCGGCGCGGCTGCCGAGGCCGAGCCGGAGAAGGACGAGTTCGACGTCGTCCTCGAGGCCGACGGCGGCAAGAAGATCCAGGTCATCAAGGTCGTGCGTGAGCTGACCGGCTTGGGCCTGAAGGAGGCCAAGGACGCCGTCGAGAGCGCTCCGAAGGCCATCCTGGAGAAGGTCAACAAGGAGACGGCCGAGAAGGCCAAGGCCAAGCTCGAGGGCGAGGGCGCCAAGGTCACCCTCAAGTGACCCGAGCCTGCCTCGACGGTGTCCGGCTCACGTGAGCTGAGGCATACGACGGCTGACGACGGGCGGTGATCCCTTGAGGGGGGTCACCGCCCGTCGTCGTCCCGTCACCTGCTGACAGTGCGCGTGAGCTGGGAATTGGCTCTGGCGTCCGGTGACGCAGCGGTGTCGTACGGTCGCACGGCGGTGGGAAAGAGCCCTCCGGAAGGTGATCAGCCCTTGACGCGACCCCGCCCGGACAGGCACGCTGACACCTGCAAGACCTTCCACGCTTGCGACGGCCACGCCCGGGGTAAGGGCAGCGGCGGCACCATGCCGCAGCAACTCGGGTGGTCCAGCGGGAGCGCCGCGTTCCGAGCGGCCCGGTAGACCCCGTTTCGGGGGTCCCGAGGCACGTTCCGCGGCGACCTGCGGGGTGGGCTGGACAGCGGTTAGCCTCTCGGCTACACTGCTAGTTTGCGCTGCCTTCCGATCTCGACCCCTGCTCGGAATGTCCGATTGAGGATATTTCAAGTGGGGTCATTGGAGTGCACGCGTACCAGCCGTTCTGCAGCACCGGTCCTCGGAAGGACGCATCTTGGCAGCTTCCCGCCCTGCGAAGACCAGTCGTACGTCGAGCGCTTTCGCTCCCCGCCGTGTCTCATTCGGCAGGATCACCGAACATCTCGAGGTCCCCAACCTCCTCGCCATCCAGAACGAGTCCTTCGACTGGCTCGTCGGGAACGAGGCCTGGCAGGGCCGGTCGGCTGACGACCCGCACGCACGCTCGGGTCTCGCGGAGATCCTCGAAGAGATCAGTCCCATTGAGGACTTCTCCGGCACCATGTCGCTCTCCTTCTCGGCGCCGCGCTTCGACGAGGTCAAGGCCTCGATCGAGGAGTGCAAGGAGAAGGACCTGACCTACTGCGCGCCGCTCTTCGTGACCGCGGAGTTCACCAACAACACCACCGGCGAGATCAAGAGCCAGACGGTGTTCATGGGTGACTTCCCGATGATGACGCCGAAGGGCACCTTCATCATCAACGGCACCGAGCGCGTCGTGGTCAGCCAGCTCGTCCGCTCGCCGGGCGTCTACTTCGACAAGCAGCCGGACAAGACCTCCGACCGCGACCTCTCCAGCGTCAAGGTGATCCCGAGCCGGGGTGCCTGGCTGGAGTTCGACATCGACAAGCGCGACACCGTCGGCGTCCGGATCGACCGCAAGCGCCGCCAGGCCGTCACCGTCCTGCTCAAGGCGATCGGGTGGTCGGCCGAGCAGATCCGCGAGCGGTTCGGCTGGTCCGAGCTGATGATGACCACCCTGGAGAAGGACCACATCGCCGGCCAGGACGAGGCGCTACTCGACATCTACCGGAAGCTGCGCCCTGGCGAGCCCCCGACCCGGGAGAACGCCCAGACCCTGCTCG